>DASWST010000201.1:0-10519 GCA_036402515.1 Pseudonocardia sp.
AGGTGGGTCGGGCCCGCGGATCTGGTCGCGGGTCGGCCGGCTGAGGTGCCGGCTCCGGCTTCGGGGCTCTCCACAGGGTCACCAGCTCGGCCCGCTGGGAGCCGATCACCTCGAGCAACTGCTTGTCGTCGAACCCGGGCAACGCGCGCAGCCGGAGCAACAACTGGGTCACCACGGGATGGGTGAACGGGACGGTCCGCACCTCGCGGGTGCTGGACACAAGCACGAAGCAGGCGTGCTCCTGCCAGGAACCATCGGCGAACGTGCGAACGGCCACTTGGGCCAGGTCGGAGCAGGCCTCGTCGAGATCGATCTCAGGTTCCGATGCCGGGCCGGCCCGCTGAGGCCCGGGGGCGTTCTGGTCACGGCTGGCCGCCGTCCGCAGGGCGGAGCGGAGGACTTGCCGCAACGAACGGCCGGACATTGTCAGTTCCTCCCTGCGCCGCTCTCGATCTGGCCCGTCAGCGGCATCTCGGCGGCATACCTGGTACACGAGCAGCCTGGCGCCGATGGCCGCCACGATCGAGGGAGGACTCCCCCGAGTCCCGAGGAACAACCCCCCACTTGCGGGTAGGGCTGTCCCCCTCGGTCGTGCCTCCGATCCTGCCCTCACACAGGTCAGCGCGCCACGACGTGACTATCAGAAGCTGCGGTGACCTGCCAGGATCAGGGCGCACGGGTGAATTGGGATACACCACGCGGCTCAGGACTTACAGTAGCCACATGAGCGAGCATGTAATCCAGGTCACAGACGAAGAGCTCGCCATGCTGACCGCCGCCCTTCGATCCTTCCTCTCCGATTTCGGGCACGACGAGGCAGACGTCCTGCGTGCCATCAAGATGCTGCTGGCGAAGCTGCCCCAGGTCCAACCGACCGGGTGACCGGCCTCAGCTCACTCCGGCAGCGGTCCACCGCGCTGGTCGATGAGCAATTCCAGCCCGTCCAATAGCCGGCGGAGCCCGAACTCCCGGCCGTTGTCCGCCGACCCCCCGGCGAAGCCCTCGCCGGCTGAGTCAGCGGCGGAGACCTGGAAGGCCTCGCTGAGCGCCGGGTACTCGGCGGCGTGCTCACCCAGCAGCCGCCGCATCGTCGGGGTGAGCCGCTTGTCCGCGGTCCAGGGTTGGGTGCCGGCGGTGGACATGGACTGGGTGTTGCGAATGTGGCCGAACAGCACGAATACCGCGTCCAGCCGCTCCGTCCCGTCCAGCGGGGTGCCGCGCAGCGCGCTGACCGCGCTCTCCACCCAGCCCAGTTCGCGCGGGCCCATGACCCGGTCGCCGACGGTGGCCCAGGGCAGCCACGGATGCACGCGCCACGCCTCGCCGAGCAGGCGGGCGAACTCCTCCAGCCGAGCCCGCCAGCCGCCTGGCAGTCCGGCAAATTGGGGCGGCTCGCCGACCGCCGCCTCGATCATCACCGAGGTCAGTTCCGCCTTGCCGCTCACGTAGCGGTAGAGCGCCATCTTGGTGACCGGCAGCGCGGCCGCCACCCGCTGCATGGACAGCGCTCCGAGCCCCTCGGCATCGGCGATGCGCACCGCCGCGCTGGCGATGCCCTCGAGCGTCAGCCCAGGGCGGGGACCTCGAGTGGGCGGTTCACGCAGGCCCCACAGCAGATCGGCGGCGCTCTGGTCCGCCTCGAACCCATTGGCGTTCGCCCGAACCATCAAGCCCATCCGATCCCGGTGCCGCTGATATCCGTCTTGTCACCGCCAAAGAACTGTGTCTAGCATACACAGTATCTGGCGGACACAGTTTCTTCGACTGCCAGGACACCATCTCTGGAGGGCAACCATGACTGCGAGCCTGACCACCCCCACCCGCTCGGCCGCGGCACAGCGCCGCCTCCGCCGGGCCACTGCCATCGTCGGCGCCACCGCGCTGAACGGCCTGCTCTGGGGCGTGTCCAGCGCGCTAGGAGCGGACTTCGTCCTCACCGACTCGATGGGCACCGCGGCCATCACGTTGCCCGTCGCGCTGATCTTCACCGCGCTGTTCGGACTGCTCGGCTGGGGCACCCTCGCGCTGTTCGAGCGCTTCACCCGGCGGCGGGCGATGGCCATCTGGACCGCGCTGGCCATCGCGGTGGCACTGCTGTCCATCGTGCCGATCTTCTTGGAGGGGGCCACCACGGGCA
This sequence comes from Pseudonocardia sp., assembly GCA_036402515.1. Classification (GTDB taxonomy): domain Bacteria; phylum Actinomycetota; class Actinomycetes; order Mycobacteriales; family Pseudonocardiaceae; genus Pseudonocardia. The sequence goes on from DASWST010000201.1 coordinate 2,138, forward strand.
CCCGGGCCGCGCTCACCGTGCTGCATCTCGCGGTGGCCGCCGTCCTCGTCCCGGCCTTCCGTCGGACCAACCGCTGAGCTAGTGACGAGGCGATATCCACCTCGGCCAGTCAGACAGTGGCGTCGACCACGAAGTCGCGCTCGAGCTTCAGTAGCACTGCATCGGCGGTGAGAAGCCGCAGCCCAGCTCGTTCTGCCTGAGCAACAAGCAGCCGGTCGAACGGATCATGACGTAGCAGCTCAGGGAAGTCGCGAATGCCTTCGGCATGCTCGACAGTCAGGCTGAGGGGGACAAAGCCCTGCTCGACGAGCAGCGAGGACAACCCCGGAGGTACTGACAACTTACCGAGCATGGTTTTGATGGTCAGCTCCCAGACCGTCGCCGCCGACACATACACCCCCTCGGCCAAGGTGATGGCGTTCCTGGCGGCCGGGCCGAGGCGAGGACTGTCATCGAGGACCCACAACACGACCTGACTATCAAGAAGCAGCATGCTCGTCGCCATAAAACAGGCGCTGGATGTCGGGGTCAACATCGACAAATGCGTCGTCGTCGTAGCTAATCTTGCCTTTCAAACCGCCGAAGACCACGCGGGCCGCCTGGTGCGGCACCAAATCGGCGATCGGCTTGCCAGCCTTGGAAATCACCACGTGCTCGCCCGCCGCCACCCGCTCCAGCAAGCGTGACAGGTGCGTCTTCGCCTCGTGAATGTTGACATTGACCGTCACGAGTGCATTGTATTCGACCAGACTAAGTCTAGTCCACCCCCAGCTCGGCCAGTCGCTCGCGGTAGCGGACCACGTTGGCTTCCTTAATGCCCTCGTAGCCTCGCACCAGCTCGGCGGCTTCGGCGGCGGCCACCGCGGTGTCGTAGTTCGCCTCGGTCAGCGAGCCGGTCAGCCTGGCGATCATCGCCGTGTACGAGTCCCGCAGCTCGCGTTCCATCCGGCGGACCTCGGTGCGACCGAACGGGTCCAGTGGGGTACCACGCAGCCGCTTGGCCTGGGCCAATCCGCGCAGCACCGGGCGCAACCAGGGGCCGAACGCGATCTTGTGGTCCCGGCCGGCGGCGCGCAGCAGCGGCGGGTGCAGCCGGTAGCGCATCTTCGTCCCGCCCGGCACCTCGGCGGCCAGCCGCCGCTCGAACTCGCGATCGGTGAGCAGCCGGGCCACCTCGTACTCGTCCTTGTACGCGGTGAGTTTGTGCAGCCCCTTGGCCACCGCCTCGCTGTAGGCCGTCGCGTCGGTAATCGAGCGCTCCGCCCGCCAGGCCGCGCGCACCGCGTCCAGGTAGCGCCGCGCGGTGGCCAGGTTCTGGAAGTCGACCAGCTGAGCGGCGCGGACCTCGGCCAGCCGACGGGTCTCCCCGGCGAGCTCACCCAGGTCCAGCCCAGCGGGCAGTGCCGGTCCAGCCGACACGGGCTGGGATCCGGCCGAGGCGGAGCCGGTGGCCTCGGCGAAGGCCGCCGGATCGGCCACCGCTACTCGTCCCCAGCGGAACGCGGCGGTGTTGGCCGCCACGGCGACCCCGTTCAGCTCGATCGCCCACTCGATTGCGGCCGCCGAGAACGGCAGCGCACCAGCCTGGTAGGCGGCCCCGACCAGCAGGAAGTTGGTCGGCATGGTGTCGCCGAAGAGCGCCTGCGCGGCCCTCGAGGCGTCCAGGGTGACCAGTTCGCGGACCGCGCCGGCGATGCGGGACAGCAGCGTGTCCGCCGCCGGCGCGCTCACCGACGAATCGCGCACCATGGAACCGGTCGGCACGGTGCCGCTGGCGACCACCGCGACGGTGGTCTCCGCGCTGGTGTACTCCAGGTTCTTGGTGTCCGCGCCGACCAGCGTGTCGAACGCCAGGTAGCAGTCCGCCTGGGCCTCGCCGACCCGGTTCGCCGGGGCCAGCTGGGCGGCGTCGGCGGCGACCCGCAGATGCGAGGTCACCGGGCCGGCCTTCTGGGACATCCCGGTCTGGTCCACGCCGTGCACCGCCAGGCCGTCCCGCACGGCGGCGCTGCCCAGCACCTGGTTGACCGTGACGATGCCGGTGCCGCCGATGCCGGCCAGGAACACGTTGGCGGTGCCGACCGGGCGGCGCCACGGAACATCGGGCACCGAGGGCGGCTCCGGCCGTTTCCCGGTGCCCCGCCGGGCGGCCGAAGCACCGTCCGGCAGCTCGACCGTGACGAACGATGGGCAGTCCCCGTTCAGGCAGGTGTAGTCGGTGTTGCACGAGGTCTGGTCGATCCGGGTCTTGCGGCCGAACTCGGTCTCCACCGGCTGCACGGACAGGCAGTTGCTCTTCGCCCCGCAGTCCCCGCAGCCCTCACAGACCGCCTCGTTGATCACCACGCGCATCGGCCGGACCGGGATGACCCCGCGCTTGCGCAGCCGCCGCGACTCGGCCGCGCAGCGCTGGTCGTAGATCAGCACGGTGACCCCGGGGACCGCCGCGAGCGCCCGCTGGGCCTCGTCCAGCCGATCCCGGTGCCACAGCTGCGCACCCGATGCCAGCGCCTCCATCGACTTGTACCGCTCCAGCTCGTCGGCGCACACGATGATCTTGACGACGCCCTCGGCGGCCAGCTTGCGGGTCAGCGCGGGCACCTCCAGGCCACCCTCGGCGTCCTGGCCGCCGGTCATCGCCACCGCGCGGTTGTAGAGGATCTTGTACGTGATCGACACCCCGGCGGCGATACAGGCCTGCACGGCCAGCTGCCCGGAGTGCGCGAAGGTGCCGTCGCCGATGTTCTGGAACATGTGCGCCGGGCCATCCAGCAGCGCCGACTGGCCGATCCACTGGGCGCCCTCGCCGCCCATCTGGGTCATCGAGCTGACCTTGGTGCCCGGCCGGTCGGTGGTGGCCACCATGGCGTGGCAGCCGATCCCGCCGCCGGCCACCGAGCCTTCAGGCAGCAGAGTGGAGCGGTTGTGCGGGCAGCCCGAGCAGAAGTACGGGGTGCGGGCCACCGGAAGCAGCTCCAGCACCGGCCGGGTGGCCAGCCGCGGCGGGGCCAGCCGCTCGGCCACCTCGGGGCGCAGCCGCAGCACCCGGCGCAGCGGGCCGGCCAGCGTCCCGGCGGTGATCTCGCCGGCCACCGGCACCAGCGGCGCGCCGGTCGCGTCCGCCGAGCCGATCACCTCCGGCGCGCCCGGTAGCCGGTAGAGCGCGTCCCGGATCGCCGACTCGATGAACGGGGTCTTCTCCTCGACCACCAGCACGGTGTCCAGACCCTCGGCGAACCCGCGAACCAGGTCCCGCTGGAGGGGGTGGACCATGCCCAGGCGCAGTAGCCGGACGCCGGAGCGGCGCAGCGCCTCGTCATCCAGCCCGAGGTCGCGCAGCGCCTGGCGGACGTCGTGGAACGCCTTGCCGCCGGCCACGATGCCCAGCCAGGCATCCGAGGTGTTCAGCTCGATGCTGTTCACCGGGTTGGCCGCGAGGAACTCGTGCAGCATCGCCCAGCGGGGGCCGTAGAGCTGTTCCTCGGCGCGCAGCGACGCCGGCGGGATCAGCATGGGCACCTGCTCGTAGCGCCACGGCTGGCCTTCCCAGGTCAGCTCCGGCACGGTGATCGGCACGTCGCCGACCGAGCCGTCCACGGTCCACACCCCGTCGGCCACGTCGGCCACGATCTTCATGCCGACCCACAGCCCGGACGCCCGGGACAGCGCGATGCCGTAGCGACCCAGCCGGACGATCTCCTCCGCGCTGCCCGGGTACAGCACCGGCAGCCCGTAGCCGGACAGGGTCCGCTCGCTCATGCACGGGATGGTGGAGGACTTGCAGGCCGGGTCGTCGCCCGCGAGCACCAGCACGCCGCCCCGCGGGTCGGCGCCGCAGATGTTGCCGTGCCGGATCGGGTCGCCGGCCCGGTCCACTCCCGGCGCCTTGCCGTACCACACCCCCACGGCGCCGTCGACCGTCCGCTCACGGCCGGGCACCTCGACCTGGCTGCCCCAGATCGCCGTCGCGGCCAGCTCCTCGTTCACCGCGGGCACGAACCTCAGCCCCGCCGTCTCCACCAGCTCGGGCGCGCCGGCCAACGCCTTGTCCAGCACGCCGAGCGGGCTGCCCTGGTAGCCGGAGACGAACGAGGCGGTGTTGACGCCGGCCCGGGCGTCCGCCGCGTGCTGCTCGACCAGCAGTCGGGCGATCGCCTGCACGCCGGTCAGCAGCACCGGCCCGGTACCGGCGCGGTAGCGCTGCGCCAGCGAGAAATCCACCGGGGTGGCTGGTCCAGCCGCTGCCGACCGAGCCGCTGCCGACCGAGCCGCGTCCGACTGCGCCGCGTCTGACTGCAGAGTCACCGGCACGCTCCTCCAGAGATTGCCGAGGCACCGACGGATCCTCGGCGGATGTATGACACTCTGCCTCACCGCGGCGCGGCGCGCACCGAGGGTCCTTGACGACGCCGAGATGTCGACCTAGCTTCCCGGTGCTGGCGGAGGTCAGAACAGAACGGGCGGCCGGAGATGTCTGACGCGACGCTGTCCACCGTGCGCAACGCCGCTCGGCTGCTCAAGGCCTTCCTCACCCGCGAAGAGGAGCTTGGCGTCGCCGAGTTGGCGCGGCGGCTCGAGCTGGGCAAAAGCAGCGTGCACCGGCTGCTGACCACGCTGCTCAGCGAGGGCCTGGTCGAACAGGATTCGCGCACCGGACGCTACCGGCTGGGCATCGTGATGTTCGAGCTGGGCGAGGCGGTCCGGCTGCACATGGATCTGCACGCCGCCGCGAGCACGGTGCTGGTCCGGCTGCGGGAGCAGACCGGGGAGAGCGTGCAGGTCGGCGTGGCCGACGGCGACGACGTGGTCTACGTGGAGCGGTTGGACAGCGCGCACTCGCTGCGCCTGTTCGGCGAGTTCGGTCGCCGGCTGCCGCTCTACAGCACCAGCTCCGGCAAGGTGCTGCTGGCCTACCGGGATGACCCGGAGCGGGCGGCGTACCTGGCCAGAGTCCGGTTGGCCCCGCTCACCCGGCACACCATCACCGATCCGGTCCGGCTGCGCGACGAGCTGAGCACGGTGCGCGTCCGTGGCTGGGCCGAAGCGATCAACGAGCGGCAGGTCGGGGTGGCCTCGCTGGCCGCGCCGGTCCGCGACCTGACCGGCGATGTGGTGGCCGCGATCAGCGTGAATGCCCCGGTCACCCGATTCCGAGGGGTGCCGCGCCGGCGGCTGGCGCAGACTGTGATCGACGCCGGCGAGGCCGTGTCCCGCCGGTTGGGATGGGCCCCCGAACACCTGCACGGTAAGGAGAGCTGAATGCCCGTGACCGACGCGCCAGCGAAGGCCCGCGCGCTGTATGAGGCGCGGCGTAGCCGGGTGCCGATCCCGCCGTTCACCGATGCGGACCCGGCACTGGGCATGGCCGACGGCTACGCCATCCAGCGCGAACTGGTACCGCTGCTGCTGGCCGACGGGGACCGGATCATCGGCTACAAGGTCGGGCTGACCTCCAAGCCGATGCAGCGCATGATCGGCGTCGACTCCCCCGACTACGGGCCGGTGCTCTCGTCCACCGTGTACGGGGACGGCGACGCGATCCCGTTGGACCGGTTCATCCAGCCGAAGTTGGAGGCCGAGATCGTATTCGTGCTCGGCTCCCGGCTGGCCGGGCCCGGGGTCAGCACGATCGACGCCAGGCGGGCCATCCTGGGCGCGGCGGCGGCCATGGAGATCGTCGACTCGCGGATCCAGGATTGGCGGATCAAGCTGGCCGACACGGTGGCCGACCTTGCCTCGAACGGCGCGGTGGTCACCTCCAGTCGGCTGGTGCCGGTGGAGGACCTGGACACCCGGCTGATCGGGATGACGTTGACCCGCGGCGGCGAGCTGATCGACACCGGGGCCGGGGCGGCCGCGCTGGGCGACCCGGTCGCGGTGGTGGCCTGGTTGGCCAACGTGCTCGGGGAGAACGGCGTGGCGCTCGAACCGGGTCACCTGGTGATGACCGGGGCGCTGCACTCGGCGGTGCCGATGCGCGCCGGGGACGTGTTCCGCGCCGAGTTCGATCGGCTCGGGCCGGTCACCGTCCGAGTGGTAGCCGGGGAGGGGTCCTGACATGGCCAACGTGACCGAGCTGGCGGCCCGGCTGAGCAAGGCGGTCGCCGACCGCATCGCCATCGAGCAGCTCTCCGAGGACACACCGGACCTGGACCTGGCAACCGGCTACGCGGTGCAACGCGCGCTGCGCGAGCAGGCCGGCCCGCTGGCCGGGTGGAAACTGGGCATCACCTCGCCGGCCAAGCAGGCCCAGGTCGGGGTGAAGGACCCGGTCTACGGCTTCCTGGCCGCCGGGAACGCCCTGGACCTGGGCGCCCCGCTGAAGACCGGCGAGCTGATCCAGCCGAGGGCGGAGCCGGAGATCGTCTTCACCATGGGCCGTGACCTGGCCGGGCCGCACGTCACCGCCGCCGAGGTGCTGGCCGCCACGGCGGGGGTCGCGGTCGGCGTGGAGATCCTGGACTCCCGCTACCGGGACTACCGGTTCACCATGGCCGACGTGGTCGCGGACAACACCTCCGCCGCCCGCTACGTGATCGGCGCCCCGGTGCCACCCGCCGGCATCGACCTGCGGCTGATCGGCGTGGTGTTGGAGCACAACGGCGAGGTGGTGACCACCGCGTCCGGCGCGGCGTCCCTCGGGCACCCGGCGGCCGCGGTGGCCTGGCTGGTCCGCGCGCTGGCCGCCGAGGGCGAGGGCCTACGCGCCGGCGAGGTAATCCTCTCCGGCGGCCTCACCGCCGCCGTCCCGGTCGCCCCCGGCGACGTGGTGGTCGCCTCCGCCGACCGCCTAGGCACCGTAGAACTGCGCTGCCAGTAACCCGGCCGGTGAGGTGGATTTCGGCAGATTTGTGTAAGACAGGTCACACCGGGGCGCACTAACCTCGGCGGGCCGTCCGCCGACCCCGCTGGGAGTGAACCATGGCCGCGTCGCGTACACCCGATGGCCATGTTCCGACCGCAGGGGTCTCACCTTCGATCGGCCGCCGCGCGCTGCTCTCCGGCGCCGCCGCGCTGGGCCTGGGTGTGCTGGCAGCCGCCTGCTCGACCAGCGCGGCGCCACCCGCGCCGCCCGCCACCGGCCCAGCTCCAGCCGCCCCCGGCCCGGCCACGTCGCCGCCCCAGGCGGAGGCGCTGCGTGCGCGGTTCGAGGCGGTGGCCAAGGAGCTGACCGCCCCGGGCGCGGCCATGCTGCTGCGCACGCCGAGCGGTGAGCAGTCCGCCACCTACGGGTTCCGCACGCTCGCGGGCACCGAGCCGATCACCATGGCCGACCACGCCCGGGTCGGCTCGGTCACCAAGACGTTGACCGCCACCTGCATCCTGCAGCTCGCCCAGGAGGGCAGGGTGGACGTCGGCGCCCCGGTGTCGGAGTACCGCCCGGACGTGCCGAACGGGAAGAACATCCCGGTCAGCCGGCTGCTGGAGATGCGCAGCGGGCTGTACAACTACAGCGAGTCGCTGGAGCTCAACAAGTCACTGGACGAGAATCCCGGCAAGGTCTGGACGCCGGAGGAGCTGCTCGCGCTGGGGTACCAGCACCCGCCGTACTTCCCGCCCGGGACGGGCTACCACTACTCGAACACCAACTACGTGCTGCTCGGCCTGATCATCGAGCAGCTGGACAAGAAGCCGCTCGCGGCGGCCTACCAGGCGCGGCTGTTCACCCCGCTGAACATGCGGGAGACCTCGCTGCCGCCCGCCGACTCCATCGCGATTCCACAGCCGCACCCACACGGCTACCAGTACGGCTCCAACGTCGCCACCATGAACGGCGAGGGCCTGCCGCCGGACCAGCAACCGGCGGCCTTCGCCGGGCGGACTAAGCCGAACGACGTCACCGACGAGAACCCGTCGTGGACCTGGGCGGCCGGCGGGGGCATCTCCACGATCGCGAACCTGGCCACCTGGGCCACCGCGATGGGCGACGGCACCCTGCTCAACCCGACCTGGCAGCGCAGGCGGCTGGAGAGCATCCAGCCCATCGACCCGGCCAACCCGGCGTCGCTGGGATACGGCATGGGCATCGCCAAGTTCGGCCCGATGTACGGCCATACCGGCGAGCTGCCCGGGTTCCAGGCGTTCTGCGGCTACGACCCGGACCGGAAGACCACGCTGGCGGTCTGGGCCAACCTGAACGCAGCCCCGGACGGACGCGCGGTGGCCAGCACCATCGCCCAACAGCTCATCGGCGTGCTCTACGCCTGACCTGGGCCCGCTCAGGCATCCCGGCGCTCCAGACGGACGATGACCCACTTGGAGGTGGGGGTGTTGCTGTCCAGCGCGGTGGAGTCCAGCGGGACCAGGGGGTTGGTCTCCGGGTAGTAGGCGGCCACGCAGCCCTTCGGGGTGTTGTACTCGACCAGCCGGAACGCCTCGGCC
>DASWST010000202.1:0-15988 GCA_036402515.1 Pseudonocardia sp.
GAGGACGGCTTCTACGCCGTCGCCAAGCCCGGCCTGCTGCACATCGACTGCTCCACCATCCGGCCGGACGTGGCTCGCAAGATCGCCGAGGCGGGCGCGGACAAGGGCATCCGGGTGGTCGACGCCCCGGTCAGCGGCGGCGAGGCGGGCGCCGTGGAAGGCACGCTGTCCATCATGGTCGGCGGTGCGCCGGACGACGTGGAGGCGGCGATGCCATATCTGAACGTGGTCGGCAAGACGATCGTGCACGTCGGGCCGGCCGGCTCCGGGCAGACCGTCAAGGCGGCCAACCAGCTGATCGTCGCCGGCAACATCCAGCTGGTCGCCGAGGCGCTGGTATTCCTCGAGGCGCACGGGGTGGACACCGAGGCGGCCACCGAGGTGCTCGCCGGCGGGCTGGCCGGCAGCGCGGTGCTGAACCGCAAGGCCGCCAACATGCGTGCCCGCGAGTTCACGCCCGGTTTCCGGGTCGACCTGCACCACAAGGACCTGGGCATCGTCACCGCCGCGGCCCGCGAGGCCGGCGTGGCGATCCCGCTCGGCGCGGCCGTTGCGCAGCTGGTCGGGGCGCTGCGCGCGCAGGGCCACGGCGGGCTGGACCACAGTGCGCTGCTGCTGCTGGTCGAGCAGCTGTCCGGGCGCACCACCAGCAAGCCCGGGACCGGCTGATGGCCCGCATGCGGGCGGTGGAGGCCGCGGTGGCCATCCTGCGCGCCGAGGGCATCAGCACCCTGTTCGGGCTGCCCGGCGCCGCGATCAACCCGTTCTACGCGGCCATCCGGGCGGTCGCCGCCGACCCGGACCGGAAGCTGCGGCACGTGCTGGCCCGGCACATGGAGGGCGCCTCGCACATGGCCGAGGGTTACACCCGCGCGGCCGCCGGCAACATCGGCGTCTGCGTCGGCACCTCCGGTCCGGCCGGCACCGACATGGTCACCGGGCTGTACTCGGCGTGGGCGGACTCCATCCCGATCCTGGCCATCACCGGCCAGGCCCCGGTGGCCCGGCTGCACAAGGAGGACTTCCAGGCCGTCGACATCGCCGCTATCGCCGCTCCGGTAACCAAGTGGGCGGTGACCGTCCGCGAACCCGGCCAGGTGCCCGGAACTTTCGCCCAGGCCTTCCACCTGATGCGGTCCGGCCGACCGGGCCCGGTGCTGATCGACCTGCCGATCGACGTGCAGCTGGCCGAGATCGAGTTCGACATCGACACGTATGAGCCGCTGCCGGTGTACCGTCCGGCCGCCACCCGGGCGCAGGCGGAGAAGGTGCTGGACCTGCTGGAGAGCGCCGAGCGGCCGGTGATCGTGGCCGGCGGCGGGATCCTCAACGCGGACGCCAGCGCCGAGTTGGTCGCGGCCGCCGAGCTACTGGAAATCCCGGTGATCCCCACCTTGATGGGTTGGGGCGCCATCCCGGACGACCACCCGCTGATGGCCGGTATGGCCGGGTTGCAGACTTCCCACCGCTACGGCAACGCCACCCTGCTCGCCTCCGACCTGGTGCTGGGCATCGGCAACCGGTGGGCGAACCGGCACACCGGCGGGCTGGACGTGTACCGGGCCGGCCGACGGTTCGTGCACGTGGACATCGAGCCGACGCAGATCGGCCGGGTGTTCGCGCCGGACTACGGCGTGATCTCAGATGCCGGCGCGTTCCTGCGCGAACTGCTGGCGGCGGCTCGCGCACGGCAGCTGCCGGCACGCGGCGAATGGGTGCGGGAGTGCGCCGGGCGCAAGGGCAGCCTGCAGCGGCGGACGAACTTCGACCAGATCCCGGTGAAGCCGCAGCGGGTGTACCAGGAGATGAACCGGGTGTTCGGCCCGGAGACCCGCTACGTGTCGACCATCGGGCTGTCCCAGATCGCCGGCGCCCAGTTCCTGCACGTCTACCGGCCGAGGCACTGGGTCAACTGCGGGCAGGCCGGCCCGCTGGGCTGGACCATCCCGGCGGCACTGGGTGCCTGTGTCGCCGAGCCGGACACCCCGGTGGTCGCGCTGTCCGGCGACTACGACTTCCAGTTCATGATCGAGGAGCTGGCCGTCGGCGCGCAGTTCAACATCCCGTACGTGCACGTGGTGGTGAACAACTCCTACCTGGGGTTGATCCGCCAGGCGCAGCGCGCGTTCGACATGGACTTCTGCGTGCAGCTGGGCTTCGACAACGTCAACTCCCCGGAGCTGGGCAAGTACGGGGTGGACCACGTCAAGGTGGCGGAGGGGCTGGGCTGCAAGGCGCTGCGGGTGCGCGACCCGCGCGAGCTGGCGGACGCGTTCCGCACCGCCCGCGAGCTGGCCGCCCAGCTCAAGGTGCCGGTCGTGGTGGAGGTGGTGCTGGAGCAGGTCACCAACATCTCCATGGGCACCGAGCTGGACGCCATCGTGGAGTTTGAGGAGCTGGCCACCGTCCCGGAGCACGCCCCCACCGCCATCATCCCGCTGCGCTGATCGGCTGGGTGGTCAGCTCGCACGCCCGGTGGCGTGTTCGCCCAGCCGGCCGGCCACCAGCACAGCCACCGTGATGAGCACCGCCACGCGGCGCACGAGGACGGCGTCTAGTCGATTGTGGCCGGGAAAACTGGCGGCGCGCCAAGACCATCCGTGCTCAGCTATGAGCCATGGACACCGGCACCATCAATACCGGCGTACCGGCCGCCCGCATCCCGGCGGACCTGCTCGACCGGATGGAACGCAACCTGGCCCAACATGTCAGCTACCTGCACCCCGCGCTGCCTGACGCCACCGTCACGGTCACCGACGACCTGCTGATCGCGGACAGCGGCATCAACGACGACACGTTCAACATCGTGGCCGCCGCCCGGTTCACCCCGGACACGGCCTACGCCCGGATCGCCGAGACGGTGCGGGCGTTGCGCGCCACCGGCCGCCGGTTCTCCTGGTGGGTGGGCCCGGCGTCCACCCCGCGCAATCTGGGCGCCCGGCTCGCGGCGGCCGGCTTGCCGGCCTCCGAGTTCGAAACCGCCATGAGCGGCTCGTTGGCCGGCCTTCCGGACGCCGCACCGCTGTACGGGTTGGATATCCGGCCGGTGACCACGCCGGAGCAGTTGGCGGACTTCGCCGCGGTCCAGGCGGCGAACTGGACCCCGCCAGCGCCAGGGGTGCTCCGCTACTTCGAGCTGGCCGCGCCGCTCGCGCTGCGGCCCGAGTCGGCCGGCCGTTACCTGGTGGGCTATCACCGGCGCGAGCCGGTCTGCGCGGCCCAGGTGGTCTTTCATGCCGGGGTGGCCGGGCTCTACAACGTCTCCACCCGGGCGGCGAGCCGCCGCCACGGTTTCGGCGGGGCGATCACCCTGGCCGCGCTGCACGCCGCGCGGAACGCGGGCGCCGAGGTGGCCGTGCTGCAGGCCTCCCCGGAGGGCGAACCTGTCTACCGCCGGCTCGGGTTCACCCAGTGCGGCCGCTTCACCGAGTACGCGGTGGTCCCCTAGTTACCGGGCCAGCAGACCGGTGGCCACCACGTCGGTCGCGGTGCGCAGGAGCTGGCGTAGCTCGGGCGCGGCCCGGCGCAGGCTGTCCGGCCGCCAGCCGAGGCTGATCAGGCCGTTCCACGCCGCCCAGAGGATGGTCGCCACCTCCTCCGGGTCGATGTCGCGCAGCTGGCCGGCCGCCACTCCCCGGCGCAGCGCCTCCACCATCCGGCTGTTCTGCTCATGCACCGCGCGCACCAGCCGCTCGGAGAGCTCGTGCCCGGCGGCGTACTGCCCGGGCTCGCCCGGGAAGGCCAGCATTCGGAAGTAGTCCGGGTGCTCGAGGTAGAAGCGCAGGTACTCCTCGGCCGCCGCGTAGAGCTGCTCGAGCGGGCCCCGATCCGCGGTGTAGGCCTGGTCCATGTAGTGCCGGTCGGTGTCCAGCGCGCGCTCGACGAGGGCCGCGTGCAGGCCGGCTTTGGAGCCGAAGTGGTTGTAGATGGAGCCGACCGCGACCCCGGCCCGCGCGGCGATCTCCTCGACGGTCACGTCCTGCACCGCCCGCCCGCTGAAGGTTTCCTCGGCGGCCCGCAGCAGGGCGTCCATGGTGCGTCGCTTGCGCGGGTCCATACGTCCCTTCTTGCAGTAGTTGCAAGAGTCTCAGGCGGCTGTTAGCGTACCTCGCAAAGTTCTTGTAACCGTTGCATGATCACTGGGGATGCTGATGACCGACTGGCCGAGCATTCACCAACGCGTGATCAAGTCGTTCCGCGCCGGTTGGGAGCGCCCGCACCCGCACGCCTGGGACGAGTTCCTGGCCGAGGACGTCGAGCTTGCCCAGCCGATGCTGCGCGTCGGCCGAGGCCGGGAGCTGTGGTGGGACGAGGTAGGCCGGCTGCTCGCCTTCCTGCCGGATTTCCGGGGCGAGGTGCTCAGCTGGTCCGGGCGGGAGGCGATGCTGTTCATCGAGGTGGGGTTCACCGCCACCCTGGGTGGGCGGCCACTGAGCTTGCGCGCGATAGACCAGCTGCGGCTCAGCCCGGACGGGACGCTGCTGCGCCGGGACTCGTTCTTCGACTCGGTGCCGCTGGTCCTGCTGGTGCTGCGTCACCCGTCGGTCTGGCCGGCCTGGTGGCGGTCCGGGATCGGCCCGCTGGTCGGCCGCCGCCGGTTGCCCGGCGCCCGCCGCCGGCTGCCCGGCACCGGCCGCCGGCTGCGCGGCGCCCGTCGGTGAGCTCCAGGGTGGCGGATCTGGCCCGCTGGCGTGATCCCCGGCTGGGTCAACCACGCGAGGTCGAGCTGCCCGCCGGCACCGTGCGCTACCACGACCAGGGCAGCGGGCCGGTGATCGTCTTCGTGCACGGCTACCTGGTCAACGCCAATCTGTGGCGCAAGCTGGTGCCGCTGCTCGCCGACCGGTTCCGGTGCATCACCCCGGACCTGCCCCTTGGCGCGCACACCGAGCCGATGCGCCGAGACGCGGATCTCACCCCGGTCGGTATCGCCCAGCTGATCAGCGATCTACTGGACGCGCTGGACCTGCGCGAGGTGACCCTGTTCGGCAATGACTCCGGCGGCGCCTACAGCCAGCTGGTCGCCGCCGACCACCGGGAGCGGCTGGGCCGGCTGGTGCTGAGCTCATGCGAAACGCCGGAGAGCAGCTGGCCGCCGACCCCCGGTGGTTTCGGGTTGCTCAAGGTCACCGCCGCGCATCCGCTGAGCTGCCTGGCGCTCTACCAGGTGCTCCGGCTGCGGCGAAGCTGGCGATGGCACAACACCTACGGCTGGCTGGCCCGGCGGCCGATCGAGCCGACCGTGATGGGCAGCTACGTCCGCCCGGTGTTGGAGCGCCCGGAGATCCGGCACGACGGCCGAAAGGCGATCGGCGCGGTGTCGGCGCGCTACACCCGGCGGGCCGCTGAGCGGCTGACCGCCGGGTTCGACCGGCCGGTGCTGCTGGCCTGGGCGGCCGAGGACCGGGTCTTTCCGCTGGCCCACGCCGAGCGCTACGCCTGGGCGCTCGGTGCCGAGCTGCGCGCCATCCCGGACTCGTACACCTACATCGCCGAAGATCAGCCCGAGCTCACCGCCGCGTTGCTTCGGGACTGGCGCCAGTCCTGAGGCCGGTCTGCCCCGGCCCCGCACGAAAGTGCGCCCTCCCGGGCCGTGGCTCGGCTAGGTTCCTGCTGTGCGCCAGCTCACAAGCGTCGATGCCCAGTTCCTCGCCCTGGAGAATCCTCGGCAAACCGGCCACGTCGGCAGCCTGATCATGCTGGACCCCTCGACCGCCCCCGGCGGCCAGCTCACCCTGGACGCGTTCCAGGCGGTGATTGAGCAGCGGTTGCCGGTGGTGCCGCCACTGCGCTGGCGGCTGGTCGAGGTGCCGCTCGGGCTGGACCACGGCTACTGGCTGGACGACCCGGACTTCGACCTGGACTTCCACGTCCGGGAGTTGGCGCTGCCCGCGCCGGGAACCGACGAGATGCTGGCCGAACAGGTGGCCCGGATCATCGCCCGGCCGCTGGACCGAGCCCGTCCGCTGTGGGAGATCTACCTGCTGCACGGCGTACGCGGTGATCAGATGGCGGTGCTCACCAAGATCCACCACGCGCTGATCGACGGGATGTCCGGCGCGGAGATCCTGGGCGCCCTGCTCGACCTGAGTCCGGAGATCCGCCAGGTATCGGCGCCGGACGGGGTCGAGGGCAACGGGGACAGGGTGCCCGGCCGGCTCGAGCTGCTCGGTCGGGGGCTGCTCGGACTGGCCGGGTACCCGCTACGCGTGGCGCGCGCCATTCCCGGCACGCTGCCGCACCTGGAGGAGGTGCGCTCGTTGCGGGCCGTGCCCGGGGTGCCGATGCTGGGCAGGATCTCCGCGCTCGTGCAACGGGGCCTCGGCGGGTCGAACGCGCGTGGCTTCGGCGGGCTGGAGGCACCCCAGACGCCGTTCAGCCGGCCGCTGTCCGCGCACCGCCGGTTCGCCTTCGGCAGCGTGTCGCTGGCCGACGTCAAGGCGGTGAAGAACGCACACGGCGTGACGGTGAACGACGTGGTCGTCTCGCTCTGCGCGGGCGCGCTGCGCCGCTGGCTGCTGGCGAAGGACGCGCTGCCGGGCAAGCCGCTGGTGGCGCAGATCCCGATCTCGGTGCGCACTCCCGAGCAGGCCGGCAGCTACGGCAACCGGATCATGTTGATGACCGTGCCGCTGCTCACCACGGAGCCTGACCCGGTCGCCCGGCTGCACGCCACCCACCAGGCGCTGCGCGAGATGAAGGAGAGCCAGCAGGCCATGCCGGCCGCGCTGCTGGCCGACGCCAACCACTTCATCCCGCCGGCGTTGCTGTCCAGGGCCGCCCGGCTGAGCTTCGCGTTGTCCACTCGCTGGGGCGGTAGCCCGCTGTGGAACCTGGTGGTGTCCAACGTGCCCGGACCACGGTTCCCGCTGTACCTGGCGGGCGCGAAGGTCACCGCGACCTATCCGGTCTCGGTGATCACCGACGGGATGGGGCTGAACATCACGGTGATGAGCTACCTCGATTCGCTGGATTTCGGCGTGGTGGCCGACCGCGATCAGGTACCGGACGTGGCCACCCTCATCGACGATCTGCGCGAGGAGCTCGCCGTGTTGACACAGGTGGCGGCGTAACGGCTCGTTGCCGCGGCGGCTGGTCTTAGCCGCGGCCGGTTTCGGCGAGTACCGCGTCGGTGAACTCCGGCCAGGCCTGAATCGCCCACGACCCGAAGTCCCGGTCGGCGAGGGCGACACAGGCCAGCCGGGCGGCCGGGTCCACCCAGAGGAAGGTGCCGGACTGCCCGAAGTGCCCGTACGTCTCCGGCGAGTTCCGCCGCCCGGTCCAGTGCGGGTCCTTCTGGTCGCGTATCTCGAAGCCGAGCCCCCAGTCGTTCGGGCGCTGCCGGCCGTAGCCGGGCACCACGCCGTCGAGGCCGGGGTAGGCCACCTGCCGGGTGGCTTCGGTGACCGTCTCCTGGGCGAGCAGACGAGGGGCCTGCAGCTCGGCGGCGAACCTGGTCAGGTCGGCGCAGCTGGCGATGCCGCCGGCGCCCGCCGAGCCGGCCAGCCGGGACGCGGTCATCCCCAGCGGCTGGAACACCGCCTCGGCCAGGTAGTCGGCGAACTCGATCCCGCTGGCCTTCGCGACGGTGTCGGCCAGCACGGCGAAGCCGGTGTTGGAGTAGATCCGCCGGGTACCGGGGCGGGCCTGCACCGAGTCGCTGTCGAACGCCAGGCCGGAAGTGTGCGAGATGAGGTGCCGGACGGTGCTGCCGGGCGGTCCGGCCGGCTGGTCCCACTCGACGGCGCCCTCTTCCACCGCGACGAGGACGGCATAGGCGCTGAGCGGCTTGGTCACCGACGCCAGCCGGAATTGGTGGTCCTGGGGGCCGTGCGTACCGAGCACGGTGCCGTCGGCGTCGATCACTGCCACCGCGACGTGCTCGGCCGGCCAGTCGGTCACCATTTTCAGGCTCTCCACCTCAGCAACGTACAAGCCCCTCGGCCACCCCGGCGACCCGTGTTCACCGCGGATTGTTCCGGGCGCTTGCGCGTCGCCGGTTGACGGGCGCCGCCGTAGGATTGGCCGATCGGAGCGAGGGCTGACGGGGATGTGCGGATCGGCACGTCGGGGTGGCTGTACCCGCCGTGGCGCGGTGTCTTCTACCCGCCGGGTCTGCCCCACCGCCGCGAGCTGGAGTACCTGTCCAGCCGGCTGCGCAGCGTCGAGCTGAACGGGTCGTTCTACTCGCTGCAGCGCCCGACCAGCTACCAGTCCTGGTACGCGCAGACCCCGGACGACTTCATTTTCTCGGTCAAGGGGCCCCGGTTCATCACCCACATGAAGAAGCTGCGTGAACCCGAGACGCTGCTGGCCAACTTCTTCGCCTCCGGGGTGCTCGCCCTCGGCGCCAAGCTCGGGCCCATCCTCTGGCAGCTCCCGCCAACCATGCGGTTCGAGCCGGCCGTGCTCTCCGCGTTCTTCGACGCCTTGCCCAGGGACACCGAATCCGCCGCCGCGCTGGCCGGCAAACACGACGAGCGGCTGGACGGCCGGGCTTGGACCAGCACGGACGCGCACCGGCCGCTGCGCTACGCGCTCGAAGTGCGGCACTCCAGCTTCCAGGGGGAGGAGTTTCCCCGCCTGCTGAGCGAGCACGACGTGGCCTGCGTGGTCGCCGACTCGGCCGGTACCTGGCCGTACTTCGAGCAGGTGACCGCGAGTGATCTGGTGTACCTGCGGCTGCACGGGGATGCCGAGCTCTACACCAGTGGGTACACCGACGAGGCGCTCGAGGCGTGGGCGGCGAAGATCCGGCGCTGGCGGGCGGGCCGCGACGTGTACGTGTACTTCGACAACGACGTGAAGGTCCGCGCCCCCGCCGACGCGATCTCCCTGGCCGAGAAGCTCGGAGTCAGCCGCTGAACCCTGTTACTGGGGCAGGGAGAGCGCGGCGCGGACCGACGGGTGGGCCCTCAGCCGCCACCGCCCGACCATGATCATGACCGCCGCGCCGACCATGGCGCCGGCGGCAACCAGCCAGGCCAGCGGGTAGGAGTGCGTGGCCAGCACGCCGAAGACCAGCGGTCCGAGGCAGCCGCCCAGGTACACGCCGGCCTGGGTGATCGAGGTAGCCGCCGCCGGGGCCTTCGGGTTCAGCCGCACCACCGCGAAGTTCAGCACGCCCGGCCATGACCAGCCGACCCCGAAACCGAGCACCGTTCCGATGATCAGCGGTGCCATCCCGGGCAGGGCGAGCAGCGCCAGCCCGAGCGCGCCGACGGCCAGCGTGGCGGCCACCACCACCAGGTGGTTGCGTCCGCGCCGGTCGGCGAGCCAACCGCCGCCGATTCGGGCGCAGACGCCGACCACGCTGCCGATGGTGAGCACCGCCGCGGCGGTCGCCGGGTCGATGCGCTGGGCCACCGCCGAGTCGATCAGGAAGATCCCCAGTGCGCTCGCCGAGCCGGCCGAGAGCGTGGCGCCGATGGCCACCACGATCAGCGCCATAGTGGCCCGATCGGCGCGCGGGTCGGCGGTGCCGGCGGCCCGGATCGGCGGCCGGGGTCCGCGCGGTGCCAGCGGCAGCACCAGCAGGGCGAGCCCGGCGACCACGACGAACACCCAGCGCCACCCCACGGTCAGCGCGATGGTGGGCACCGCCGCACCGGTGAGCAGCGTGGCGAGCGGGATGGCGGACTGCTTGACTCCGAACGACAGACCCTGACGGTGCCGGGGGACCTGGCGGGCCAGCGACAGGTTGGAGGACAGCTGGCCGAGCGAGTTGGCCGCCGCCCCGACCATCATGATGATCACCAGAGTCAGGTACGAGTGCGCCAGCAGTGCCACCGCGAGCATGGACAGCGCGGAGAGCAGCACCCCGGCCCGGCTGGTCAACCGGTCGCCGTAGCGCTCCACCAGCCAACCGGCGGGCAGCGAACAGAGCGCGCCGGCGGCGAAGTACAGCGCCACGGCAAGGCCGAGCCCGGCCGGGGAGAACCCCAACTCGTCGCTGATCTGCACGACCAGCCCACCGACCAGAAAGACCGGGATCACCGAGGCAGTAGTGGTGGCCACCGCCCCGATCGCCGCCTTGACCGCGGCCCGCGAACTCAGCGGCGCCGTGCCAACCGAGGAGGCGGTGCCGGTGCTTTCCGAGTCGCCAATGACCACGGTCTCAGCCTGCGACGGGGTACCTCGCCCCGCAAGCCGGATGGGGCGAGGTGTGAGGTATCAGTCGTCGTCGGCGATGGAGAGGGCGGCCTTGGGGCACATGTCCACGGCCTCCTCGACATCGGCTCGCCGCGACTCCGGCGGATTCTCGTCGAGGATGTAGAGGAAGTTGTCGTCCCGAACCTCGAAGATGTCCGGCGCGATACCCATGCACACGGCGTTGCTCTCACAGCGGTCGAAGTCCACCACGATCTTCATGGCGCCATATCGTGCCCCTGATCGCCCCTCCGCAACAGCCAGCCAAGCCTAACTTCGGCAGCGCTAACCACACCGCTAACCACCCCGCTAACGAAGCAGAATCGGGCGCAGCGTGTCCAGCACGCCGGGGTCGTCGATGGTGGACGGGACGGGTTCCTCGGCGCCGTCCGCGATGCCCCGCATGGTCTTGCGCAGGATCTTTCCCGACCGGGTCTTGGGCAGCGCCGGAACCACCGCCACGTCCTTGAACGAGGCCACCGCGCCGACCTGCTCGCGGACCATCGCGATCAGCTCCGCGCGCAGCTCGTCCTCGTCGGGCTCGGCACCGGCCTTGAGCACCACGAACCCGCGCGGCACCTGGCCCTTCATCTGGTCGGCCACCCCGATCACCGCGCACTCCGCCACGTCCGGGTGCCCGGCCAGTACCTCCTCCATGCTGCCGGTGGACAGCCGGTGCCCGGCCACGTTGATCACGTCGTCGGTGCGGCCCATCACGAACACGTAGCCGTCGGCGTCGATGTGCCCGCCGTCGCCGGTCAGGTAATACCCGTCGAAGGCGGACAGATAGGAGGCCACGAACCGCTCGTCGTCGTTCCACAGCGTCGGCAGCGACCCCGGCGGCAGCGGCAGCTTGATCACGATCGCGCCGTCGACGTCCGGCTCGGCGGGCTCGCCGGACGGGGCCAACACCTGCACGTCCCAGCCCGGCACCGGCACGGTCGGTGAGCCGGGCTTCACCGGCATCGGCTCCAGCCCGATCAGGTTGGCCGCGATCGGCCAGCCGGTCTCGGTCTGCCACCAGTGGTCGATCACCGGCACCTTGAGCAGGTCCTGCGCCCAGCGGAGGGTCTCCGGGTCCAGCCGCTCACCGGCCAGGAACAGGTAGGCGAACCCGGACAGGTCGTAGTCGTTCAGGAACGACCCCTTCGGGTCCTCCTTCTTGATCGCCCGGAACGCGGTGGGCGCGGTGAACATCGCCTTCACCCCGTGCTCGGCGATCACCCGCCAGAACTGGCCGGCGTCCGGCGTGCCCACCGGCTTGCCCTCGTAGAGCACCGTGGTCGCGCCGGTGAGCAGCGGGGCATAGACGATGTAGGAGTGGCCGACCACCCAGCCCACGTCGGACGCGGTGAACATGACCTCGCCGGGGCCGACGTCGTAGATGTTGCTCATCGTCCAGCGCAGCGCCACCGCGTGCCCGCCGTTGTCCCGCACCACGCCCTTGGGCTTACCGGTGGTGCCTGAGGTGTAGAGGATGTAGAGCGGATCGGTGGCGGCCACCGGCACGCAGTCCGCCGGGGTGGCTACCTCCGCCGCCTCCACCCAGTCCACGTCCCGCTCGCCCAGCGCGGCCTCGGCCTGTGGGCGTTGCAGGATGACGCAGCGATCCGGCTTGTGCGTGGCCAGGTCGATGGCCCGGTCCAGCAGCGGCTTGTACTCGATCACCCGCTTGCCCTCGATGCCGCAGGACGCGGAGACGATCACCTTCGGCGCCGCGTCGTCGATCCGTACGGCCAGCTCCTTGGCCGCGAAGCCGCCGAACACCACCGAGTGCACCGCGCCGATCCTGGCGCAGGCCAGCATGGCCACCGCCGCCTCGGGCACCATCGGCAGATAGATGACCACGCGGTCGCCCTTGACTACCCCGAGGCTGACCAGCAGCCCGGCGAACTGGGCCACCTCCCTGCGCAGTTCCGCGTAGCTGAAGCTGCGCCGGGTGCCGGTCACCGGGCTGTCGTAGATCAACGCGGTGCGCTCGCCGTGACCGGCCTCGACGTGCCGGTCCAGCGCGTTGTGGCAGGTGTTCAGCTCGCCGTCGGGATACCAGCGGTAGAAGGGCGGATTGGACGAGTCGAGTACCTGGGTGGGTGTGCGGTACCAGTCGATCGCGGTTGCCGCGTCTGCCCAGAACCCCTCCGGGTCCTCGATACTGGCGCGGAAGGTGTCCCGATACCCGGTCATCGTGTCTCCCAAGTGCCGCCTCGTCGCATGCGATGCTGAGCCTAGAGGTGGGTGGATGGAGCTGCCATGACGAACGCCGAGCACACCCCGCCGGCCGCGTCAGCCGCCGGGGCCGACCGCGCCGCCGAGGCGGGGCGCGCCGACGAGGCTAGCCGCGCCGCCGATCTGGGTGGCGACCCGGTCTGTTGGCTGCACCTGGTGTGCCCGGAGTGCGGCCGGTTCACCGCCGAGCGGGACGCGGCCGGCTCGGGCGCCCCCGGCGGGTGCCCGGAATGTGGCGCCGAACCGTCGGGCTGATCGCTACGGTCCGGATATGACCGAGATTTCAACCGGGGTGGCAGCGGTCAACGGGCTGCGCATGCACTACCTGCGGGCCGGTAGCGGCTCGGCGGTGGTGCTGCTGCACGGCTGGCCGCAAACCAGCCACTGTTGGCGCAAGGTGCTCCCCGCGCTGGCCGCCGAGCACACAGTGATCGCTCCTGACCTGCGTGGATACGGCCGGACCGACAAACCCCGGCACGGCTACGACAAGCGCACCATGGCCTCGGACGTGGCCGCGCTGGTGAAGTCGCTGGGCTTCGACCGGGTGGCCGTGGTGGGGCACGACCGGGGCGGCCGGGTGGGCCACCGCTGGGCGCTGGACCGCCCCGAGCAGGTTGCCCGGCTAGCCGTACTGGACATCCTGCCCACCCGGGAGGTGTGGCGGCGGTGGGATGTGGAGGTAGCCAAGCGGTACTGGCACTGGACGTTCCACCTGCAGCCTGACCTGCCGGAGCGGCTGGTCGGCGCGGACGTGGCCGGCTACCTGGGCTACTTCTTCGAGCGCTGGACGTACAACCGGCACGGGCTGGAGCCCGAGGCCGTGGCCGAGTACGTCCGGGCGTTCTCCGCGCCGGGAGCTCTGCGCGCCGGGTTCGACGACTACCGAGCCTCGTTTCCGGACGACGCGGATGCTGACGACGCCGACTACGCGGCCGGTCGGCGGGTGAGCGCGCCGCTCCTGGCGGTGTGGGGAGGTTCCGCGCTGTTCGGCGTGGCCCCGGTCCTGGACGTGTGGCGGGACTACGCCGACGACGTGCGGGGTGAGCCGATCGCCGAGTGCGGTCACTTTCTGGCCGAGGAGCGGCCGGACGAGCTGGTCGCCGTGCTGCGCCCGTTCCTGGCCGGCGGCTGAGCTTCCCCGCTGCGCCGCCTAGAACTTTCGGCGGGTGAGCAGGCTGGTCACCGGCTCGGGGGCGCGGTGGCGGGGGCCTCGCGGCTTGTCCGGATCGGGTAGCTCGGTGCCGGCGCGGAAGATCGGCGTCACCGAGCTGGACGCCGACTTCGGCTCCGCCTCGTCCTCCGGCGAGCGTTCCGGCTCCGGCGGCGGACCGAGCGGCCGGCGGGTCTGGGACGAGGAGGATTGACCCGGCTCGGGCGGGGGCGGCGAGTTGAGCGGGCCGACCGGGGTGGCTGGCGCGTCCAGCCGGCCGACCGATGGGTTCGACGAGTGACTCGACGTCCGGTCGTGGGCTGCGCTCCGCGGCGGACTCACCGGGTCCGCCAGTGACAACGGGTCGGCAAGGGGCGGCAGGTCGGAAAGCGACAGCGGGTCGGCATGCGGGGCGCCCGGAGACAGGGGGCCCGCCATGCCCGGGTTGCCCGTGCTCGGGTAGCCCATCCCCGCGTGGCCCATGGGGGCGTTGCCGGTGCCGGTGGGGCGCGAGGACGGCGGTGTGGACGGCCGGTCCAGCCGGAGCGTGGCCATCGGGCCAGGATCAACCGGGGTGCGGCCGGTCCGATCGATCGGCTGGCCCGGGTTGAACCGGGTCACCTTCGGCGCAAGGGGCGCCCTCGGCACCGGGGACCCGAACCCGGGGTCCTCCTGATCCAGGCGTTCGATCACCCAGTCGACGACCAGCGAGGTGGGCGGCACGCCCTGGGTCGCGGCCAGCCGGCGAAGCTGCTCGATGCGCAGCGCGGGGAGCCGTACCTGGAACACCTGGGCCGAGCCGAAACGCCCGGTCAGCTCGGACGCCGGGTGGTCCACGTCAGGTGAAATCGCGGCCAGATAAGACTCCAGCTCCACGTCCGGCATAAAGTCGGCCGGGCGATCGGGCACGGCGCGGTGTCGAGACGGGCGACGTTCGCGAAACACCATGGGGAGGCACTTTAGGGGTGTGGACCATCCGATCCGCGCCGCATCGCCGGCCCCGGTAGAGATCCTGCGACGAGGTGACCGCTCGGTGCGTCAGTCGGCCAGGGTGTAACCGGCGGCCTCGACAGCCCCCGCGAGTTCCGTACCACTCAGCTCACGATCACTCGAAATGGTGACGAAGCCGCTACTGACGGTGACATCAACCGCTCGCACGCCGCTCAACGCGCCGAGCTCCTCGGTGACCGAACGCGCGCAGTGCTCGCAACTCATTCCGGTGACGGTCACGGTAGTGCGGTGCTCGGCCTGCACGGCCATCGGGAACCTCCATCAAGTCTCATTGATCTTCTGGGCAATGTGGTCGGCGCTGACGATCGTTCGGCGTGGGCGGTGTCGTCGGCGCTGACGATCGTTCGGAGCGGGGAGTCGTTCGGGCTGGCGGATGCGCCGGCGATCAGGAGCGCACGAGTCGGGCGATCGCCTCGGCGGCCTCGCGGACCTTGGCGTCGGCCTCCTCGTCACCGGCCCGAGCCGCGTCCACCACGCAGCCGGCCATGTGCTCGGTGAGCAACTCCAGGGCGAAAGCCTGAAGTGCGCGAGTAGCTGCCGAGACCTGCGTCAGCACCTCGATGCAGTAGACATCCTCGGTGACCATTCGCTGTAGGCCGCGAACCTGACCCTCCACTCGGCGCAGCCGCCGCAGGTGGGCATCCTTCTGATCGGTGTAGCCCGGCATCGCGGTCCTCCCGCTCGTGTCGACGTCATCGAGCATACCTCTCGGGGGTAATATCGCCCCCAGTGCCGACCGGGCTAGACCTTTCGTACTGGTTTCCTAGATCTTTAGTCACTGAGAGTGCATCAGCTCACCCGGGAAGGGGGGTGCGGGGGGCGCGTACGGTCGGTAACGTGCAGGTCACGGTGACGGGGGTGGCCGATTAGTGCGTCGGATGGCGCTCGCGCCGGATGCCGACGGGGAGGCGCTAATGAGTGGACCGGGCAGGGTGCCCGCACAAGCGACCGGCGATCGGTACGCCCGGGATGCTCCGTCCTCGGCGATCCCCTCGCAGCGCAACGCGGCGGACGCATACCGAGTTAGTGAAGACCAGGTCCATCGGGCGCGGATCGTCGTCGCGCGCAACGCCGAGGACTCCGAGGACTGCCGGCGGCTGCTGGACATGCTCGGTCTGATCGGTTCTTCACCGGACCAGTTGCCGCCGGTCCGCCGCTGATCGAAGGGGTGAGCAAGCCGAGCCGGGGCGCTTTCCGGGGGGCCGGTTTGAGCGCGGCCGGGTGTCTGACATATGCTCTGTTCCGCTCCCAGCGGTCAGCCGTTGGAGGTCACGGCCCAACCGGGCTTGGGTCCCCATCGTCTAGCGGCCTAGGACTCCGCCCTTTCAAGGCGGCAGCGCGGGTTCGAATCCCGTTGGGGGCACGTACGTCGCAAGGCCCAGTGGCGCAGTTGGTTAGCGCGTCGCCCTGTCACGGCGAAGGTCGCGGGTTCGAGTCCCGTCTGGGTCGCTC
>DASWST010000203.1:0-6428 GCA_036402515.1 Pseudonocardia sp.
GCCGCTGCCGGCCGGGGTGGACCGGGCGGATCTGGCGGAGTACTGCCTGATGCTCGGCGACGACGCGCTGGTCTACAGCCAGCGGTTGGCCGAATGGGTCAGCAACGCCCCTGAGCTGGAGGAGGAGGTCGCGCTGGCCAACACCGCGCTGGACCTGCTCGGCCAGGCCAGGGTGCTGCTTGCCCGGGCGGCGCATGTGGAGGGGACCGGCCGGGACGAGGACCAGCTGGCCTACTGGCGGACCGACGCGGAGTTCCGCAACGTGGCGCTGGCCGAGCTGGGCAACAACGGGGACTTCGGGAAAGCGATCGCCCAGCTGCTGGTGTTCTCCTCGTGGCGGCTGGCGGTGCTGCACAAGCTCCGCGGTTCCGCCGACCCGGTGCTGGCCGCGGTGGCCGAGAAGGGTGTCAAGGAGCTCACCTACCACCGGGATTACGCGGCCCGCTGGACGCTCCGGCTCGGCGACGGCACGGACGAGTCGCATCGCCGGACCCAAGCCGCGCTGGACTGGGTCTGGCCGAGCGTGGCGGAGCTGTTCCGCACCTCCGACGTGGAGCGCCGGCTGGCCGCCGCCGGGGTCGCCGTGGATCCGGCCGACACCAGGGCAGAGGTGGACGGGGTGCTGGACGAGGTACTCCGGCGCGCCACGCTGAGCCGCCCCCAGCGTCCGCCGGCCGGCACCATCGGTGGGCGCGGTGGGCGCCAGGGCGTGCACACCGAGGCGCTGGGGCACGTGCTCGCCGAGATGCAGAGCCTGGCCCGCCAGCACCCGGAGGCGACATGGTGAGCACCAGCACCGGACTGAGTGACCCGGCCGCCGTGGTGGCCACCGTGGTCGACCCGGAGATGCCCATGCTCACCCTCGCCGACCTGGGCGTGGTCCGCCGGGTCGAGACCGAAGGCGACGCCGTCACGGTGACCATCACGCCGACCTACTCCGGCTGTCCCGCGCTGGACGAGATGCGCGCCGACCTGCGCGCCGCGCTGACCGCGGCGGGGTACCGCCGGGTCGAGGTGCGCACCGTGTTCTCCCCGGCATGGAGCACCGACTGGATCACCGAGGACGGTCGGCGCAAGCTGGCTGAGGCCGGTGTCGCGCCGCCGGGTCGGGCTCCCCAGCGCGTCGGCGCAGGGCCGATCCCACTGACCCTCGGGGCACCGACCGCGGCCGGGGTGCGCTGCCCCCGCTGCGGCACGCCGGGCACCGAGGAGCTCTCCCGGTTCGGCCCGACCGCGTGCACCGAGCTGCGCCGCTGCCCGGCCTGCCGGGAGCCCTTCGAGCACATGAAGGAGATCTGAGGGTGAGCGCCCCGGCCAGCACCGATGAACTGGTGGTCCCGGAAACCAGCGGCTTCCACACCCTGCGGGTGGCGAGCGTGGAGCGGCTGTGTGAGGACGCCGTCGCGGTCACCTTCGACGTGCCCGACGAGCTGCGCCAGCGGTACGCCTTCCGCCCCGGCCAGTACCTGACGCTGCGCCAGTACGGCGCCGACGGGACCGAGCAGCGCCGGTCGTACTCGATCTGCGCCCCCGCCGGCGCGGCGCCCCGGGTCGGCGTGCGCCGGATCGATGGAGGGCTGTTCTCCGAGTGGCTGGTGGATGGCGTGCGGCCGGGCGACGAGGTCGAGGTGGCACCGCCGACCGGAGCATTCACCCCGGAGCTGGCGGCCGGCACCCATCACGGGCTGATCGCCGCCGGCTCGGGCATCACCCCGGTACTGTCCATCGCGGCCAGCCTGCTCGCCGCGCACCCGGACGTGCGGGTCACCCTGCTCTACGGCAACCGGCGCACCGACACGGTGATGTTCACCGAGGAGCTGGCCGACCTGAAGAACAGCTACGGCCCTCGGCTGCACCTGCTGCACGTGCTGTCCCGGGAGCCGATGGAGGCGGAGATCTTCTCCGGCCGGCTGGACGAGGCCAAGCTGCGCGAACTGCTGACCCTGCTGGTGGACACCGAGGACGTGGACCACTGGTGGCTGTGCGGGCCGCTGGGCCTGACGGAGGCTGCCGTGGCGGTGCTCGGCGAGCTGGGCGTGGCGCGCAAGCAGGTGCACCGCGAGCTGTTCTACGTGGACGAACCGCCGCCGGAGCTGCGGCACGCCGATGATCCCGGCCCAGTGGACGGCGAGACCAGCGAAGTCACCGTGGTGCTCAATGGTCGGTCCACCATGCTGACCCTGCCGCGCTCGGTCGCAGTGCTGGACGCCGCGCAGAAGACCCGGGGCGACCTGCCGTTCGCCTGCAAGGGCGGGGTGTGCGGCACCTGCCGGGCGAGGGTCACCGTCGGCGAGACGCGCATGCGGCGCAACTTCGCCCTGGAGGACGAGGAGTTGGCCGCCGGATACGTGCTGACCTGCCAGGCGTTGCCGGTATCCGACGCGGTGACCGTCGACTACGACACCTGAGCTTCAGCTCGGGTCGGTCGCGGCCTCCGCCGTGGGTTTCCCGTCGGTCAGGCCGTCCAGCACCAGGCCGAGCCCGGAACCCAGCAGCCAGACGTCCTTCGCAATGGGCAGGCCCGCCTCGGTGGGACTCAGGCTGCCCTCCCGGCGCAGCCCCGGAACGCGAAAGTAGAGCCCGACCAGGCCGGCGGAGAACGCGGTCAGCCCCAACCCGGCCAGCAGTGTCGGCACCACCGGCAACAGCAGCGCCGCGCCGAGCGCGATCTCGCCGGCGGAGAGCAGCTTGACGAAGCTCGCCGGGTCGATGCTCTTCAGCATCGGGTAGGCGGTGCTGGCAAAGCCGTGTATCTGGGCGGCCGTCTGCTCGTCAGCCGTCCGTTTCTCCAGCCCCGAGTTGAGGATGAAGGTGCCGCTGGACAGGCGGACCGGGATGTGGCGTGCCTTGACGCGAAGCCGCATGTCACGCTCCTGCTCTTGGTGGGACGTCCCACGGTAGTCCGGCGGTAGGCGTCGCGCGCGGCGCGACTGAGTCCGTCCCAATCGCCCCATCTGTCACACGTCAGGTTACGGCCGTCGCCCGAAACGAACCCGAAGGTGCGGAGCCGGCCGCCGCACCGGCCGTGACGCTCCGTAGACAGCCTCACGCTGTGCAACTATCCGGCTGCCGGGAATGGGCCCGGTGCGGCGTGGGCACTGGGGCCCTCCCTTCCGAATACCACTACTGCTGACCGGGACTAACGGCGTGCCTCGGGCGCGCGGCGGTATCCAGGAGGAGACATGAAGGCGCGCGGTCTGGTCCTGGATCTTTTTGCTGACTACTTGCGGTATCGGGGCGGCGAGGTTCGATTACGTGGCTTGATCGCCTTGATGGACTGCTTCGCGGTACCGGAAGCGACGGTCCGGGTGGTGGTCGGGCGATTACGCAAGGAAGGCTGGCTGGAGAGTCGACGGGACGGCCGGGAGACCCGCTACCTGTTGACCGAGACCGGGTGGCGGCAGCTGGAGAGCGCGCGCTCGCGCATCTTCCAGCGCAGCACCGATGCCTGGGACGGCCAGTGGCACCTGGTGATCTACTCGGTGCCGGAAACCGAACGGGCGCTGCGCGAGCAGCTGCGCAAAAAGCTGTACTGGCTGGGCTTCGGGCCGCTGTCCTCCTCGGTGTGGCTCAGCCCGCACGACCGGGTGGACGCGGTGCGGGCCAGCTTCGTGGATCAACCGGTGATCCGGATGGACACCTTCCACGCGCGCTCCGGAAGCGCTGAGGTGGACCGGGACATGGCGGCGCGCTGCTGGGGCCTCGGCGAGCTGAACCGCGATTACACCGAGATGCTGGAGCGATACCAGCCCCGGTTGTCCTGGTACCGGGCGCGCCGGCTGCACGGCACGGAGGCGCTTGTGGAGAGGGCGCGGCTGCTGCACGACTACCGCTATTTCCCGGCCAGGGACCCCGATCTGCCCGCCCGCCTGCTACCCGAGGGCTGGCCGGGGCCGGCCGCGCACGAGATGTTCATCGAGGCCCACGAGTTGCTCAGGGAACCCGCCGAGGCCTGCGTGGACCAGCTACTGGCCAGCATCGGCGGCAATGCGCGGGAAGCCGACAAGCACGCCGTGTAGCGAGCGGCCGGCGGCAGGAGTTGGCAGGATCTCCGGGGCGAGTAACGAGCGGAGATATGTTGATGAGCGCGCGCGAACTGAGCGACAGCCTGTCCTGGCTGGTCGGCGGCACCAGCTTCCTGTTCCGCGTGGTCGACCGGCTGGACGACGATCAGCTGCGCGAACCGAGCGCGCTGCCCGGGTGGACTCGGGCGCACGTGATCGGCCATGTCGCCCGCAACGCCGAGGCGCTCGGCCGGCTCGCGGCGTGGGCCCGCACCGGGCTGGAGACGCCGATGTACACCAGTCCCATGCAGCGGGACGCCGACATCGAGGCATCCGCCGCGCTGCCGGCCGACCGGCTGCGCGCCGAACTGACCTCCACCGCGAGCGAGTTGACCGCCGCCCTGGACGAACTGGACGAGAAGACCTGGCAGACCACGCTGCTCAGCGCGCAGGGCCGGCTCATCCCGGCCACCGAGGTGCCCTGGCTGCGGGTCCGCGAGGTGTGGCTGCACGCGGTGGACCTGGCCGCCGGAGCGCGGCTGACCGACCTACCGGACGGTGTGCTGGACGCGCTGCTGGGCGATGTGGCCGCGACCATGTCCGCTCGGGAGGGCTGCCCGTCCGTGGTGCTGGAGCCCACGGACCGCGAGCAGACCTGGCGCCTGGGGCTACCCGACGCCACTCCGGTTGCGTTGCGCGGCACCGCGGCCGAGCTGACCGGCTGGCTGGTCGGCCGGGAGCCGGGGGAGGACCTGGCCGCGCGGGGGCCGCGTGGCCAGGTCCAGGTCCCCGCCGCCCCGCGCTGGCTCTAGCCCGCGCTGGCTCTCGCGTCCCGCGAGTGATGTCACCGGCTCTTCGAGCGGTTGTCTTCCACAATTAATGCACTTGCCGTACGTTCTGGTGCAGTCGACCTAATGCCCCAATCAGACGCAGATAGAAGGGCGGTAACCCGATGGCGTGGGACTTCTCGACCGAGCCCGAGTTCGAGGAGAAGCTGGCGTGGATGCGCGGCTTCGTCCGGGACGAGATCATTCCGCTGGAGACGCTCGACCTGGACTGGGACTCCTTCGCCCGGGTCACCGCGCCGATGAAGGAGGAGGTCAAGGCGCGCGGGCTGTGGGCCGCGCACCTGCCTCCCGAGCTCGGTGGTGGTGGCTTCGGCCAGGTCAAGCTGGGGTTGATGCACGAGATCCTGGGTCAGTGCCGGTACGCGCCCGGCGTGTTCGGTAACCAGGCGCCGGACTCCGGCAACGCGGAGCTGCTGGCCATCGGCGGCACTCCGGAGCAGCAGGAGCGCTGGATGCACCCGCTGCTGCGCGGTGAGCTGCGCAGCGCGTTCTCCATGACCGAGCCGGGTGCCGGCGCGGACCCGACCATGCTGAGCACCCGTGCGGTGTTGGACGGCGACGAGTATGTGATCAACGGCCACAAGTGGTTCTCGTCCAACGCCTCGATCGCCGACTTCCTGATCGTGATGGCGGTGACCGACCCCGACGTCTCGCCCTACCAGGGATCCTCCATGATCGTCGTGCCGGTGGACACCCCGGGAGTGAACATCCTGCGGGACATCCCGGTGATGGACCACCCCTGGTCCGGTGGCCTGGACGGCGGGCACGCCGAGATCATCTACACCGACGTGCGGGTGCCCAGGGAGAACCTGGTGGGCAATCCGGGCGACGGCTTCCGGCTGGCTCAACAGCGGCTCGGTCCCGGCCGGATCCACCACGCGATGCGTTGGCTGGGCCAGTCCAAGCGGGCTTTCGACATGCTCTGCGAGCGGGCGGTGAGCCGGCACGCGCACGGCTCGGCGCTGGCCGACAAGCAGATGGTGCAGGACTGGGTGGCCACCTCGGCCGCCGAGATGCGGGCCGCCCGCCTGCTCACCCTGCATGCCGCCTGGACGATGGACCAGGTGGGTGCGTCCAACGCCAGGGTGGAAATCGGGATGATCAAGTACTGGGGCGCCAAGGTGCTGCATGACGTGATCGACCGGGCCATCCAGGTGCACGGGTCCCTGGGCTTCTCCGGCGACCTGCCGCTGGAGCAGATGTACCGGTCGGCCCGCGCCGCGCGGATCTACGACGGCCCGGACGAGGTGCACAAGGAGACGGTGGCACGTCGGATCCTGCGCGGGTACACGCCCACCGAGGTGCCCACCGAGCACGTGCCGACCCGGCGTGAGGCGGCCGAGCGGAAGTTCGCCGACTACCTCACGGCGGCGACCGCGAACTTGTGACCGGCGCGGACGTCGCCGGCACTGAGCTGTCCGGTGCCGAGCTGTCCGGCACTGAGCTGTCCGGCACTGAGCTGTCCGGCACTGAGCTGTCCGGCACTGAGCTGTCCGGCACTGACGTCGCCGGCCCCGAGGCGGCCGGCGACACGGTGACCCGGCTGCGGCGGACCGCGGAGCGGCTGTTCGCGGCG
>DASWST010000204.1:0-27362 GCA_036402515.1 Pseudonocardia sp.
ACCATCGCCACTCACGACGTCAGGCCGGTCCTTGCCAGTACCCAGTGGACCAGCTCGGCGACCCGGAACCGGGTGTCCTCGGCGTCCGCCCGCACCCGAGCCACCAGGTCCGCCGGGTCGAGCCCGAGCCGGCGCACCGTCGCCGCGTCCGCCACCGCCCAGGAGGCGACGGCATCCGGGGTGGCCTCCGGATGGAACTGCACGCCGACGTGCCGGCCGACCACATATGCCTGGTTGCCCGCCGCGCTGCGGGCGATCTCGCTGCCCGGCGGCGGGAACATCCCGTCGTGGTGCCAGACGAGCCATGGCCCCGCGCCCACCGGGTCCGGCCCGTCCGCGTCGATCTTCATCCAGTCCACCTCGGGACCGCTGGGCACCCTGGTCACCGTGCCGCCGAGCACCCGGCAGAGCAGCTGCGCGCCGAAGCAGATGCCGAACACCGGGACGTCCGCACGGACCGCGCCGGCCAGCAGCTCCCACTCCGCGCGCAGGTAGGGCACCGACTCGTCGAACGCCGAGTCCTCCGAGCCGAGCGGCACCAGCAGCTGGTAGTCGGTCGGGTCAGGCAGCGGGGACCTCGGGTCCACCACGTGGATCTGGGCGCCCAGCTCAATCAGCCGGTCACCGATCAGACCCGGTGGACAGTCCGCCTGGTGTTGCACGAACAGCACCCGCACGCCACGACCTCCTCGCTCTGCCCTCACTCTGGGCTAGCTCTGCGCTCAGCTCTGTGCTAGCTCCAAGGGAATGGCGAGTTGCTGACCGGGTGAAGCCGCCCGGTGCCGTACCGATCGAACCGGAACGGCTCCAGCAGCGCCTGCGGCTCCCCGAGCAGTTCACGCGCCACCAGCTCGCCCACACCAATCATTTTGTAGCCGTGGTTGGAATCGGCGATCACGTAGGCGTTCTGCCGGAACCGGTCGAACACCGGGAAGCTGTCCGGGGTGAACGCGCCGATCCCGCCGGACGGCTCCCGCTTGTACCGGGCCACGCAGCCGGCGAACCGCTCGTGGCAGTGCGCCAGCGCGGACGTCCACATCCGCACGAAGTCGTCGCCGACCGCGAACTCCGGGCTCTGCGTGCCGTACGGATCGACCTGGACCCGCGCCGCCGGGTGGGGCACCGCCACCGGCGCGGCGCCGCCCTGCACGCCGCCGAAGTTGAAGTCCGGCTTGTAGTAGATGCCCCACATCTGATCGGTCACCAGGCTGCCGTCGGTGTCGTCGTAGAGCGGTTGGTCGGAGTCGATGTGCACCACCGGGGGCAGCCCGCCGGTGGCGTCGGTGAACTCGTTGGGGTCCACTCCGAGGGTGCCCTCCTGCAGCGCCCAGTAGGTCCACATCGGCTGGTCCGGGTGCACAGTGCCGTCCGGGCCGGTGACCGGGACGCGGTCGGGCAGCTCCAGCATGGCCCACAGGTCCCGGATCCACGGGCCGGCGGCCAGCACCAGCTGCTCGCAGCGGATCTCGCCGGCGTCGGTCCGCACCGCCTCCACCGCGCCGCCGCTCATCCGCAGCCCGGTGACCCGCACGCCGGAGCGGATCCGCACCCCGGCCGCCTCCGCCTTGGCCGCGAGCCCCTTGAGCGAGGCCACGTTGTTGGCGTAGCCGCCGCGCTTCTCGTGCAGCACCGAGGTGATGCCCGGCGCCCGCCAGTCCGGGAACAGGCCGACCAGGTATTCCCGGCAGGCCCGCTCGCCCAGCACCAGCTCCGATTCGTAGCCGATGGCCCGCTGCTCGGCGTAGATCTGCTCCACGTCGGCGCGCATCGCCTCCGGCGCGGCCTGCAGGTAGCCCACCGGGTGGTAGGAGAACGCCTCCGGGTCGGACTCCCACACCCCGACCGAGTGCGCCATCAGCTCGCGCATGGCCGGCTGGAAGTAGTTGTTGCGGATCACCCCGCAGGCCACCCCGGAGGCGCCCGCCCCGATACCGGCCTTGTCGATGACCAGTACGTCCTGGCCGTCGCCCTGTCCAGTGGCGCGCAGTCGGCTGGCCAGCTGCCAGGCTGTGGAGAGACCGTGGATCCCGGCCCCGACCACCAGGAAACGCACCCGCTCGGACTCCGCTGAACTCATCGGACAATCGCCTCCCCTGACACCGGGTGGTCGCCGCGGGTGGCCGGAGAGTGGAGTTCGATCGCTCACCGCGCTAATATCCATTGCGGCAACACTATGTCCACGTACTGCAGGGGACTTTACTATGGCGCGCACCGGTCGGCCAGCCACTCGCCAGGTCGGTGCCGTCCAGCGGGCCGTGGACGTACTCGACGCGTTGGCCGAGGCGCGCGGCGAGCTGGGCACCAACGAAATCGCCCGGCGCACCGGGATCAACGTCAGCAGCATCTCCCGGCTGCTGTCCACGCTCACCTCCACCGGCCTGGTGCAGCACGTGCCGTCCAGCGGTCGGTACCGGCTCGGCGTGCGGATCCTGCAGCTGGCCGGCGCGGCCAGGGAGAGCCTGGACGTCCGCACGGTGGCCCGCCCGTACCTGGAGGAGCTGACCGACCTCACCGGGGAGACCGCCACGCTGTCCCTGCCCGGCGAGCACGACCTGCTCACCGTCGACTTCGTGCAGAGCCGCCGCTCGGTGCGCAGCGTCGCCGAGATCGGCCGGAACAGCGTCGCGCACGCCACCGCCGCCGGGAAGGTCTTCCTGGCCTGGGGCGGCACCCTGCCCGACGGCGACCTGGTCGTCTACACCGAGCAGACCATCGTGGACCGCCCGGCGCTGGCGGCGGAGATCAGCAAGGTCGCCGAGCGCGGCTGGGCGCAGGCCGTCGGTGAGCGGGAGGAGGACCTCAACGCGATCGCCGCCCCGGTGCTGGACCCCGCCGGCCGCCTGCGTGCGGTACTCGGCGTCCAGGGCCCCGCGCTGCGCTTCCGTCCCCGTGCCATGCGCGCCGCCGTCGACCCCCTGGTAGAACGCGCCGCCCACATCACCGAAACCCTCTAACCAGGCACAGATCGCGGCCGCACACCCTCTTCCGGCGCCGCACACCCGCTGCAGCAGGTGTGCGGCGCCCGGAGAGGGTGTGCGGCGGGAGAACGGCGGCCACCCCCGGGCGGCCGCGCGCACCCGCCGGGCGGCGGCCACGGGCGGCGGTTAGTCGGTGCGGAGGAAGGTGGCCAGGGTGTCGTCGGGCTCGGACCACCAGGGGGTGTGGTGCACCGGGCCGGTGGAGCCGGTGCACGGTGAGGAGAACGAGCGGTCCCGGTAACCCAGGATGCTCTCCACCTTGTGGTGCTCCCAGGTCTTGAAGTGCTCCCTGGTCAGGTCCAGATTGAAGGCCGGGTAGTCGGTGTCCTTGATCAGGTCGCGCAGGTAGTCGGCCTGGTAGTCGATCTCCTGCTCCGGGTTGGTCAGCGTCTGCAGCCGGGCCATCCAGCCGTCGATGTGCGCGTCCATCTCGTCCCGGGCGGGCACCGGCAGCCGGCCCAGGATCACGTCCCGGGCGTACCAGGCCTGCAGGTCGAACATGGAGAACGTGTAGTACTGATCTTGCATGCCGAGGTACATCAGCCGGGGGTTGTCCAGCCAGAGCACGCCGTTGTAGAGGTTCGGCGTGCACAGCAGGTTGGTGGTGCGCAGCCGCAGGTCATCGGCCAGGAACGGGAAGGTGTGCTGGTAGCCGGTGCACAGCACGATGGCGTCCACATCCCGCGAAGAGCCGTCCACGAAATGCGCCGTCCGCCCGTCCAGCCGGGACAGCCCGGGGACCTCACTGATCGCGTCCGGCCAGCCGAACCCCATCGGCGCGGACCGGT
The DNA here is from genome assembly GCA_036402515.1 of Pseudonocardia sp. Taxonomy (GTDB): domain Bacteria; phylum Actinomycetota; class Actinomycetes; order Mycobacteriales; family Pseudonocardiaceae; genus Pseudonocardia. Next base: position 3,767 of record DASWST010000204.1, read on the forward strand.
AGCTGATGGTCACCGAGCGAGCTCCGTACTTGGCCGACTGCAGCGCGATGTCCTCCGCCGAGTAGCTGCTGCCCATCACCAGCAGGTCCTTGCCGGCGAATTCGCTGGCGTCCCGGAAGTCGTGCGAGTGCAGGATCCGCCCGGGGAACGTCTTGAACCCGGGGTAGTCCGGCACGTTCGGCGTGGAGAAGTGTCCGGTGGCCACCACGACGTAGTCGAACACCTCGGTGCGGAAGGTGCGGTCCGCTCTGTCTTCCACGGTGACCGAAAACGCCGAGCCGTCCCAGGACACCCAGCGCACCGCGGTGTTGAACGTGATCTGGTCCCGGACCCCACTGGCCACCGACCGCCCGGTGATGTAGTCGTAGAGCACCGCGCGGGGCGGGAAGGACGGGATGGGCTTGCCGAAGTGCTGGTCGAACGGGTAGTCGGCGAACTCCAGGCACTCCTTCGGCCCGTTCGACCACAGGTAGCGGTACATGCTGCCGTGCACCGGGTCGCCGTGCTCGTCCAGCCCGGTGCGCCAGGTGTAGTTCCACAGCCCGCCCCAGTCGCTCTGCTTCTCGAAGCAGACCACCTCGGGAACCTCGGTCCCGGCGGCGCGGGCGGCGGCGAACGCCTGCAGCTGGGCCAGCCCGCTGGGCCCGGACCCGATGATGGCAACACGTGTCATGCTGATCCTCCGCTATCTGGGCTGGTCAGGAGCCGTGAGTGGTATTGGTCGCCAGAGCGACCAATAACCCTCAGGGGTTAGGAACGGGGCTTGGTCTTGTCCGGGTCGTAGAACGGGAACCGGACCACGGTGGCCGGGATGCGCTTCTGATGGCCGTCCAGCTTGCCCACCTCGACCTGGGTGCCCAGCGCGGTGTACTGCACCGCCATCCGGCAGAGCGCGATGTTCTTGCGCAGCACCGGTGACCGGGTGGCGCTGGTGATCACCCCGACCTGGGAGCGGCCGACATGCACGCAATCGCCGTGCCCGGCCGGTTCGTTGCCGGCCAACTCGAGTCCGACCAGGGTGCGCTGCGGGTGCGCCTTGCGGGCCAGCAGCGCCTCGCGGCCGACGAAGTCGTCCTCCTTCGTCTTCAGCGGCACGGTGAACCCGATGCCGGCCTCGAACGGGTCGACCTGGTCGTCGAAGTCGTAGCCGGCGAACACCAACCCGGCCTCGATGCGCAGGATGTCCAGTGCCTCGAGGCCCAGCGGCACCAGGCCGTGCGGCTGGCCGGCCGCCAGCACCGCGTCCCACAGCGCGGGCGCGTCGGACGGGTGCACCCACAGCTCGTAGCCCAACTCCCCGGAGTACCCGGTGCGGGAGACCAACAGCGGGACGCCGTTGTGGTCACCGATCCGGCCGATGGCGAAGCGGAACCAGGTCAGGTCGGTGAACGCCGCCTGGGTGCCCGGCGTCCAGATGATCGAGGACAGCAGCTCGCGGCTGGCCGGGCCCTGCACGGCGATGTTGTGCAGCTGGTCGGTGGAGTTCTTCACCCACACCCGGTCCAGCCCGAGCCGCTGGGCCTGCTCGCGCAGCCACACCCCGTCGTACTCGTCGCCGCCGACGAACCGGAAGTTCGTGTCGCCCAGCCGGAAGACCGTGCAGTCGTCGATCATGCCGCCGGTCTCGTTGCACATCGCCGAGTAGACGACCTGCCCGTGCGAGAGCTTGCGGATGTTGCGGGTCACCGTGGCCTGCAGCAGCGCCTCGGCGTCCGGGCCGAGCACCTCGAACTTGCGCAGCGGGGACAGGTCCATCACCGCCGCTCGCTCCCGGCAGGCCCAGTACTCCTCCTGGGCTCCGTGGCCGTCGAAGCTGCTCGGCAGCCAGTAGCCGCGGTATTCGGTGAGTTGGCGGGTGATCGCGCGGATCCGGGGGGCGAAGCCGGTGTCCCTGGTCAGCGTGGCGTCCGCCTCCGGGGTCACCCGATGGGCGATGGCCATGGAGAACGTCCTTTCCGCGTCGTAGACCCGTACGTGCACGTCGGTGGGGACCCAGGCATTCGACGGGTCGATGTCGTCCGGGCAGGCCGAGGAGGCGCAGACCAGGTCGGTGGCGGCGCGCATCAGCACGTAGTCCCCCGGCCGGGACCACGGCTCGTCGAACACCAGCACGTTGTTCGCGTCGAACGCGGTGTTGTAGAAGAGGTTCAGCGCCGGCCAGCCGGCCCTCGGTGCGACCCCGTACCCACGCAGCTGGTTGTTGAAGTTCTCCGTGCAGCTGATGTGCCCCGGGTAGCCCATGTCCTCGTAGTACTTCGGGTTGCAGGCCAGCCCGAAGGTGTCGTGCCGCCCGACGGTGTCCCGGACGATCTCCACCAGCGGCTGGGCGTCCTCGTCGTAGAACTTCCCGTGCAGCCCGGGCCGCGGGTAGGCATTGCCCATGAAGTAGCGGGTGGTGGTGGAGTCCAGGCCGCGCTCCACACCGTCGTCCAGCTGGCGCGCGCCGAACGCCAGGAAGTCCGAGCACTGCCGGCCTTCCACGTCGATGATCTGGATGTACTGGCCGGCCTTGACCTGGTAGCTGGTCGCGGTGGCGGCGTCGATGCGCAGGTCCAGCACCGGCTCGGCCAGCGGCGGGGGCAGCTCGCGGGTGACATCGGGCCGGGGCGCCGCGCGGCGTAGCTCCAGCAGCAGCTCGGTGGGTGGGTTCGCGGCCTCGTCGTGCACGCTCATCCGGCGAGCCGGGGCGGCCACCACGGCGACCGCGTCCCGGCTGGCGGTGACCGTCTCCGACGCCCCGGCCGGGGACCACGCGCCGAACAGCTGGGCGGCGGTGGCCTCGGTGGGGTTCATGCCGAGGGCGGCGAACAGCTGCAGCGCAGGATCGAAGGCTCCGCGCGCGGCCAGCGCGCGCAGCACCGTGGCCGGCGCCGGCTGCCCCGGGCCAGCCTCAGCGGGGAGCAGGGTGAGTTCGGCGGCTTGGCGGCCCTGCGGGTCGATCACGGTGAGCCGGTCACCCGCGGACAGCGGCACCGCGGTCAGCCCGCCGGGTCGCACCCGGTAAGTCTCCAAGCCTGGTTCGCGGGGCAGCAGCCCGGGCAGCAGCAGCCGGGGCCGGTCAGCGGCGAGGGTCATCAGCGCGAGTCCTCCGCATCAGCTTCGTGTCGACTGTCGGCTTCCGCCGCGCCCGCCTCCGCGATCAGCCGCTCGGCCAGCGCCCGCTTGCCGGCGGCGTCCAGCTTCTTGGTCTCGTTGGCCAGCGCACGGGTGTCCACCGTCTGGTTCCAGTAGTCCACCGCCTCGAACCCGAGCAGCACGGAGCGGCCGACGAACTGCCGCAGCACCTCGTTGGACGGGCCCATCACCCAGCCTGCCTTGCCGTCCCGCAGGTAGCGCTCCAGCTGCAGGTCGCGGCGGTAGCCGGAGCCGCCGCAAGCGTGCAGCATCTTGTCCACCACCGCGGTGACGTTCTTCGCGGCGGTGAACTTGAGCTGCCAACACCAGTGCAGGTACGCGGCCCGCGCGGTCTCCCCCGGTTGCAGCACCCTGGTGTTGCCGTCGGTCGCCCGGTCCAGCGCGCCGGCCACCGAGTAGGCGGCCAGCCGCGCCGCGTTGGTGTCGATCACCGCTTCACCCACGTAGTCCTGGATGGTCGGGTAGTCGCACACCCGCAGCCCGGTGTCGTCGTGCACCTTGCCGGTGGTGTGCCGCTTGGCGATGTCGACCGCGCCCATCGCGATGCCGTTCCACACCGACGACGAGCCGAGCAGGAACCACGGATCCACCACCTCGTCGTTGGACTCGGCGCCGTCTCCCAGCGGGCCGATCAGCTGCTCCGGGGGCACCAGCGCGGCCTGCACCTCGACCCCGCCGGACTGGTTGCCCCGCAGGCCCATGGCGTCCCACATGGACGGCTTGGCCAGCACCACGTCGGCGTCCACTACGAAGACCGACAGGTCGTGGTAGCCGGTGAAGTCGGGACTGGTGGTCTGGATGACGTAGAAGTCGGCGAACCCGCCCGAGGTGGTCCACGACGAGCTCTTGCGCACCCGGAACGAGCCGTTCTCCCGCTCCGCGCCGGACGACATCGGGTACCAGAAGTGCCCGCCGGTACGCGGGTCGGAGTAGGACAGGGTGCCGATCCGCCCGGTGTTCAGCGGCCGGATGTAGCGGTCCACCAGCGCGGGCGTGGGCCGCAGCATGATCGCTTGCACGGCGGCGATGTGCATCACGTAGCACATCGCGGTGGACGCGCAGCCGTACCGCGCGATCGCCTCGGCGACCAGGGCGAACGCCAGGTGGTCGGCGCCCAGCCCGCCGTACTCCTCCGGCACCGTCAGGGCGAGGAACCCCTGCTCGCCGAGCAGCTCCAGGTTCCGCCGGGGGAACCGCAGCTCGTCGTCGGAGCGCTCGGCATTGGCCCGCATCTCGCTCGCGCACAGCTCGATCACCGTGGCCCGCAGCTCGCGGTGCCGGTCGGTGATCAGCCAGTCCGGGTCCCAATCCGATCCGAGCCCCCAGAACGGACCCCCGGCCCAGCTCTTCTCACCTTCGCTCAGATGCTCGGCTCCGCGCTCGTTCCGCTCCTCGCTCGCTGTCGCTCGCTGTGCAGGACCCGCCCCGCCGGCCGTGTTCTTCCCGCCCCGCCGGCTTCGCCGGCTACCGTCCCCCAGGCCGGCTACCGTCCCCCGGGATGCTCGCTCGCTGTCGCCTTCGTTCGCGCTGCTCACCTGCTCACTCCGGGCGCAGCTCCCATCGCGGCAGCTGACCGAGCGCTCGCGCGTAGCGGCGCCGGTGGATCGGCCGCAGAACCATCCCCCAACCGACGAGCACCGCCGGCAGCAGCAGGAACAGCGAGAACGTGTTGTGACTGAGCAAGAAGAACAATGCGGCCAGCGAGGTCGCCACGCCCAGGCAGACCGGCAGCACCCGGTACCGCAGCTGCACCCGGCGCAACCGGTCGTACTGCTCGGTGTCGATCTGCCCGGTGTTCCAGCGTCGCCCGCAGGCGCAGCTCCACACCTCGCCGTAGGCCAGCTCGCGGCGTTCCCCGCAGGGGCAGCGCACCGTGATCGGCGGGCCCTTGTGCACCGTGCCCGGGCGTTCGTGGCCGCCCAGCCGCTCCCGCGCCGACGGTCCCGCCGACGGACGCGCCGCCCCGGACCGCGCCGCCCCGGATCGCGCCGCGGCCGTCCGCGCCGCCCCGCTTCGTCCGGCGACCGTCCGGGCCGCACCGCTTCGCTCGCCCATCGGCTCAGCCCGCCTCGGCGTTGGCGGCCTGGCTGGGCACGGCAGGGACTGGCTCCCGCCACTGCATGGGCAACCGGTCCTGCACGGTGCGCCGGTAGAAGTAGAGCACCAGCGCGATGATCAGGACAGTGGCGCCGATCAGCGTCTTGCTCAGTCCGTAGCCGTACGTGTCGGCGAAGATGAATCCGCCGCAGACGATGAAAACCAGGTTGGCGGCGGCCAGGATCGCGGCGATCGGCATCCAGACCGCCGAGAGCTTGATCGGCCGCGGCCAGGCCGGCCGGTCCTTGCGCAGCAACAGGAATCCGGACAGCGCGAAGAAATGCGCCGCCATATAGCCCAGGTTGCCCGCGGCGAGGATCTCAATGGCCGACCCGAAGAAGACCACCAGGAATATGTTCATCAGCGCATCCAGCGCCATGCCCCGGCCGGGGACGCGGTGTTTGTTCAAATAGCCGAACCACTTGATGGTCATGCCGTCCTTGGCGATGCCGTACAGGGCGCGGGAACCATCCAGCGTCGCGGTGCTCATGGTCAGCACGATCCCGGCGATCATGCAGACGACCAGCACGCCGCCGAACACATTCCCGGCGATCGCGTCCAACGCGTCCTTGTAGAACACAATCGCCGTTTTGTCCGCCGCCACCTTCTCGGTGCCCAGGGTGCCGCCCAGGCCGAGCGGCAGCAGCGCGTAGACGACCACCGAGAACGCCGCCGAGGCGCGCAGTGCCTTGGGCGTGTCGGTCGCGGTGTCCCGGTACTCCGGTGCGACCGTGGCGCAGGCCTCGAAGCCATAGGCCGACCAGCCCATGAAGTACAGCCAGGTCAGCGCCAGGGCGATGCCGCCGTTATTACCGATTTCCCAGGTCATGTTGGCGCTGTGCCAATCCCCGGTCAGGTACGGCAGCAGCATCATGACCAGCAGCGGGATCATCAGCAGGATCCCGGTGACGTAGGAGAACCACACCGTGGAGCGGATGCCGCGGGCGTTGAACACCCAGACCAGCAGCAGCATGACGATCGCGATGGTCACCGGCAGGTCGATGTGGAAATGCCCGCCGCTGGCCTCGAAGGTCACGCTGGGGAAGAACTCGGCGGTGATCAGTGTGCCGCAGATCAGCCCGCTGATGGACAGCACGGTGGACCAGGCGAACCAGTAGCCGAAAGTGGCCAGTGGGCCGATCGGCGAGAAGTACCGGCGCCAGGCCTCGTGTGCATACACCGCAATGCCGCCCGACTTCTCCGGGAACATAGTGGCCAGCTCGGCGTAGATGTTGTTCTGGAAGCTGCCCAGCAGCACCGATATCAGCCAGAGCACCAGCGCCCCGGTGGTGCCCAGCCCGGCGATCGACCCGCCCAGCGCGGCGACCAAGAACCCGGGGTTGGCCAGGGCGATCATGAAGCCGTCCCACCAGGACATGGCTTTCAGTAGCTGACGCTCCTCCACCTCTGCGGTGGCGTGCGCACCGGCGGAGGGATCCGGTTCAACAGGTGCCATCGGGAACTCCTCGTGCGGTCAGTCAGTCGGTTGACTCGCCAGTTCTCGCCGAAATACCTACCGACCCGGGCCGGTAGGTGCGTGCTTGTTTGTCAGGCCCACCCGGCCTCAGCAGCGGGTTCCCGAGCCTGCCTGTTGTGATGTACATCATGGTGCACCGAACCGAGCACTGTAAACCCCTCATGGACATAGCGTTGCCGGAAAGGGGGAGATCTGCGTCGAATCCCTAGTGTGGAGGGCTCACTCGCGTTTTGGCAGCGGCCACCGGTTACGTTTCTGGGTCAAAGAATTGCCTTATCGGCAATTAGTTGGATTCATCATCCAGGCTGACCGCCCGGCATGCCGCAACCGCGGTTGCCCGGTGGGCCAGCGCGGCGGCCAGCGGCGCCGGGTCCAGCTCGCCGAGCCGGGTGTTGATCCGCACCAGCTCGGTCGCCGCGCGGGTGGCGGCCTCGGCCAGCAGCACGGCGGTCATCGCATCGCCGGCCAGGTTCGGATTGCCGCGGGCGGCGGCTCTGGCCCCGGCGACGGCCACCCGGGCACCGGCCGCCGCGATCCGCACCGGCACCTCGGCGGCCCCGGCAAGCGCGGCGCGGATCCGGTCAGCGCGGGCCGGGTCGTCGCGCGGCGCCCGGTAGGCGGCAAGCACCTCGGCGTAGGCGGCGGCATCCGCGTCCGCGTCGGCGAGCACCTGGATGCGAAGCGCGTCGGCCTCGGCCGCTAGCGCGTCGGCCTCGGCGGCGAACTCGGCGGCGCCCGGCAGCGCACCGGAGCCGGCCAGCGCGGCGGAGTACCGGGCCACCATGGCCACCAGGGCGGCGGCCGAGGCCACCGAAACCGCGGCGACCCCGCCTCCGCTGGGCGCCGGCTGCCGGGCGGCCACCGCGTCGAGGTACTCCCCCAGCCGGTAGTCCCGGAACGGCCGGTCACCGAGATCGACCGGAGAGCTGCTTTCCGAGCCCGGAAACAGCCCTGGTGTCGATCTCGACGAACCCCCGGAGCGCTCATCCACGGACGGACAGCCTAGGACAGGCCGACGATCTCGCCGTTCTCGTCCAGGTCGATGTGGTGCGCGGCGGGATCGGCGCCCAGCCCCGGCATGGTGCGCATGTCGCCACAGATCGGGTAGATGAACCCGGCGCCCACCGAGGCGCGCACCTCCCGGACCGGCAGCCGCCAGCCGGTCGGCGCCCCCTTCAGCGAGGAGTCCGAGGAGATGGAGAGGTGTGTCTTGGCGATGCAGACCGGGAGCGAGCCGAACCCGTTGCGCTCGTAGCTGTCCAGCTGCCGGGCGGCGGTCAGGTCGTAGTCCACCCCGTCAGCCCCGTACACGCGGGTAGCCACCGTCTCGATCTTCTCCCGCAGCGAGGCGCTGTCCGGGTAGAGGAAGTGGAAGTCGGACGGCTCGTCGGCCGCCTCCGCCACCGCCTCGGCCAGCTCGGTGGCGCCCGCACCGCCCTTGGCGAAATGCGTGCAGACCGCGGACCTGGCCCCCATCGAAGCGGCGATCTCGGCGATCGCGTCGTGCTCGGACGGGTGGTCGTCGGGGAACGCGTTGATCGCCACCACCGGGGACACCCCGTGCAGCCGGATGTTCTCGATCTGCTTGCGCAGGTTCGCCCCGCCGATGTGCACCTCGTCCGGGTTCTCCCGCAGCAGCGCCTCGGGCAACGGCTTGCCCGCGACGATCTTGTGCTTGCCGGAGTGCGCCTTGAGCGCCCGGACGGTGGCCACCACAACGGCGGCGTCCGGGGTCAGCCCGGAGGCCCGGCACTTGATGTTGAAGAACCGCTCGGCGCCCATGTCCGCGCCGAAACCGGCCTCGGTGATCAGGAAGTCTCCGGAGTGGATGCCGATCAGGTCGGCCATCACCGAGGAGTTGCCGTGCGCGATGTTGCCGAACGGGCCGGCGTGCACCAGCACCGGCGTGTTCTCCAGGGTCTGCATCAGGTTCGGCTTCAGCGCGTCGCGCATGATCACCGCCATCGCGCCGGCACCGCCGATCTCGTCGGCGGTGATCGGCAGACCGTGACGCGAGTATCCGACCACGATGCGGCCCAGCCGCGCGCGCATCTCTGGCAGTGAGCGGGCCAGCGCGAAGATCGCCATGACCTCGGACGCGGCGGTGATGTCGAATCCGGTCTGCCGGGGGATGCCGTCAATATGCGTGCCCAGCCCGACGATCACGTTGCGCAGCACCCGGTCGTTCACGTCGAGCACCCGCCGCCAGGTGATTCGATGCTGGTCGAAGTCGGCCTGGTTGCCCTGGTAGAGGTGGTTGTCCAGCACGGCGGAGAGCATGTTGTGCGCCTCAGTGACCGCGTGGAAGTCGCCGGTGAGGTGCAGGTTCAGAATCTCCATCGGCACCACCTGGCTGTACCCGCCGCCGGCCGCGCCGCCCTTGATGCCGAACGTCGGTCCCATGGACGGCTGGCGGATGGCCACGGTGGCCTTCTTGCCGATATGGCTCATCGCCTGGCCGAGCCCGACCGTGGTGGTGGTCTTGCCCTCGCCCAGCGGGGTCGGGGTGATCGCGGAGACAACGACGTACTTGGCCTTCGGCCGGTCGGCCAGCTCCTGCACCGCCTCCAGGCGGATCTTCAGCACGTCCCGGCCGTACGGCTCCAGCAGGTGGCCGCCCAGGCCCATCTCGCCGGCCACGTCCTCGATCGGCTTCAGCTGCGCGTGGCGGGCGATCTCCAGGTCACTCGGGAAGGCCATCGAACGAGTCTCCTAACCAGCGGTGGTGATGCCGAACTCGACGCCGGCATCCAGCAGGGCGTCCCACAGGTACTGCCCCGACGATCGTTCGCAGTGCAACAGGTAGCTGGGTGCGCCGTCCATATCGTCACGTACCAAACCGGTGACCAGTTTTGCTGTCGAAGTGCACAGCGCGGCACCGTCCGGGGTGACGTCGTCGGCCAGGTCGATCGCGCAGACCTTGGCCAGCAGGTCTGCGGCGCGCGGCCCGGTGAGCCGGAGCAAGGCGCGCCCGTGCGTCACGTCCACCACGCTGATCAGCTCTTCCAGCCCGGCCAGCCGCGCCTGCAGCTTCTCCGTCCGGCCCGGGTCGGCGCCGGCGCACAGCAGCAGCCACTCCCCCGGCGCCGAGCCGACCACCAGCGCGCCGTCCGCGTCCCGGGCGGCCCGGCCGAAGCGAGTACCCAGCGCGGTGCCCACCGGCCCGTCGACGGCGGCCCGGACCAAGACCTTGGCCAACCCGGACTCGTCGGTCATCGCGACCTGCCCGCCGACCCTGGACACGCCGGCCCTCGGCAGGCCGGCCCTCGGCACGGCGGCGGCGGCGATCGGGCTGGCCGGCGGCGGCACGGTGAACTCCCGGCAAGGGCCGACCGGGCCGCTGGACCCGACGCGCTGCCGGGCGCCCTCCGGATCGACGGCGGCCAGGTGCTCGGTGACCCGGGCGCGCGCCTCATTCCCGTCCTGCAACCGGACGGTGACCTCGGTGCCCGGGGCGGACAGCGACACGTCCAGCTGCGCCAGGCACACCGCCCTGCCCAACGTGGGCGACCGCCGGCTGGACGTGATCCGCCCGACGATCCGGTGCCCGTCGGCCACGATCTGGCTGGCCTCCTCCGGCACCACGGACGGGTCGACCATGGCCAGCCCGACCAACCGTGAGCCGGACCGGTTCCCCTGGTCCCGCTCGTGCTGCCAGGCCAGTTCGGGGCGCCCCACGAAGTCCGGCTTGTCCAGCTTCACCGCCCAGTCCAGGCCGGCGCTGTACGCCCTGGTCAGCCCGTCGGTGTCCTGGCCCACGATGAGGTGGCCCTTCTCCAACCGCAGGATGCGCTGCGCCTCCACGCCGAAGGGAGCCACGCCGAGGTCGGCGCCGTGCTCCAGCAGCGCCCCCCACACGTGCGGACCGTAGCCGGCCGGCACATGCAGCTCGTAGGACAGCTCGCCGGTGAATCCGATGCGCCACAGCACGCAGTCATCCACGCCGGCGACCCGCCCGGTGCGCACGTGCATGTACTCGAACCCCTCGGGGCTCAGATCGACGTCGGTGAGCCGCCCCAGCAGCTCGCGGGACTTCGGCCCGGCCACATTGATGCTGGCGTACGCGGTGGTCACCGGCGTCACGTGCACCCGCCACTCGGGGTGCTCGGTCTGCAGCCAGTTCTCCACCCACTCCCACACCGCGCCGGCGCCGGACGACGTGGTGGACATCAGGTAGTGGTCCTCGCCGAGCCGGCCGGTGACGCCGTCGTCGAAGACCACGCCGTCCTCGGCGCACATCACGCCGTAGCGCACCCGGCCGATGCCCAGCTTCGACCACTTGTTCACGTAGAGCAGGTTCAGCAGCTGGGGCACGTCCGGGCCGCGCAGGTCCAGCTTGCCGATCGGGGTGACGTCGATGATCCCGACCCGCTCGCGCACCGCGCGTACCTCGGCGGCCGGGTCGCCGTAGTGCTCGGGGCGGATCCACTGCCCGGCGACCAGCGGCACCGCGCCGTGGCTGGCGTGCCAGGGCTGCATCGGCGAGTACCGGACCGGCTCGAAGATCCGCCCGGCCAGCGCGCCCAGGGTGACCGGCACGTGCACCGGCCGCCAGGTGGTGGTGCCGGTGTCGGCGATCGAGCGGCCGGTGGCCTCGGCCAGCACCGCCACCGTGTTCACCGTTTCCAGCTTGCCCTGCGCCGGGCCCATCGTCGCCGTGGTGTAGCGCTTGACCAGCTCGACGGAGTCGTAGCCCTCCCGCGCGGCCGCCTGGATGTCCTTGGACGACACGTCCTCGGAGAAGTCGACCATGCCGTGGGTGCGGCCGCGGAACAGCGCCGGGTGCTCGCCCACCGGCAGCTCCGGGATCGGCACCGCTGGCCGGCCCGATGTGCTGGGCGGCGGCTCGGCCCGGGTGGGCAGCTGGGCCAGCCGGGCGGTGCGTCGGCGCAGCGCGCGGCGGGCCGCCTCGGCGCCGACCGCGCGGGCGTGCCCGACCAACTCGTCCCGGCCGCCGTCGCCGGCCAGCCCACCGGCGACCAGCACGTCCTCGCCGTACCCGCCGCCGGGCAGGAACCGGGCCGCGCGCGGCGAGTACACCGGGCGGTCGCCGGCCATGTTCAACAGCGCGGTGGGCGCCGTCCAGCCGGTCGCGGTGACCAGTAGGTCGGCCTCGATCCGCCGCCCGTCGGCCAGCTCCACCGCCCGCACGCTGGAATGGCCGTGCACCCGCAGCACGTCGCCGCCGCGCCGGGCGTCCACCACCTCGGCCACCTCGACACCGATCCGGCGCAGGTCGTCCGCCGCGGCGTCCCCGGAAGGGTTCGCGGTGAACACCACCGCGCGCTCTCCCGGGCGCACCGCGTACAGGTTCACCAGTCGGCGCACCGCCGTGGACAACAGCACCCCCGGCACATCGTTGCCGGCGAACACGTACGGCCGCTCGATCAGCCCGGGCGCCACCACCAGCGTCCCGGCCCTGGCCTTGATCAGCCGCTCTGGCACGCCGGGCAGCCCGCGCTGCACCACGGCCACCCAGTTGTCGTCGTAGCGACCCAGCACCGAGGAGTCGGTGAGTAGCTCGATCCGGCCGTCCTGGGTCGCCGACGCCACGGCGGCGCGCAGCTGCGCCAGCGCGGCCAGGTCGGCGGCGTCGCCCCAGCGCAGGTGGCCGCCGAGTTGGTGGTCCTCGTCAACCAGCAGCACCCGGGCCCCGGCGTCGGCGGCGGCCAGCGCGGCGGCCATCCCGGCCGGGCCACCCCCGGCGACCAGCACGTCCGGGTGGGCGTAGCGCTTGTCGTAGTACTCGTGCGGGGTGTCCCGGCCCACCGCGCCGCCGTGTGCGAACCTGGCCAGCACCTGCTCGTAGGCCGGCCACAGCCAGCTCGGCGACATGAACGTCTTGTAGTAGAACCCGGCGGAGAGGAACCGCCCGGCCAGTTGGTTCACCGACTTCACGTCGAAGCGCAGCGACGGCCAGGTGTTCTGCGAGCTCACCCGCATGCCCTCGGCGAGCAGCCGGTGCCCGGCGCGCACGTTCGGCTCGTCGTCGACCTGCAGCGTGGTGCCCGGGTCGTGGTAGCTGGCGGTCAGCACGCCGCGCGGGCGGTGGTACTTGAAGCTGCGGGAGAACACCCGCACCCCATCGGCGGCCAGCGCGGAGACGATGGTGTCCCCGGGGTGGCCGGTGCGCGCGCGGCCGTTCCAGGTGAACCGCAGCAGCCGGGTCCGGTCGATCACCTCGCCGGGCTGCTGGGCCAGGCGGTGGCCGGTCGCCGAGCCGGGCAGGGTGCGGACGGAGGTCATCACGGCGCTCCCGGCGGCTGGATCCGATTGCTGACGGTGTCCCGGGTGAGCCGCAGGAACCGGCGGCATCCGGCGGAGTGGTACCACGTCTCCTCGGTCCAGCCGCGAGCGTTGCGCCGCAGGTAGAGGTACCCGCGCCACTCCTCGGGGCTGGCCGTGGCCGGGTCCGGCCGAGCCGTCGCCTCGCCAACGTGCCGGAACTCCGCCACATTGCGCGGCCCGCACCACGGGCAAGGCAACTCGAGCAAGTGGGTCCTCCCTCATCAGACCCCGTGAGTGGTATTGGTCGCTATAGCGACCAATACCACTCACGGGTTTAGTGGCCTACGGCGGCGGCGCCCTTTTCGCCGACCAGCTCGCCGCGTTCGAACCGGTCCAGGCCGAAGGTGCTGATCAGCGACGCGGGGCGGCCGGTGGCGATCGTCTCGGCCATGGTCTCCCCGGACACCGGGCCAGCCTTGAAGCCGTAGGTGCCCCAGCCGACGTCCAGGTAGAAGCCCTCCACCGGAGTGAGGCCCATGATCGGCGAGTAGTCCGGGGTCATGTCGCACAGCCCGGCCCACTGGCGCAGCAACCGCATCTTCGACAGCGCCGGCATCAGCTCCAGCACGTGGCCGGCGAGTCCCTCGATGAAGTCCAGCGAGCCGCGCATCGAGTAGGAGGTGAACGGGTCCACGCTGGCGCCGAACACCAGCTCGCCCCGGTCGGTCTGGCTGACGTAGACGTGCAGCGTGCCGGACACCACCACCGCGTCCAGGAACGGCCGCACCGGCTCGGTGACCGCCGCCTGCAGCGGGGAGGTCTGCACGGGCATGCGCACACCGGCCATGTCGGAGATCAGCGTGGACCAGCCGGCGGTGGCGTTGAGCACTGTGCCGGTCCCGATCCGCCGCCCGTCGGCCAGTTGTACCCCGGTGACCTGGCCTTTCGACGCATCGATGCCGACCACCTCGGTTTGCTGGTGCAGGTGCACCCCGAGCGCGTCGGCCGCCCGGGCATAACCCCAGTTCACCGCGTCGTGCCGGATGATCCCGCCCGGCGGGTGGTACAGCGCGCCCAGGATCGGGTACCGGGTGGCCGCCGAGGTGTCCAGGTACGGCACCAGTTTCTTGATCTCGTCGGGGTCGATCACGCTCGAGTCGACGCCCTGCAGCTTGTTCACCTCGGCCCGCCAGTGCATGGTGCGCAGCGAGCTGTCGTTGTGCGCCAGGGTGAGGTGGCCCTTGCGGGAGAACATCACGTTGAAGTTCAGCTCGGCGGCCAGGTTGCGGTAGAGCTCCAGCGAGCGGTCGTAGAACCGCACACCTTCCGGGGTCAGGTAGTTGGAGCGCAGGATGGCTGTGTTGCGCCCGGAGCCGCCGCCGCCCAGGTACCCCTTGTCCAGCACCGCGACGTTGGTGATGCCGTGGTTGGCGGCCAGGTAGTAGGCGCAGGCCAACCCGTGCACGCCACCGCCGATGATCACCACGTCGTAGCTGTCCCGGAGTTCGTGCGTGCGCCAGGCCCTGGGCCACTCCGCCGAGCCGGGCAGCCCGTGCCGCAGCAGCGAGAACGCCGAGTACCGAGCCGAGCGGGCCAGCCCGCCGGTGCGCCGCGAGCCGTTCCCGGACCCGCCGCCGGGCCCGTTGGCCTGCTGGCCGCGGCCCCGGAACAGACCCTTCGCCGAACTCCTGAGGAGGCCCTTCGCCGAACCGTTTGTTGATCCGTTCCGCCCCGGTCCCGCCGACACCGCACCCGCCTCCCGACCGATCGCCCGGCCGGCATCCGGCCCCTCGGCCGTCGTCGGGCTCTCGACGGTTCTGGAGGCTACGACATCCAGTGAACTATTTCTACTGTGAGTTGACTACTGTTGATCAGCTGGAACCCAACCCAACGGGCAACCTGCCCCGCGTTACCGAGCTACACACCACCCAGGTTCCCCAGCCACCGCACCAGCCCCGCGTTACCGAACTACACACCACGCAGGTTCCCGAGCCCCCGCACCCCTGGACGCCCACCGCAGGCCACACAGCGAGCCACCCCACGGCCACCAGCCGCGCGTTACCCAACTACACAACACGCAGGTTCCCGAGCCGCCCGACCATCCCCGCGTTACCCAGCTACACACCACGCATGCTGCATGCCGGACACCCCGCGGACCCCTACATCGGGAGAACCCGCCGGCACCGGCCTCGAAGAGCCACTTGACCGACGCAGCGGGCGTGAGCGGCCGGTTCAGCTGCTCGGGGTTACCGACTTGACCGCGAGGAACTGGATCGGCAGCGTGATCAGCTCGCCCGGCCCGTGGGTGACCTCGCCGGTGAACTGCAGTGCGTCGCCCGGCTCCAGCAGGTAGCGGGCACTGCCGCAGCAGTACTCCATCTTGCCGGCGATCATGAAGATCAGCTCGGTGCCGGCGTGCTGGTAGAGCGGGAAGGCGTCCGCGTCGCGGGTGGTCAGGGTGACCAGCATCGGCTCCAGGCTGTCGTGCGGCGCCCGCATCGTGCCCAGCGTTTGGTACCGGTGGCCCTGACCGGAGCGCCGGTGCTGGATGTCCAGGCCGGCGCCGGCCTTCACCAGAATGACGTCCTGCTCTTCGGACAGGCCCCGGAAGAACGCGGTGACCGGCACCGACAGCGCCTCGGAGAGCCGAGCCAGGGTGGCCAGGCTGGGCGAGGTCTGGGCATTCTCGATCTTGTAGAGCATGCCCTTGGACAGCCCACAGGCCTCGGCGAGGGTGCCGACCGTCCAGCCGTGGCGCAGCCGGAACTCCCGCACCCGGTCCGCGATGACCGCGCCGAGCGCTTCCTCCACTCCGGAACCGGACGGACCGGACGCACCGGACGCACCGGACGCAGCCGAACCACCGAAGGCTCCGCCGGCCCGATCATCCGACTGTCCTGAAACCGCCCCGATACTCACAATTCCCACATCCGACATCTAACCCAAACAGACTGTTGTCACCTCTTACGGCACAGAGTTTACTGCCCGTAGAGTACGTGACCCACCACACACGCGCGACCAGCCGGGAGACCTCATGACGACCGCGCTCGAAGAGTTCCTCGCCCAGGATGGACGAGACGACGCCGTCGAGCGGGTGCGCCGCCAGATCGATGAGTCAGGCGTGTCCTACATCTACTACCAGTTCGTCTCGGTAACCGGGCGGATCATGGGCAAGGGCGCCCCGGCGGCGCACTGGGAGCGGTTCGCCGAGAAGGGCTTCCAGCTGGTCTACGGCTCCACCGCGAACCTGTTCATCGACCGGCACGGCGACTACATCGGGTACGGGCCGGAGTCCCGCGAACTGGTCGGGCTGCCCGACGTGGACACCTTCTGCGTGCTGCCCTGGGACCCGAAGACCGCGCGGGTGTTCTGCACGCTGTTCCGCGGCCGCGAGGAGGAGACCGACCCGGGCGGGTACCTGAGCTCGGACTGCCGGGGCAACCTGAAGCGGATCCACGCCGAGTTCGAGGCGGAGACCGGCCTGCACCTGCGGGTGGGCACCGAGCCGGAGATGATGTGGCTCAAGCTGAACCCGGACGGCACGCCGTCGGTGGAGGGCAAGACCAAGCCGTACTGCTATCACATCGATCAGTTCGCCGAGCTGCAGCCGCTGATCCACCGGGTGATCGAGTACTCCACCGCGATGGGTCTGGACATGATCCAGGGCGACCACGAGGACGCCCCCGGCCAGCTGGAGCTGAACTGGCAGTTCGACCGCGCCGAGGCCACCGCCGACCGGCTGACCACCTACCGGCAGATCTGCCGCCAGGTGGGCCGGGAGATGGGCGCCTTCCCGTGCTTCATGCCCAAGCCGTTCATGGGTGTCTCGGCCAATGGCTGCCACCACAACATCTCGCTCTGGCAGGGCGATGGTGACAGCGCTGAGAACGCCTTCCTGCCCGAGGGCGACAACCCCCGGATGCCCAGCAAGCTGGGGCTGGCCGCGATCGGCGGCGTGCTGACTCACCTGGATGCGCTGACCTGCCTGACCTCGCCGACGGTGAACTCCTACCGGCGGATGTGGGACACCGGCTTCTGGGCCCCGCTGTACGCGGACTGGGGCTTCCAGAACCGGACCACCGCGCTGCGGGTCAGCTCGCCGGACCGGTTCGAGTACCGCTCGGTGGACTCCTCGGTCAACCCGTACCTGTCCATGGCCGGGCTGCTGAAGGCGATGGCCGACGGCATCCAGCGCAACCTGGACCCGGGTCCGCCCGAGGAGCGCAACATCTACGAGGCGATGGCCAGTGGCAAGGACGTGCACAAGATCCCGATGACGCTGGGCGACGCACTGGCCGCGCTGGAAGCCGACGACGTGATCAGGAGCGCGCTGCCCGGCGAGATGTACACCGTGTTCAGCCACTACAAGCGGGACGAGTGGGAGCGGTTCTGCGCCACCGTCACCGACTGGGACGTCAAGGAGTACCTGGACATCCTGCCCTAGCGCACCCCGACCCCAGCCCGGACGGACGACGCAGCCCCACCACCGAAGGGAGTCACCGCCGATGTGCGGTATCGCCGGCATCATCTACCGAGGACGGGACGGCGATCTCGGCAGCGATATGACCCGCATGCTGCACGCCATGCGGCACCGAGGGCCGGACTCCACCGGGTTTGCCCTCTACGGCCCGCCCAGCGACCTGACCGTGATGCGGTTCAAGCTGGCCGATCCGACCGACTTCCGCGATTTCGACTTCAACGAGCGGCTGGAGCGCAGCCGGCGCGAGGTGGAGTCCCGACTGGCCAAGCTGGGCGCGACCATCGACCGGGTCCAGGGTGAGTCGGACTACGCGTACCGGGCCACGTTCCGCTACGACGGGCAACTCAAGCCGCTGGCCGACTTCGTGGAGGACGTGCCCGGCGCCGAGGTGCTCTCCCTGGGGCACTCACTGGAGATCGTCAAGGACCTCGGCGACGCGGAGACGGTGGCCGCGCAGTACCGGCTGAACACCTTCCGGGGCACCCACGCGATCGGCCACGTGCGAATGGCCACCGAGTCCGATGTGGACATCGCCGGGGCGCACCCGTACTGGGCCTACCCGTTCTCCGACGTGGCCGTGGTGCACAACGGCCAGCTGACCAACTACCACCAGTGGCGGCGGCGGTTGGAGCGGCTCGGCCACCGGTTCCAGTCGGAGTGCGACTCGGAGATCATCGCCGTGTACATCGCGCAGCGAATGTCGGACGGGCTTTCCCTGGAGACCGCGATGAAGCAGAGCCTGGACGACCTGGACGGCGTGTTCACCTACCTGGTGGTGACCGAGAGCGAGCTCGGCGTGGCCAAGGACGAGATGGCCGCCAAGCCGCTGGTGCTCTACGAGTCGGACGACATCGTCGCGATGGCGTCGGAAGAGGTTGCCATCCGGGCGATCGTGAACCGGGAGATCGACACCTACGACCCCTACGAGCGGGAAGTGCTGGTGTGGAGCCGATGACCGAAGCACCGACCCGCGCCGTCGATCACCGGGGGCTGGCCGAGCCGGACGCGACCGCGCCCAAGACCGCGGTGATCACCGGCACCAGCGCGGAGTTCGACGCCGCCGAGCTCACCCCCCGACAGATCAACCTGGAGCTGCGCCGGCTGCTCTACACCGAGGGGATCAGCGAGGTGAGCCTGCGCAACCCGGGTGCCAAGCACTCGCTCGCGGTCGGGCTGCTCACCCGCTGCCGGCTGACCATCGGCGGCAGCCTCGGCTACTTCGGCTGCGGGCTGATCGACGGCCCAGAGATCCACATCACCGGCCGGGTGGGCTGGTCGGTGGCGGAGAACATGATGTCCGGCGTCGTGGTGATCGACAAGAACGCCGGCTCGCTCACCGGCGCGGCTCTGCGCGGCGGTGACCTGGTGGTCCGCGGCCACGTGGGCGCACGCACCGGAATCGACCAGAAGGGCGGCACGATCATCGTCGGTGGCAACGCCGGCTCGATGACCGGGTTCATGATGCAGCGCGGCCGGCAGATCATCTGCGGCAACGTGGGCCAGGGGCTGGGCGACTCGATGTACGACGGGGCGATCTACGTCGGCGGCGAGGTGGCCTCGCTGGGCGTGGACTGCGTGGAGGCGGAGTTCACCGAGGCCGACCAGGAGCTCATCGACCGCAAGTTCGCCATCTATCGGATGCCCCAGCCGGACCGCTTCCGCAAGTTCGTCTGCGGCCAGAAGTTGTGGAACTACGACAATCTCGAACCCAGCGAGCGAAAGTTGGTGCTCTGAGCATGGCTGACGGCACCGACAACAAGCACGTGCTGGGGCACAGTCGGATCTTCACCCCGGACGTCATCAACGACATCCACACGAAATCCGAGCTGGGCCGCTATCGCATGCGTGGCTTCTCGATGTTCAAGCCGATCCCGCACTGGGACGAGCTGATGTTCCTGCCGGGCACCCTGACCAGGTTCGTGATCGAGGGCTACCGGGAGAAGTGCGTGACCAAGACCGTGCTCGGCGCGCGGTTCGCGAAGAAGCCGCTGGAGCTGGACATCCCGATCTACATCACCGGGATGAGCTTCGGGGCGCTGTCCCTGGAGGCCAAGATGGCGCTGGCCAAGGGCGCCTCGATGGCCGGCACAGCGACCTGCTCCGGGGAGGGCGGCATGATCCCGCCGGAGCGGGACCTGTCCACCAAGTGGTACTACCAAGTGATCCAGAGCCGGTACGGGTTCAACCCGCACCATCTGATGCTGGCCGACGGCGTGGAGTTCTTCATCGGCCAGGGCTGCAAGGTCGGCCTGGGCGGGCACCTGATGGGCCAGAAGGTGACCGAGCAGGTCGCCGAGATGCGTTCCCTGCCCGCCGGGATCGACCAGCGCAGCCCGGCCCGCCACCCGGACTGGCTCGGCCCCGATGACCTGTCGCTGAAGATCCAGGAAATCCGCGAAGCCACCGACTACCAGGTGCCGATCCAGCTCAAGCTGGGCGCCGCGCGGGTCTACGACGACGTGCGGATGGCCGCCAAGTGCGGGCCGGACGTCATCTACCTGGACGGCGCCGAAGGGGGCACCGGGGCCGGGCCTCATATCGCCGCCGAGGAGACCGGCATCCCGTTGATGGCCGCCATCCCGGAGGCCCGCCGCGCCCTGGAGGACGTGGGGCTGGCCGACGAGATCGACCTGGTGGTTGCCGGCGGCATCCGCAACGGCGGCGACGTGGCCAAGTGCCTGGCCCTGGGCGCCACCGCGATCGCCATCGGGCACTCCTCGCTGATGGCGCTGAACTGCAACAAGGAGCTGCCCGGGATCACCGACTACGAGGGCACCGTGGGGGTGCCGGCCGGCAAGTGTTACCACTGCCACACCGGCCGCTGCCCGGTCGGTGTGGCCACCCAGGACCCGGAGCTGCGCAAACGTCTCGAGGTGGACTCCGCCGCCGAGCGGGTCTACAACTTCCTGCACACGCTGACCCTCGAGGTACAGATGCTGGCCAGGGCGTGCGGCAAGACGAACGTGCACAGCCTGGAGCCGGAGGACCTCTGCGCGCTGACCACCGAGGCCGCCGCGATGGCCAAGGTCCCGCTGGCCGGCACCACCTACATCCCCGGGGTCAGCGAGGAGCGCACGCTGGCCGAGATCAAGGACCTGCTGGCCAAGCAGCTGGCCAACGGCACCGGACGGGGACCCCGCGATGTCTGAGAGAAGCGCCAGCGGAACGAACATCAGCACTGAGAGAAGCGCCAGCGGAACCAACATCGGCACTGATCCGACGCCGCTGCCCACGCCGACCTTCGACCCGGCGGCTCGGCACCTGACCACCCGCAGCGGGATCGATACCGAGGAGCTGACCGGGCGCACGTTCCCGTACCAGTTCGACCGATCCCTGGTCGACGACGTGGATCTGCTGGCGGCCACCCCCGGCGAGGACCTGAACTGGCTGGAGGACGTCTACCTGATGACCGAAGACGGCATGCCCGCCGTGTTCGACCGCTACACCAACGCCTTCCTGAAGATCTACTTCGACATCCCGGAGGGCCGGGGCGACGAGTACGCCCGGAAGGTGCTGATCAAGCACCTGCAGGAGGGCAACTCCTATGGCATCTGGCTCAAGCACACGCACGCCAAGTTCGCCCAGCCCGAGCTGGGTCCTTGGCTGGCCGGCTCAGCCACCGTCGGCGAGAACTGGCGCCCACCCACCCTCACCGGCTGGGAACCACGAGCTCATTAGGTCCAACCCCAGGAGCCGTCATGGCCGAGATTTCGAAGGCACCGTCGACGGGGACCGATGCCGCCGCTGCCACCGGTGAACTGCCCCGCTCGATCACCTGGACCGGCGCGTTCTGGGTGGCCAGCGGGGTCCCGGCGCTGGTGCTGTTCTCCGTCGGGTCCATCGCGTCCACCGTCGGCACGGTGTCCGTGCTGGTCTGGGCGGTGTCGGTGACGCTGGGGCTGATCCAGAGCTTCACCTACGCGGAGATCGCCGGGATGTTCCCGAACAAGTCCGGCGGGGCCTCGGTGTACGGCGCGATGGCCTGGGCGCCGTACTCCAAGTTCGTCGCGCCGGTGTCGGTGTGGTGCAACTGGCTGGCCTGGTCACCGGTGCTGGCCATCGGGTCCGGGCTGGGCGCCGGGTACCTGCTCACCGCGCTGTTCCCGGCCGACGCGGCGATCAACACCTGGTCGGTGCAGCTGGTCGACCTGAGCGCGCTCAAGGAGGGCCTGGGACTGCGGTTCAACGCCCAGTTCCTGATCGCGGCGGCGCTGTTGCTGCTGGTCTTCGCGCTGCAACACCACGGCATCCTGCGGGCCGCGCGGGTGCAGACCGTGGTCGGGCTGGCCGTGCTGATCCCGCTGCTGGTGGTCGGCGTGGTTCCGCTGCTCACCGGCGACGTGGCGGCCCGCAACTTCCAGCCCTTCGAGCCGATCAACGCGGGCTGGCACCTGTCCGGCTGGACGCTGTTCGCCGGCGGGCTGTTCCTGGCCGCCTGGTCGGCGTACGCGTTCGAGACGTCGGTCTGCTACACCAGCGAGCTGAAGGACCCGGGCCGCGACACCGTCAAGGCGATCTTCTCCTCCGGTCTGGTCTGCCTGGTGGTGTTCGTGGTGGTGCCGTTCTCCTTCCAGGGCGCCCTCGGCCTGGACCGGTTGACCAGCCCGTCCATCGTGGACGGCACCGGGGTGGCCGCGGCAATGGTGGACATGGTCGGCGGCGGCGCCCTGGTGGGCAACCTGCTGACCGTGATGCTGATCCTGGCCCTGCTGCTGTCCATCATGACCACCATGGCCGGCTCGTCCCGGACGCTGTACCAGGGCTCGGTGGACGGCTGGCTGCCCCGCTACCTGGGCAGGGCCAACCGGCACGGCGCGCCGGCCAGGGCGATGTGGACCGACCTGGGCTTCAACCTGCTGCTGCTGCTGCTGAGCGACTACGTGTTCGTGCTGGCCGCGTCCACGGTGTGCTACATGATCTTCAACTTCCTGAACCTGAATGCCGGCTGGCTGCACCGGGTGGACAACCCGCACCTGCACCGGCCGTGGCGGGCGCCCACCGTGCTGATCGCGGTCGGCGGGGTGCTGGCATTCGTCAACGCGCTGCTGCTGGGCTGGGGGGCCAACGTGTGGGGCGGCGGCGCGCTGCTCACCGGGTTGGTGTTCGCCGCGCTGGTCATCCCGGTGTTCGCGTTCCGGCACTACCTGCGCGACGGCGGGCAGTTCCCCGCGTCGATGTACAGCGAGGCGGACACGGCGGGCGGCGCCCCGGCCACCGCCGCCACCCGTCGGGCCGGCGTCCGGCCCTACCTGGTGCTGGCCGGAGGGGTGCTCACGGTGATCGTCGGTCACCTGCTGTCGACCTGGTAGGGGGCGCGCCGGCGGGACGTGCTCGTCGGCCGCCGGGGTCGACGTAGGCATTGGTCAGGCCGATCCCGCGGCCGGTCACCGCGGGTCTCGGGCAGGGCGAGGTCACCGCCCACGGCCAGTTGCCACGCGACGCTGATCGGTTTCGCGGCGGCCCGGAAGAACCGCCGGGCCAGCTGCCCGTCCCCCTTGGCCAGGCACTCGCGCAGCGCGATGGCCTGCAGCGCGGCGATGGTCATGCCCTGCCCGTAGATGGGGTTGAAGCTGCAGATCGCGTCGCCGAAAGCCAGCAGCCCGGCGGGGAAGCAGGTGGTGGCTGCCGTATCCGCTCAGCCACAGCATCCACCAGCCGTTCTCCTGGGCCAGCAGCACCAGCACGGTCGGCCGCTCGGGTATCGCGCCGATCACCAGTTCCTGGGGCCCCAGCTGGTGACCGCCGAGGACGAAGTGGGCCTCCGCCATGTCGCGGAACACCGGCACCCGGTCGGCCTCCAGCTCGGGCAGAAACCTCGGGAACAGTTCGTCCAGGATCCGCGCCCCGCCGGAGAGCAGCGCGTGGGCGTGCCGGCCCTGCGGCACCCCGCGCCGATCCGCGCTCCCCTCCGGCAGCACGTCCCGCTCGACCACCGTGACGTGTCGGTACGCCTCGGACAGCGCCCGGGCGGCGAGTAATCCAGCCATGCTCGCCCCGAGGACGGCCGCGTGCTCGCCAAGCATGGTCATCCCCCAGGGCCTGTGAGTGGTATTGGTCGCTATAGCGACCAATACCACTCACAAGCCACTATCGAGAACCGACGCCTACCCAGGAGAAGCCGGCGCGGCGCAGCACGTCGGGGTCGAGCAGGTTGCGGGTGTCCACCACGATGCGGTTGG
>DASWST010000205.1:0-11624 GCA_036402515.1 Pseudonocardia sp.
ACCATCGCCACTCACGACCTGTGACCTGCGGCGTTGCGTTTACGGTGAAGGAGCACGTGGCGCGGGTGACGATTGACCGGGCGGAGCGGTTGAACGCGGTGGACACGGCCACCTCGGCGCGGCTGAACGAGGTGTGGGCGGCCATCGAGGCTGACCCCGAGGTGCGGGTGGTGGTGCTGACCGGCGCGGGCGAGCGGGCGTTCTGCGTGGGCGCGGACATGACGGCCGACGCGGTGGACAAGACCGGGCTGGAGTACTGGGCGTCGCTGGACCCGAACGGATTCGGCGGGCTGTCCCTGCGCGACACCCTGGACGTCCCGGTGATCGCCCGGGTGAACGGATACGCGCTGGGCGGCGGAATGGAAATGGTGCTCGGCTCCGACATCGTGGTGGCCGCCGAGCACGCCCAGTTCGGGTTGACCGAGCCCCGGGTCGGCCGGCTGCCGCTGGACGGCGGGATCGCCCAGCTGGTCCGCCGGGTGCCGCACACCCAGGCGATGGGGCTGTTGCTCACCGGCCGGCGGGCCCCGGCTTCGGAGCTGTACCGGATGGGCCTGGTCAACCAGGTGGTCCCGGCCGGCGAGCTGGATGCGGCGGTGGACCGCTGGGTGGCCGACGTGCTGGCCTGCGCGCCGACCTCGCTGCGCGCCATCAAACAGGTCGTTCAGCGCACCGCCGGGATGACCGCGCGGGACGCCCAGGCGCTGCGGTTGCCGGCGGTGATGGCCGCACTGGCCAGCGCGGACGCCGAGGAGGGCGTCCGCGCGTTCCAGGAAAAGCGCCCGCCGGCGTGGACCGGACGCTGAGGCCGACGACAGCACACGACCGGCCGCTGAGGCCGACGACACGGCTGGACGCTGAGGCCTACGACACGGCTGGACGCTGAGGCCGACAGCAGCTCCGCGGGTCGACCAGGGTCAGTCGCCCGAGGGCAGCACGCCGGTGCGCCCCAGCACGACGGCGAGGCCGAACGCGACGCCGAGGATGGCGAGCTCGCCGACGACCCAGCCGGCCAGCGCGGTCCGCCGACCGAGCGCCACCGACGGCAGTAGCCGCACCCGGATGTAGCCGCCGAGCAGCCCAAGCGCGCCCAGGCAGCTGGCCTTCGCCAACACCAGCTGCCCGTAGTGGCTGGTGAGCAACACCGAGGGCAGCCGGACACCTGGCGTGGTGGCCAGCTCGACGAGCGCGTTGAGCACGCCGGTAGTGGCCACAACCGCCAGGCACAGCCCGGCCAGTTGGGAGAACCGGGGCAGCGCGCGGGCCAACAGCGGCGGGTGACCCAGCAGCAGCCCGGCGATCGCGGCGAGCCCCCCGGCCCACGCGGTGGCGGCGTACACGTGCAACTGCATGGACACCATGGTCAGGTCGTGCCAGCGCGCCGGAAGGTCGCCGGCGTGGCCGGTGACCAGCAGCGGCAGCAGCCCCAATCCGGCGGTGGCCACGAGTAATCGGGCCGGCAGCGGGCTCGGGGAGCGGATGCCGACCGCCGCGAGCGCGGCGGCCAGCAATGCGATGCCGGCGCTGACCAGCAACGCCTGCGCGCTGGGGAACTCACTGACGTAGGCGGCCAGCGTTGCCGGGGTGATGCCCGGTGCCGGGGCCACTTCGGCGGTTCCCAGCGCCACGGATACCAGCGCGGCGGCCAACCAGGTGACAGCCGCGATCATGGTGCCTCGGTGCGCGGCCCTCAGTACCCGGTGCAGAGCGGGATCGTGGCGCTGGCCGAGCAATATCGGGAGCAGGCTGAGCCCGACCGAGGCG
This sequence comes from Pseudonocardia sp., assembly GCA_036402515.1. Classification (GTDB taxonomy): domain Bacteria; phylum Actinomycetota; class Actinomycetes; order Mycobacteriales; family Pseudonocardiaceae; genus Pseudonocardia. Next base: position 1,765 of record DASWST010000205.1, read on the forward strand.
GTGAGGGCGAGGTCGAGGAGCACCCGGGCCAGTGGCACCCCGAATCGGACCGCCTCGGGCGGCAACACCACGCCCGGGACCGGTGCTGACCTGGTCAGCCACACCGCAACGGAGGTCGCCAGTACGGCCCCGAGCACACCCGCAACGGGCCCGGCCACAGTCGGGGGATTCGTTCGGGACGGCCGGGGTCCGGAGTGCGACCGGATATCGAGGGTCATCGCGGAGGAGGCTACTACCGACAGCGCAACTATCGGGAACCGCCAAATGCCAGGGTGCGCTTGCACTGAATGGCGCAATTACCCGATTGACACACCGAATTTACTAAGATCGAACAGTAGTGATCGGGCCGAACATGTGTAGCGTGCACCGAGCGCGAGCAGGTCCTGTCGCGTCGGCAGCATTAGGCGCTCCCCGCCCGAAAATGCTCCAACCGGCGGTACCGAGCGGGGTATCGACTTTCTGGAGGTCCGGTGAGGGCAGCCTGGCGGACAGTGATGAGTTACTTGCCGAGAGGAAACCTTCTCGATGACGCCGAGTGGATGCACCGCCATCAACTCCTGCAGTGGGTGTTGGGTCTGCACCTGCCGGCTTTGTTCGTGTTCGGGCTGGCGCTGCACCATGATGCGCTGACCACGGCAGAGGTCCTGATACCACCCCTGATCTGCCTGTTGCTGGGCCGGAAACTCACCCAGCGCCGGCCCGCTTCGATAGCGATCACCGCCGGCCTGACCTACTGCTCGGCCGCGTTGGTGGGCTTGTCCCGGGGCTCTATCGAGGCGCACTTCCATTTCTTCATCATCATCGGATTTATCGCGCTGTATCAGGACTGGGTGCCGTTCCTGTGGAACGTCGCGTTTACCGTGCTCAGCCACGGTATCGGTTCCGCGTGGCGAACCGATTTGATATTCGGTTACGCCGCCGCGCAACGAAGCCCGTGGCTGTGGTCGGCCATTCATGGGGCCGCGGTATTGGCCGCATGTGTAGGTATGGTGTTGTTCTGGCGGGTCAGCGAGGACGAACAGGTCAAGCGCAGCACGCTCACTCAGCGGCTCACCGAGGCGGACCGCCGTCGTTTTACCTCGCACCTGTTGGTCAACCTTGCCCGCCGGAACCAGAGCATGCTCTACCGGCAGCTGGACATCATCAATCAGCTGGAGAACAACGAGCGGGATCCGGACGTGCTCTCTGAGCTGTTCCAGCTCGACCACCTGGCCACCCGCGTCCGGCGGAACGCGGAGAGCCTGCTGGTGCTCTCCGGAGAGCAACCGGCTCGGGTGTGGCGCGCCCCGGTCCCGCTGCATGAGGTGGTCCGAGCCGCGATCGCGGAGACCGAGGATCTCGAGCGGGTCGACATCGCGGTCGACGAAACCGTGGCGATCGCGGGTCAGAGCGTCACCGACCTGACTCACCTGTTGGCCGAGCTCACCGAGAACGCCGTGCGGTTCTCCCCGCCCGGCGCCGGGGTCACCATCCGGGGTCGCGCCCAACTGCCCGGCGCCGGGGGCCATCTGTTGACCATCGAGGACTGGGGCGTCGGCATGCCCGCCGACGCGCTCGCGGTCTACAACCAGGTCCTCGCCGACCCACCAGATGTCGATCTCGCGGTGCCACAGCAGCTCGGGTTCCACGTGGTCGCGAGGCTGGCGCAGCGGCACGCCATCGAGGTGTCGCTTACCCGGACGCCAGGCGGCGGCTTGACCGCGGCGGTGCTGTTGCCGGCCCGCCTCGTGGTTCTGGAGGATGACATGGCGCCGGCGGCCCTCCGGACCTGGGAGTACCCGCGCTCTGCTCGCCCGGTCTCGGCTCGCCCGCGCCGAGCCAACAGCCGCTCGTGGAAGGAGCTGCGCGACGGATCGGTGTTGGAGGCCGAGTTGGTGAGCGTGCCCGCGCAGGCGACTGCCCCGGTGATCGAGGCCACCGGCCGGCCGGCGTCGCACTCGCGCCTGATGCCGCCGGTCCACCCGATGGCCGCTGTGGCCCCCGGATGGAGCGGCTGGTGGACCCCGAACCCGAACGAGCGGACCGACCTGCCGCTCAACGGGCTCACCGACCAGGCGTCCAACCGGCCCAGCGGCCAGGCCCCCAACGGGTGGAGCGACCCGGTGCCCAACGGGTGGAGCGACCCGGTGCCGAATTGGCGAGCCGATCAGGAGCCGGACGGACGGGCCGACTGGGCGCCGGACGGACGGGCCGACGGAGCGCCGAACGGACGGGACAACCAGGCCCCGGACGGGCCGGCCACCCGGACGCCGAACGCGCGCATCGACCAGACGCCTGGACCGGTTCCATACGAACCTCTCGCCCCGAGGCAGGCCGCGGCCGACGCCGGAGCTGGGCAGCCCGATACCCCGGAGAAGCCCCGGCTCAACCGCCGGGTGCCACAGTCTCATCTCGCACCTGAGCTACTGCTCCCGGCGGAGCAGCCGGAACCGGAGGAGCGGGCGGCGCACCTGGCACACGCACTGACCCGCTACCAGGCCAGCCGCAATGTGGCATCCGCCGAATCCGGACAGAACCGGCCGGGCGGCCTCAACGGCACGAGTTCGGGAGCGCGGGAATGACACCCAGCGGTAGACCTGGGGCGGGCATCAGGACCGCCGCGACCGAGGGCGAGCTCGACTGGTTGCTGGCCGACTTCGCCAAGGCGATGCCCGGCGTCCGGCACGCCCTCGTGGTGTCCGCCGACGGGCTGCGGCTCGCCGCATCCGGGCGGCTCGATACGTCGTTCGCGGACCGGCTGGCGGCTGCCGCGTCCGGCCTGGTCAGTTTGGCTCGGGGAGCGTCGAGGGTGCTGGCTGACGAGCCGCTCAGCCAGGTCATCGTGGAGATGGCGGACGGGTACCTGTTCGTCAGCTCGCTGAGCCAGGGCTCCACCTTGACCGTCTATGCCGAGCGACAGAGCGACATCGGATTGCTCGGCTACGAGATGACCATGTTGGCGCACCGGGTCGGTCACCTGCTCAGCTCAGCGCCTCGTAGCTAGAGGTGGAGATCGTGAGCTCGCACGAAGCGCGGGATCCGGAGGCCACCTGGCGGGTGGTCCCGGTATATGCCCTGACCCGAGGACGCACGCGGTCGGCGGGTGAGGAGATGCCGATCGAAGCGATGGTCACCGCCAACGAGCTGGCCGACCGGCACAATCCGGCGCTGCAGGTGGAATACCGGGAGGTACTCGCCCTGGTATCCGGGCCGGTCTCGGTCATCGAGATCGGTGCCGCGCTGCGGGTGCCCGCCGCCGTGGTCCGGGTGCTGGTGAGCGACCTGGCCAACGCCGGGTATCTGATGATGCACCTGCCGCCCCCTGCCGAAGAGAACGGCCGCCCCAATGCTGAGCTGTTAGAGAGGCTGCTTGATGGACTCCGTTCGCTCTGAGGCTCCCCGCCGCGCTCCCGCGCCGACCAGGCCGGAGCTGGTCGCCCTCAAGGTGCTCATCGCCGGCGGTTTCGGGGTCGGCAAGACGACGTTCGTCGGCTCGCTGTCGGAAATCCCGCCGCTGAGCACCGAGGAGCACATGACCGTCGCTTCGATCGGCGTGGACGACGCCGACGCCGTGCCGGACAAGCAGACAACCACGGTGGCCATGGATTTCGGCCGGATCACTGTGGACGACTCGATGATCCTGTACCTGTTCGGTACCCCCGGGCAGGACCGGTTCTGGTTCATGTGGGACGAGCTCGCCCGCGGCGCCGTCGGCGCGATCGTGCTCGTCGACCTGCGCCGGGTGGACGACTCGTTCGCGGCGATCGACTACTTCGAGAATCGCGGGCTGCCGTTCGTGCTCGCCCTCAACGACTTCCCGAACACACCGGTCTTCAGCGATGCGGCGGTGCGCGACGCACTGGTGTTGACCGGCGACTGCCCGGTGCTGCACCTGGACGCCCGCGAGGCCAAGTCCAGCCGCAGCGCGCTCGTTGCACTGGTCGAGCACACGCTGGCGCGCGCATGACACGGCACACCGAAGGGGACGGAGCGATGGAACTCACCTCGACGGCGGCCAACCTGGTCGCCACAATCCGCTCCAGCATCAAGTTGCGCGACGGTTACTACCTCAGCGAGGAGCTCGTCGACCTGTACCTGGTGGGCGTCCTGCGCGGTGTGGCGGTCGGGCTGGTGGACTCGGACGGGCCGAACGGGCGGGACGCGGAGACCCGCCGCATCCTGCTGGAGGACCTGACCCGCACCTCCGCCGATCTCCTCGAGCACCTGCACAGGCTTCGCCCGGCCCCCACCCCCCGCGTCAGCTCGGCACCCCTCCAGCGCTCGGTACCCGTCCAGCGCTCGGCGCCCATCCCGAGCCAGACGCGGCCGACCAGCCACGCGGCGATCCCGACCTAGAGCGCTGGTCAGTCGGCCATGAGCGTGTCGACCAGATCCTCGCCGAGGTCCTGGCTGGGGCCCGGATAGTCCAGGTCAGCGTCTCGATACCAGGCCGGCGGCGCTTCCGGGTGTGGCCCGCACAGGCCGACTCTGCCGTCCCCGTAGGGCACCACCAGCGCGGCGATCGCGCCGTTCGTGTAGCGGGCCAGAACGTCGATCCCGGTGGCCTTGCGTTTGGGAACCATGAATCCGCCGTCCTGGAAGTACATCTCCCGCCGGGTTCCGCGCCACAGGATCGGGATCAGCGCCGGGTCGTCGGTGGTCACCGACGCGCCCTTCGAGGAGTAGTACTCGTCCACCCGGCCGGGGAAGATGTTGAAGAAGCCTGGTTCGGCGAGGAAGCCGCCCATGCAGATGCCCAGGTACCGACCGCCCCGGCCGACGAACTCGCGGATCGCGGACTTGTCGCGGCGCTGCCTGCGGAACGCGGCGTCATCGTCGCCGTCGGCGCCCGGCTGCGCGTACAGCCGCACCTCGGGTCGGGCCAGTGCCTCGCGGACGCTCATCCTCCCGTTCGGCCCGGCGGTGGTCACCTCGAAGTTCCACCTGGTCGCCGCGAGCATGGCGGCCATCGCCCCGGTGTCGTCGCCGTCGCGGGGACCGGTCGAGTCGTCGCTGTAGACCACGGCGACCGGTCGGCCGGTCACGCCGTCCGGCAGCCGCCGGCCCGTGGGAGAGGACGTCATGCCACCGTGTCTACTCCGAATCCGGCGCGGACACCGGTGTGGCCTCAGCGTTCGCCGGCCTCCCGCGCCACCTGCTCCAGCCGCTCCCGGTAGGTCCGCCACCAGTCCTGGTCGGCTGATGTCATGTCGTCCTCACCGGGGTGCTTCCCGACCGCGCCGTCGATGAGCTCCCGGACCACATCGGCATGCCCGGCGTGACGAGAAGTCTCGGCGATCATGTGCACCAGGGCCCGGTGCAGTGTCACCTTCCCCCGATCGCCGGGCCACATCGGCACGTCCCCGACCGCGTCCAGCGGCAGCGTGTCGATCGTCGCGTCCGAGTGCACGCAGGCCCGGCGGTACATCCTGATGATGTCCTCGCGCGTCTCGTCCAGGGTCGCCCACATGCTTGCGTTCGGGCCCGCTCCGTCCGCCAGCCAGGTCAGCGGTTCCTCGGATGGCCTCCCGAAGGTGTAGCCCAGCCACAGCAGCTCAGCGGTGGCCGCGTGTTTGACCAGCCCGAGCAGGTTGGTGCCGGTCGGCGTCAGCGGGCGGCGGATGTCGTACTCGGAGAGCCCGTCGAGCTTCCACCGCAGGGCTTCGCGGGCATCGCGCAGGTACTGCCGCAGATCTGACTGTGGTTCTGTCTGGGTCATGCCGGGTGTCTCCCTGCCTGGGGCGGTCATCCTTATTTCTGGAAGGGGGACCGCCGAGGTGCGGCAGACTCATCGCTCGTGAGTGAAATTTCCGCGCAAGCCGAGGACACGATCGCCGCGGGCGCCCAGAACCTCGACCTGGCACGGGCGCGCGACGGCGACGCGGCCGCCTTCACCCGGCTGGTGGAGCCACTGCGCCGGGAGCTGCACGCCCACTGCTACCGCATGCTCGCCTCGACCCACGACGCCGACGACGCCCTGCAAGACGCCCTGCTGCGGGCGTGGCGGGGAGTTCCGCGCTTCGAGGGGCGCAGCTCACTGCGGTCGTGGCTCTACACCGTGGTCACCCGCACCTGCCTGGACAGCGTCCAGCGCCGGGGCAAGCGGGCGCTGCCCGTGGACCTCGGCCCGTCCAGTGACCGCGCCGTGGTCGCCGACGCCCCGCTGGCCGACATCGCTTGGCTGGGGCCGTACCCGGACGCGGGGATGGCCGCCGGCCCGGCCAGCCCGGAAGCGCGTTACGAGCAGCGGGAAGCCGTGGAGCTCGCGTTCGTCGCCGCATGTCAGCACCTGCCGGGCAATCAGCGGGCCGCGCTGCTGCTCTTCGAGGTTCTCGGGTTCTCCGCCGCCGAGATCGCCAGCACGATGGAGACCTCGACCGCGTCGGTGAACAGCGCCCTGCAGCGAGCCCGCCGAATCGTCGCCGAGAAGGTCCCGTCCCGGACCCAGCAGCAGACGCTGCGGGAGATCGAGGACGGCCGCCTGCGGGGGATGGTCGCCGGATACTCCGCCGCTCTGGAACGTGGCGACGTGGACGCCCTGGTCGCGTTGCTCACCGAGGACGTCACCTGGTCGATGCCGCCGCTGCCGCACTGGTACCAAGGACTGGCGGCGGTCACGGACTTTGCGCAGGCTGTCCCGTTGACCGGGTGCGGCTCCTGGCGGCACGTCCCGACCAGCGCGAACGGTCAGCCCGCGGTGGGCGGCTACCTCTGGGACGACGACGCCGGCGCGCATGTCGGCTGGTCGGTCAACGTGTTCACCCTGCGCGGCGAGCGGATCTCCGAGATCACCACGTTCATCGGGGCCGAGCACATCGCGCGATTCGGCCTGCCCACCTCGCTGCCCTGACCTAGCCCTGGTCGGGGGGCCGCAAAGTTGCCACCGATCCGATGTCGAACTCGCGCCGGTCGCTCCGACAACCGGGCAGCCCGGCGCTAGCCGCCCGGGACCGGCGCGGCCAGGCAGCGTGCGCGCACTTCGCGGCGCAGCACTTTCCCGAGCGGGGATTTGGGTAGGTCGTCGGCGAACTCGACGCTGGTGGCGCGCTTGACGGCGCCGACCTTGTTGCTGGTCCAGTCGATGAGTTCCTCGGCCGAGGTGTGGTGTCCGGGCCGGAGCACCACCACGGCCTTGGGGGTCTCGCCCCACTTGTCATGGGGGACGCCGACCACCGCGACCTGCGCGACGGCCGGATGCGAGCCCAGCGCGTTCTCCAGCTCGGCCGGCCAGATGTTGTAACCGCCAGAGATGATCATGTCTTCCTTGCGGTCCGCGAGGTACAGGAAGCCGTCTTCGTCGAGGTAGCCCATGTCCCGGGTGAGGATGCTGCCGTCGGGCAGGAAGCGTTTGGCGGTGGCGTCCGGGTCCCGCCAGATGCCGGCCATCGCGGCGGGGGTCCGTGCGGCGATCTCCCCGATCGTGCCGGCAGGCAGGTCGTTGCCGTCCTCGTCAACGATGCGGATCACCGTGTTGGGTGTGGGGCGGCCGGCGGAGCGCAGTCGGTTGGAGCCGGAGCTCGCGGGGACGTGGTCGCGTGGGCTGAGCGTGGTCAACACTGCCACCTCGCTCTGACCGTATGCCTGGTAGAGGACGTCGCCCCACAGCGCGCGGGCCTCCGTCATGGTCTGCTCGCTGATCGGCGAGGCACCGTAGAAAACACCCCGGAGGCTGGCGACATCGGCGGTGGCCGCCGCCGGGTGCTGGACGATCATTTGGATCATCGTCGGAACCAACAGGGTTGTCGTGCAGCCCTCACGTTTGATCAGCTCGAGGAAGTGTTCGGGGTGGAATGCCCGCATGATCACGATTGAGCCGCCGGCCGCGAGGATGGGGTAGATCGGCAGCTGGGCCGCGTGTGACAGTGGGCCCGCGGCGAGGTAGCGGTCGTCCGGGGTCAGGCGGGGCATGGTGAGCGCCGCCTCGGTCGCGACGTTGCGCCAGCCCTCGACGGTATGCAGGATGCCTTTCGGTTTGCCGGTGGTGCCCGCCGAAAACCGAATCACGTGCGGGTCCGAGGGCCGGGACACGACACCCGGGTCCGTGGCGGCCGCACCGGCCAGCGCCTCCTCGTAGTCGAGCGTTTCCGGCGGGGCTGGCCCAGCGAGGACGATCACGTGGCGCGGATGTCTCGCCCGGGCGAGCGGTGCGGCCAGGTGTTCGTAGTGCGCGGCGTCGATGAGCAGCACCGAGGCCTCGATCAGATCATCGAGTAGGTAGAGGTTGGACTCGGTGGAGTTGTGCGTGTAGAGCGCCGCGCGAACGTAGCCGCCGATTGCCAGGCCGGCGATCAGCTCCACCGATTCCAGGCCGTTGTCGCTCAGGGTGGCCACCCGCTCGCCCGGCCTGACGCCGAGCGCGTGGAGCGCGTTGGCCAGGCGGCAGGAGCGCTCGAAAAGCTGAGCGTAGGTGAGCGACTTCCCCTCGAAGCTGACCGCGACGGAGTCGGTGAATTGCTGGGCACCCTTGCGGGTCAGGGCGGCGATCTCCATGCCCTCGGCTCCGATCGCCTGGGTCAATCCGGTAGCCGCCGGCGCGCTGTGCGGCCGCTGACTCGTATGTCGACACGCTGCCAAGCCTTCGACGGGCGGACAACTTGTCGAACGGGGGATCTCACCTGGCCATCCGGCCAGCATTGTCGGCCGAAGGTCGGCAGAGCTCGCCTCAAGCGGTGCCCGGGCCGGTCAGCCGCATGAACTTCGACACCGCCTCGGCCCGATTCGCTGCCTGCAGCTTGCGCAGGATGTTGCCGACGTGAGACTTCACCGTGCCCTCGGACACGACCATCCGTTCGGCGATCTGCTTGTTGGTCTCCCCATGGGCCAGCAACTCGATGATCTCCAGCTCACGACCGGTGAGTATCTGGTGAATCGGCGAAACCGGCGCGGACAGCATTGCCGAGCGAACCGGTTCGGCCTCGGTCGCGAGCAGGCCCTTGCTGGTGTTGGTGATCTGCAGGCCGGCTTCCCGAATCTCGGTGAGCACCGACTCCGTCGAGGCGACAAGCTGACGAATGCGCTCGCCCTGGTCGTGCAAGCGTTCCAGCAAGATGGTCCGTTCCAGCGCGTAGCCATAGCCTTCGGCAAAGGCCCACAACACATCGCGGTCCGCGACCGTGTCCCGCGCCATCGTGGACGCGTGGATCCCTCCGATCACCCGGCCCTCGGGCATCACCGGCGCGGCGACGTACGAGCGAATGTTGGAGCGGCGAAGCAGATCGCCCATGGCGCCAGGACTGTTCAACGCATCATGAACGATGAGCGGCGCGCGCCGACGCAGCATCTCGTTCTCCAGCATGAGCGAATCCAGCATGATCGGGCCGTGCACCGAGGAGAAATGGTGCAACACCTTCCCGCCCCACGCCGGATCGCGCGCGGAGTAGGCGGCCAGCGGGGTCACCACCCTCGCCTCGATCCGCCACAGCAGGGCGCGCTCGAACCCGCAGTACTCGCACACCGCTTCAGGGGCCTTCATCAGCATCTGCTCGGTGGAACCAACGGCCCGTAGCCGCGCGAGCGCACGCTGAACCTGCACAACGCCTTCGACCCGCCGCCGGGTTCGCTCCCCAGCAAGCAAGGACTGCACGTCGGCAAGCTCCAGCGCCACAACCGCGAGCCGGGCCGCCTCGGGGCCGGTGTAGTTCGGCAAAATGCCGCGCAACTCGGTCAGGCCAACGTCAACGAGTTCTTCGACGATGCCCGGGTCTCCATTGTGCGAGCCCTCCGCCGCGACCGCGCCAGGCCCCAGCAACCCACGGAGGTCATCGAGAGCGGCGACCGCGCGGGCATTCAGCGAATCGCTGGGCTCCACGACTGGCGGAGCCTAGTGCCGCGAGCGGGCATTCCGCCAGGTCAGCGGGCGCGCCGACATTTCCCTCGACGCT
>DASWST010000206.1:0-44433 GCA_036402515.1 Pseudonocardia sp.
TACCGCGGCTGAGCTGGCTCGGCGCTACCGAGGGCCGGCGCGCCGGGTGCTCACCGCGGTCGAGTTCGACGTGCTGTGGGAGTGGCTCGGTCTTGGCGCCACCCCCGTGGTGCTGCGCTTGGACTCGCCGGGGCGCACCCACAGCGAGCGCCGGGGCATCGTGGCCACCGGCTGGCAGGGCTTGCGCCAGCGCGGCCTGGCCGACCTGAGCGGGCCGGACCCGGAGATAGTCCGGCTGATGCATCTGCTCGCGGTACCCACCTGCCAGGTGGAGCTGCGCATGCGTCTCGGAAGGGAACTGCGGGTGGCGGCCGCGGCCCGGCCCGGAACCACCGCGCTCGCGCTCCGCCAGGACGAGACGGTGACGTTGAGCAGCGCGGCCGGGCCGGTCAGTGCAAACCTCGGCGCCCTGCCGGCCGCCGCGGCGGGGCCCGGCCGCGCGGTGACCCTGCCCAGCGCGGACCTGGAGGCCGCCACCACCGAAGCCGGCGGACCGGCGCCGATGGCCGAGACGTTGACCCGGCGCGGCGTGGACCGGGAGGACGCCGAGCGCCTCGAGGCGATGCTGCGCGGCGTCACCCGGCGGGGCCAGCTCAGCGTGCTGGCCGCCGACCAGTGGGGCGTGCTGCACCGGCTGCCCAAGGTGGTCGGTGTGCTGGACACCCGGCGCGGCCGCTACCTGATGCAACGGGACACCGCCGCCGACGGGGTGGAATGGACCACGCTCGCGCCCACCGACCTCCCCCGGCTGCGCGACCGGCTGGATGCGTTGCTCGCCGAGGTCGAGGCGCGCACCCGCCGGATCTGACTGGGCGGGGCTCACTACTCGAGCTCAGCCGCCCTGCCGTGCACCGGTGAGCTGGTCGAACCCGGCCAGCACCTGGGGCAGCGCGCGCAGCTCCGAGGTGGCGTGGTCCACCGGGCCGACGTCGATCAACGCCGCGTCGCCTCCGGCGGCCCGCACCCGCCGCTGGCAGAAACCGGAGTTGGCGATCGGCACGTCCCGGTCACCACTGGCGGCGAACAACCGCACCGGCACGCCTGGCCGCCAGTCGCAGCTCCCGTCGGCCACCGCGAGCGCCTCGGCGAGCGTGCCGGACGGGTTGGCCAGCCGGTGCAGGAACTCGGGCGTGAACAGTTCGGCGGGGGTGGCCGGCAGCGCCGCCAGCACGTCGGGGCCGCTGTGGTAGCCATCCAGCAGCTCGGTCACCGAGGCGGCGTAGGGCGGCCGGAACGCCTGGGCCGGGCTGTCGTAGAGGTGGTGCAGGCGATTCCACGCCACGGTGAAGTACGCCAGGTAGGCCGATGCGTTCTCGATCCCGGTGGTGGCCGCCGTGCGCAAGGTGCCACTCACGTCGTACGGGCCGGCGATCGGGGCCACCGCGGCCAGTCGGAACTCCGGGGCGGCGCCGCGCCGCAGCTCCCGGCCGACCGCCATGGCGGCCTGCCCGCCCTGCGAGTGGCCACTGACCAGCACCTGGGCGTCCAGCCGTGGCCCGTTCCGCTCGGCCAGTGCCCGGGTGGCCCGCAGCGAGTCCACCGAGGCGGTGACGGTGCTGGGCAGGTCCAGGTACGGGTGGTATCCGGCGCCGGTGCCCAGGCCGAGGTAGTCCGGCGCGGAGACCACGTAGCCGGCGGCCGCGAACATCACCGCGGCCGCCCGGTCGGAGCCGTCCTCGGTCATCGACGCCACCTCGTCGCGGCCGGCGGTGGTGCCGTGCTGCCAGGACACCAGCGGCCGCACCGCGCCACCCGGCTGGTCGGCGGCGGTCCTGCGCGTGCTGGGCGTCCTGGGCGTGGCGACCAGCGCGCTGGCCGTCGTCTGCCGGCCCTCGGGGTCCACAGTGGCGTAGCTGATCCGGCTGGTGTCCACCCCGAAACGCACCCGGGAGCCGTCCACCCCTTGGCCGGACAGATAACCACGCACCTGTTCGGCGTCCAGGCCACGCAACGGCTCGACGGACAGCAGGGCACCCCGGGCGTGCGTCGGCCCGACCTGCCCGGGAGTGACCGGCGCGGTCGTCGGCGCGGCTGCGGGCGCGGGCTCCGACGTGCCGGGCGACGCCGCGGCCGAGGGCTGGGCCCGATCGGTGCCACAACCGGTCAGCGGCGCCAGCAGGACCAGCAGGGCCGGGACGGCGACGGCCGCGGCGCGGGACAGTGAGGTAACCATCTGCTCACCGTGCCGGCCACGTCCGAGCCAAGCACTCCGACCAGCACCCCGGTTCGGGGTAGGGCCAGCCGCGGGGTGCCCACCTCGCCGACCCGCGCGACCTCGCCGACCTCGCCGACCCGCGCGATTCGCCCTGCTACCGCCCCGGCGCCTTGTGCGCGATCCGCCCCGGCGCCTAGCGTGCCCCCGCCGGGCTCACGTGCTCGATCAGCCCCGGCCGGGCCTCCGGCGCGGCCACCCGCACCGCGTCGGCCGCCGCGTCGTCGGACTGCGTCTGCGACTGGCGCTCGGCGTCCACCCGCTTGGTGTAGATGTCCACCTCGCGGGTCACCGTGTCGGCGTCCCAGCCCAGTACGCCGCCCATCAGCTCGGCCACCTGACGCGCGGAGGCCACCCCTCGGTGCGGGTACTCGATGGAGATCCGGGTCCGCCGGGTGAGCACGTCGTCCAGGTGCAGTGCGCCCTCGTGGGTAGCCGCGTAGACCACTTCCACCTGCAGGTAGTCCGGCGAGCCGGGAATCGGGGCGAGCAGCTCCTTGCGCCCGTCGGCCACCGCCAAGACGTGGTGCAGCAGCGACCCGTAGCGGTTGAGCAGGTGGGTGACCCGGTGCGGGTGCAGCCCGTACCGAGCGCCGATCTGCTCGGCCTGGTTGACCAGCGCGAAGTATCCGTCCGCACCGAGCAGCGGGACCCGGTCGGTGATCGACGGCGCGACCCGGCGGGGAATGTCCACCGCGGCGGCGTCCACCGCGTCGGCCGCCATGACCCGGTACGTCGTGTACTTGCCGCCGGCAATGGCCACCAGGCCGGGCGCCACCCGGGCCACCGCGTGTTCCCGGGACAGCTTCGAGGTCTGCTCGCTCTCCCCGGCCAGCAGCGGGCGCAGTCCGGCGTAGACGCCCTCGATGTCGTCGTGGGTGAGCGGGGTGACCAGCACCCGGTTGACGTGCTCCAGGATGTAGTCGATGTCGCTCTTGGTGGCCGCCGGGTGCGCCAGATCCAGGTTCCAGTCGGTGTCCGTGGTACCCACCAGCCAGTGACTGCGCCACGGGATGACGAACAGCACGGACTTCTCGGTGCGCAGGATGAGGCCGGTGTCGGAGACGATCCGGTCCCGGGGCACCACGATGTGCACGCCCTTGGACGCGCGCACCCGGAACCGGCCCCGGCCACCGGCCAGCTGCTGCAGCTCGTCGGTCCACACGCCGGTGCAGTTGACCACCACGTCGGCGAAGACGTCGGTCTCCGCGTCGTTCTCGGTGTCCTTCACCCGCACGCCGGAGATCCGGTCCGCCTCCCGCAGGAAGCCGACCACCTGCGTCGAGGTGCGCACCACCGCGCCGTAGTGCGCCGCCGTGCGGGCCACCGTCATGGTGTGCCGGGCGTCATCGGCCTGCGCGTCGTAGTAGCGCACCGCGCCGATCAGCGCGTCCGACCGCAGCGCGGGCGCCATGCGCAGCGCACCGGAGCGGGTCAGATGCTTCTGCCTGGGCACCGTGCGGCCCATCCCCGCCATCGCGTCGTAGAGGGTCAGCCCGGCGGTCACATATGGCCGCTCCCAGAACCGGCCGTGTAGCGGGTAGAGGAAGCTGACCGGCTTGACCAGGTGCGGAGCGAGCCGGGTGAGCATCAGCTCGCGCTCGTGCAGCGCCTCGCGGACCAGCCCGAACTCCAGCTGCTCCAGGTAGCGCAGGCCACCGTGGAACAGCTTCGACGACCGCGAGGAGGTACCGGCGGCCAGGTCGCGCGCCTCCACCAGGGCAACCCGCAAGCCGCGGGTGGCCGCGTCCAGCGCGGTGCCCGAGCCCACCACTCCGCCGCCGATCACCACCATGTCGAAGTGCTGGCCGGCGAGCTCCCGCCAGCTGCTCTCCCGCCGCTCCGGTCCCAGCTGACCAAGGTCGGGTATCGCTGCTAGCGCCATATCGAAGACCTCCGCTCCATCACGTCCGCTGTGAAACGCTACTCAGCCGACCGGCTTCGGACCCTGCCAGCTGTTCGGGAATTTGCGCGGAATAGCCCGTCCGATACTCCTCGCGATCGGCCGGCTACTGCCCGGCGGTTAATCGAGGTCGTCGTGCCGCATGAGTTGCCGGCTGGCCTCGGTGATCGAGCCGGACAGCGAGGGGTAGACGGAGAACGTGTAGGCCAGCCCGTTCACCGTCAGGTTGTTCTGCACCGCCATCGCGATCGGCAGGATCAGCTCACTGGCCACCGGGGCGACCACCACGCCGCCGATCACCACCCCGGTGGCCGGCCGGCAGAACAGCTTCACGAAGCCGCGGCGCAGGCCCTGCATCTTCGCCCTCGGGTTGGTGCCCAACGGCAGCATGATGGTCCGCGCGGGCACCTCGCCGGAGTCGATGGTGGCCTGGTTGATGCCCACGGTGGCGATCTCCGGGCGGGTGAACACCGCCGACGCCACGGTCTTCAGCTTGATCGGCGCGACCCCTTCGCCGAGCGCGTGCCACATCGCGATGCGGCCCTGCATGGCGGCCACCGAGGCGAGCATCAGTACGCCGGTACAGTCCCCGGCGGCGTACACCCCGGGCGCGCTGGTTCTGGACACCCGGTCCACCGGGATGAAGCCGCCCCGGTCGAGCTTGACGCCAAGCCGGTCCAGTCCGAGATCGGTGGTGTTGGGCACCGAGCCGACGGTCATCAGCGCGTGCGAGCCGGTCAGCGTGGCGCCGTCGGCGAGGGTGACCACCACCTCGTCCCCATTCCGGTGCACCGAGTCGGCCCTGGTGCGGGAGAGAATCTTCACCCCCCGGTCGGCGAACACGTCCTCCAGCACAGTGGCCGCGTCGGCGTCCTCGGCCGGCAGCACCCGATCCCGGCTGGACACCAGGGTGACCCTCACGCCGAGCTCGGTGTAGGCCGAGACGAACTCCGCCCCGGTCACCCCCGAGCCGATCACGATCAGGTGTTCGGGCAGGTCGTTGAGCTTGTACAGCTGCCGCCAGGTGAGGATCCGCTCGCCGTCCGGCGCCGCTCCCGGCAGTACCCGGGGGGTGGCACCGGTGGCCACCAACACCACGTCGGCGGGCACCTCGTCGATCTGCTCACCGACCTGCTCGGCGGCTTGGGCGACTGCCTGGTCGGCTGCGTGGTCGCCGGGTTTGGCGGCGGCGACCCGGTTCCAGCCGTTGGCGTGGCCGCCGGTGTGTACCCGCACCGCGTGCGGAGCGTTGTCCGGCGGCCGCTCGGCGAACGAGCCGACGCCGGCCACCAGCCGCACCCCCTCCCGTTCCAGCCGGGCTCGCACGTCCGCGGACTGTGCCATGGCCAGCGCCTCGACCCTGGCGTTGATCCGGGACAGCTCAACGTTGGCCGCCTTGGCGTCCGCCTCGATGCCCAGCTCCGGCGCGCGCCGCAGCTCCACCCGGACCCCGGCGGAGGAGATGAAGGTCTTGGACGGCACGCAGTCGTCCAGCACGCACGCGCCGCCCATGCCCTCCCGCTCGACGACCGTCACCTCGGCGCCGTGCTGGGCGGCGACCAGGGCGGCCTCATATCCCGCCGGGCCACCCCCCATGATCACAATCCGGCTCATCCGCCAGTTCCCCTCGGCTTCTTCTCAAGATGCCCTCGGCGCAACGATCGCCCCTGACCCTAGAGCGTGCCGGTGACCCATGCCGGCGCAGCGCCCGGCGGACCGCGAGCCGGGCAACAACTCGGAACACCGCTGGCCTAGGCTGTCCGGGTGTCGCTCTACGCCGCCTACGGGTCCAACATGGACCCAGCACAGATGCAAGAGCGCTGCCCGCATTCACCGATGGCGGGCACCGGCTGGCTGATGGGCTGGCGCCTGACGTTCGGTGGCGAGGACTACGGCCCCGAAGGCGCGCTGTCCACCGTGGTCGAGGACCCGAACTCGCAAGTGTTCGTGGTGCTCTACGACGTGACCGATGCGGACGCCGCCAAGCTGGACCGCTGGGAGGGCGGCGAGCTCGGGCTGCACAAGAAGCTGCGGCTGCGGGTGCACACCATGCAGGGCACCGAGCTGGTCTGGCTGTACGTGCTGGACGCCTACGAGGGTGGCCTCCCCTCGGCCCGCTACCTGGGTGTCATGGCAGACGCCGCCGAACTGGCCGGCGCCCCCGACGACTACGTCCAAGCCCTCCGCACCCGCCCCAGCCGCAAAGTAGGCCCCTAACCCACCCCGCGAGTCGCTAGATTTTGTAGGGCGAGTCGCTAGATTCTGCGGGCTGCGGTGGGCGAAACCGACATTCGAATGCCGCGGCGCTCGAACACGACCCGGAGCGTTTGCTCCAGCCGTCGGTTGTCCTGAAGGTCGTCGATCGTCACGGCAATCACGATCCACCCCCGGCGACGGAGATCCTCTGCGCGAAACCCGTCCTCAATCTCGCGGCCCGCGTGCACGGCGTATCCGTTGTATTCGAGCGCAATACGCTGGTCAGGCCACGCCAGGTCAAGCCGGTACAGAACCGCGCCAGTGACCGAATAGAGCGACCAATTCACCTCGGGCGGTGGAAATCCGAGGTCGATCACCTCCAGTAGCAGCCAACTCTCCGGTGGCGACTCCGCCCTCCCGGTGGCGAGCCCGAGCAACTGCATACCCCGCCGGGTGCCGCGTGGGTCCCGACGATCCTTCAGACGCTGTGTGATCCGCGCTCGGAACATTTCCCGCCGGTCCACTGGGATGACAGCAAGAACCTGATCAGCCACCGCGAGTGCGTCACGCGGCCTAGCTGTGCAGAGCAGGTCGCTGAGCGTGCGCTCGGCCGACAACACGGGAAGGGCATCGATCTCCGTGATGTCCTCCTCGGGCAGCGGACCGTTGTGCACGGCGAGCCCGGGACGGCTTCGAAGGCAGTGCCCGTACGGCACGAGCACGTGGATGTCCCCGGACTCGATCGCCGTGCACCCATGTAGCCGCGCCGCTGTCGGGCCACACACCACTGAACGGTCGCCATGCAGCAGCAGAGCGGCCGAGGCGCGAGTGCGAATGTCGAGGATCCGGTCCGCGTCGGCCAGAATTCCCGACCAGATCTTTCCCAGCCGGCCATCGCTGATCGCCGCCTCTAGCTGATGTCGGCCGAGACGGGCAGCCAAGCCCTTCCGCAGATAGGCGCCATGCAAGCCATCGTGAACCACCACGTATTCACGATCGCGGCGTTAGGGCCTTCCGCGGAGGTGATAGCGATCAGCTGTGGATAACTGGGCGACTCCACGGTGGCGCAGCAGCCTTGTGGATAACTGGCCGGCAGAATCTAGCGACTCGGCCTACAAAATCTAGCGACTCGCGGGCCGTTGACGGCGCGAGGCTCGACTTGCGGTGTGGGTTAGGCGGCGAGGCTGGCTAGGGCGGCGTGGACTAGGACGCGGACGCCTACCGGGAGCGCGCGTTCGTCGAGGTCGAAGGTGGGCTGGTGCAGGTCCTTCTGCGGGCCGTCGCCGGACCACACGCCGAGCCGCCCCATCGCGCCGGGGACGTCCTCCAGGTACCAGGCGAAGTCCTCGCCGCCGCTGGACTGCTCGGTGCTGGTCGCCCCGTCCGGGCCGACCGCGGCCACGGCGGCGTCGTGCAGCAAGCCGGTGCTCAGCGCCTCGTTGTGCACAGGCGGCACACCGCGCCGGTGATCAAGCACGTAGCCCACGCCGAGCGGGGCGAGCAGGGCGGTGACCAGGGAGCGCACCAGCGGCTCCAGCTCGCTCCAGATCTTGTGGTCGCCGGTGCGCAGGGTGCCTCGCAGCACGCCGCTCTGCGGTATGGCGTTGGCGGCGGCGCCGGCTTCCACGGCACCCCAGACCAGCACGGTGCCCGAACGCGGGTCGACCCGGCGGGACAGCAAGCCGGGCAGCTGGGTGATCAGTAGGCCCAGCGCGTACACCAGGTCGGCGGTCAGGTGCGGGCGGGAGGTGTGCCCACCCGGCGAGGTGAGCCGGATCTCCAGCAGATCACATGCCGAGGTGATCGGGCCGACCTTGGTGCCCAGCTGACCGACCGGCAGTCGGGGGTCGCAGTGCACCGCGAAGATCCGCTCGACGTCCTTGAGTACGCCGGCGGCCACCATGTCGAGCGCGCCGCCGGGCTGCACCTCTTCGGCCGGCTGGAAGATCAGCCGCACCCTGCCCGGCAGCTTCGGGGCGGTGGCCAGCGCCAAACCCGCGCCGAGCAGCATCGCGGTGTGCGCGTCGTGCCCGCAGGCGTGCATGACGCCGTCGACCGTCGAGGCGAAGCTCAGCCCGGTCATCTCGCGCAGCGGCAAGGCGTCCAGGTCGGCACGCAGCGCGACACAGTGGTCGCCGGAGCCGATGTCGCAGATCAGCCCGGTGCCCGGCATTACCTGGGGTTTGAGCCCGGCTTCAGTGAGCCGGGACGCGACCAGCGCGGTGGTCAGCCGCTCCTGGCGAGCCAATTCCGGGCGCGCGTGAAGCGCGCGTCGCCACGACACCAGCTCGCGGTTGTGCGTAGCGAGCCAACTGTCCAGCCACACGGGACCCTTGCCCTGGCCCATATCGGTCACCGGCTCAATCGGGCCGATCGCCTGCGCAGCCAGTACTTCGGTGCTCGCATCAAGCACAGACACCGGTACCACCACCGATTCAATCCGTTCGATGTCGACGTTGACCCAGCTGGCCGAATCATCGCCTTGTGAGCGTGAGCGGAACCTCGACCAACGTCGCTATCCGTATAATGGTGCATCACCCGGATGGCCTGAATCGGCACAATTGGCGACTTATCGGCTTTCCCGCGCTCAAGTGTTACTGATCTGCTGCGGGCGGCTATGAAGCCCAGACAACCGGTCATCATGGAGCCGACGAACGGGCGGTGATATCGCTCACCGGTACGCTCCAGCGAGCCCGGCACCCCGGCAAGACGATCAACGGTAGCCGGCCGCGACAGACGGCGGCAATGACTAGAACGCGTCGTTCGGCACGTAAGCACCCCAGACCTCGCGGAGCGCGTGGCAGACCTCGCCCACCGTGGCGTGCGCGGCCAGCGCCCGGCGCATCGGGTAGAGCACGTTGTGCTCGGGACCGGGTCGGCCGGCCGGCGCCGAGGCAACCCGGCGCAGCTCGTCCAGTGCGCCGTCCACCTCGGTCGACGAACGCTCGGCGCGCAGCCGGTCCAGCCGCTGGGCCTGCTCGCGCTCCAGCTCCGGGTTGGGCCGCAGCGGCTCGTAGGGCTCCTCGGTGTTCAGCCGGTACCGGTTGACCCCGACCACCACTCGCTCGCCGGCCTCGATCTCCCGCGCGGTGCCGTACGCGGTTTTCTCGATCTCGGTCTTCTGGAAACCCTGCTCGATCGCCGCGACCGCCCCGCCGCGCTTCTCCACGGCCTCGATCAACTCCATCGCGACCCGTTCCACCTCGTCGGTCATCGCTTCGACGGCGTAGGAGCCGGCGAACGGGTCGACCGTGGCGGTCAGGTCGGTCTCGTAGGCGAGTACCTGCTGGGTGCGTACCGCCAGCCGGGCGGCCTTCTCCGAGGGCAGCGCGATTGCCTCGTCGAAGGAGTTGGTGTGCAGCGACTGGCTGCCGCCGAGCACGGCGGCCAGCGCCTGCGTGGTGACCCGGATGATGTTGACCTCGGGCTGCTGGGCGGTCAGCTGGACCCCGGCGGTCTGGGTGTGGAACCGCAGCATCATCGACTTCGGGTTGCGCGCGCCGAACTCCTCGCGCATCAGCCGCGCCCAGATCCGCCGGGCGGCGCGAAACTTGGCCACCTCCTCCAGCAGCGTGGTGCGGGCCACGAAGAAGAAAGACAGCCGGGGCGCGAAGTCGTCCACGGCGAGCCCGGCCGCGAGCGCCGCCCGGACGTACTCCATGCCGTTGGCCAGGGTGAAGCCGATCTCCTGCGCGGGGTTCGCACCGGCCTCCGCCATGTGGTAGCCGGAGATCGAGATGGTGTTGAAGCGGGGCAGCTCGGCGGCGCAGTAGCCGAAGATGTCGCTGGTCAGCCGCAGTGACTCGGCCGGAGGGTAGATGTAGGTACCTCGCGCGATGTACTCCTTGAGCACGTCGTTCTGGACGGTGCCGGTGAGCTTCTCGCCGGGAACCCCCTGCCCGTCCGCGACCAGCTGGTAAAGCAGCAGGAGCACACTGGCCGGCGCGTTGATGGTCATCGAGGTGGACACCTGGTCCAGCGGGATGCCGTCGAACAAGGTGCACATGTCGTCCACCGAGTCGATGGCCACGCCGACCTTGCCCACCTCACCGGCTGCCACTGGGTCATCGGAGTCGAAACCCATCTGGGTGGGCAGATCGAACGCCACGGACAGCCCGGTGGTGCCGGCCTCGATCAGCTGGTGGTAGCGCCGGTTGGACTCGGTGGCGGTGCCGAACCCGGCGTACTGGCGCATCGTCCAGGGCCGCTCGGTGTACATCGAGCGGTACACGCCTCGGGTGAACGGGTACTCGCCCGGCTCGCCCAGCCGCTCCTCGAGGCCGGGAGCCACATCCTCGGGCCCGTACACGGTGGGGATGTCGAAGCCGGACTCGCCCCGCCGGCTCGGTTCGGATCCTGCCCGTTCCGCCACGGTGCGCCACCTCTCGTGCCGTTACCCGCCCGAGCTGCCTTGCCAGCCGACCGTACTCGCCAGGTGCAGGTCGGATCTATCCCGCGGCGGGCTGATGATCGCGGTCCTGGGAGGGAAAACGGTGACCGAGGCGCGTGCGCCCACGCTCGATCGGGAGAATGGCGGGCATGTCGGAATCCGGGTCTACCCCCGAGGAGACCACACCGCGCCGGATCGCCGGGCGGTATCGGCTCACCGCGCCGCTGGGTAGTGGCGCGATGGGCACGGTCTGGGCCGGATACGACGAAGTCCTGCACCGCTCGGTGGCGATCAAGGAGCTGCGGGTGCCGCCGGGTGTGCCGACCGGCGAGATCGCCTCCATGCGCGAGCGGATGATGCGGGAGGCGCGCACCCTTGGCGGCCTCTCCCACCCCAATGTGATCACCCTCTACGACGTGGTGGACGTGTCCGGCGATCCGTTCGTGGTGATGGAGCTGCTGCCCAGCCGGAACCTGTCCGAGGTGATCGGCGAGCAGGGCCGACTGGGTGCCGGGCAGGCGGCGTCGGTGGGGCTGGCGATGTCCGCCGCGCTGCAGGCCTCCCATCGGGCCGGAATCACCCACCGGGATGTGAAGCCGGGCAACGTGCTGGTCGCGCACGACGGGCGGATCAAGCTGACCGATTTCGGCATCGCCCGCAAGACCAACGACGTGACCATGACGCAGACCGGGCTGGTGCTCGGTTCGCCGGCCTACATCGCGCCGGAGGTGGCCGCCGGCCAGCCGGTCACCCCGGCCGCGGACCTGTGGGGGCTGGGCGCCACCCTGTTCGCCGCCGTCGAGGCCCGCCCGCCCTACGACGTGGAAGGCGACCCGGTGAAGACGGTCACCGCGGTGGTGCACGACCAGGTGCCTCGGGTGCAGGTGGGCGGGCCGATCGGCGAGGTGATCTCCGCGCTGATGATGAAGGACCCGGAGCGGCGGATGCCGCTGGTTGAGGTTCGACGCAGGTTGCGGCCACTGCTCGCCGATCCGGACGACCCACTGTTCCCCGGCTCGGTGGACGCGTACTCGCCGGCGCCCAGCCCGGGCGCGGAGCAGATCGGCGAGCAGGCCGACGCCGGTGGCGGCGCGTCGTCGGCTGGAGCCGGGGCCGGCGCCGGCGCCGGGCAAGGAGCCGGACGAGGAGCGGGAGCCGGCCGGCCGAGCGGAGGCAGAGGACCCGGCGAGTCGGCCAGCCCCTCAGTGCCTCGCCCTCGGCCCGGTCCGGCCCCGTCTGGACAATGGTCCGGCTCCGGCTCGCCGCTTGCGCCAGATCCTGGCCCGATGCCCAGCCCGCCGGGAGCCGCCGAGTCGGGTCCGACCCACCCGCCGATGCGTCACCCGGCGCCGGCCAGCCAGGGGATGCACAGGCCCAGCTGGCAGCCGGCCCCGCCGGTGATGCCGCCCCGGCCGGCGGTGTCCCGCCCAGTGCCCCCGCCGCCGCAACGGACCGCCGGAGTGTCCGGGCGCTGGGCGCTGCCCCTGGTGTTGGCCGGCGCGCTGGCGGTGGTCCTGGGCACCGCCGGCGGCTGGGCCGGCACGCGGGTACTGGTCGGCCAGTCCCCGCTGACCACCGCGGTGGTCAGCCCCGCCGGCGGCGCCACCGGGATCACCCCGATGACCACCCACATCGACTCCTCGCAGCGCTATGGCGCCGGGGCGTTGAACTTCAATGCGTCGGTGCCACAGGGCTGGGAGGAGTACCGGGTACTGGAGACCGGCGACCTGCCGTCGGTGCGCTTCGTGAGCCCGGACGGCTCGCGGGAGATGCGGGTGGACAAGCTGGTGGGCACCCGCGAGCAGCCGAAGCAGCCCACCGACTTCAGCAACGCGTTGACCGCGACCGCGCTCGGCGTAGCCCAGGTCAACGTGCAGCAGATTCCGCCGAACCAGGTGCGCTACTGGACCGATCGGGTTGGCCCGCAGGGCACCTCCAGTCGGTTCAGCTACGCACAGATGACCCAGACCGGGTATGACGTGTGGGTGGTGCAGCTGACCGTGCCGGCGGACCGCGCCGGCACCGAAACCGAGCAGCTGTTCACCACCGTCGCGCAGGGCTTCCGCCCGTGACCCGGCCCGCCGAACCCGAGGGAGCCGCCACCTTGACCACCCATCCCGACGGTCTGACCAGCGACCCGGACGCCGTCGCGGCCGATGCGCGAGCCTTGGCCGGCAACGCGGCGGCTGACCCGGTGGCACTGGCCGAGGCGGCCGAGGCGCTGGCGGTGCAAGCGGCGGCGGCACTGGCCACCGGGACCGGGGTGGACCGGCACGACATGGCGGTGGTGCTGGGCTCCGGTTGGCGGCCGGCAGCGGATGCGCTGGGCAGCCCGAGCGCCGAGCTGTCCATGGCCGAGCTTCCCGGGTTCGCGGTGCCCACCGCGATCGGGCACGGCGGCACCGTCCGCTCGCTGTCCGTTGGGGCGCACCGGGTGCTCGTGCTGCTCGGCCGCACCCACCTGTACGAGGGGCGCGGCCCGGCCGCGGTGGCGCACGCCGTGCGGACCGCCGCGGCGGCCGGGTGCCGGCTGGTGGTGCTGACCAACGCGGCCGGCGGCATCCGGCCCGGGCTGTCCGTCGGGCAGCCGGTGCTGATCAGCGACCACCTGAACCTGACCGCGCGGTCCCCGCTGGTCGGCGCCCGGTTCACCGACCTCACCGACCTGTACTCGACGCGGCTGCGCGAGCTGGCCAGGACAATCGACGAGTCGCTGGTCGAGGGGGTGTACGCCGGGCTGCCCGGGCCGCACTTCGAGACGCCGGCGGAGATCCGGATGCTCGCCGCGATCGGCGCGGACCTGGTCGGCATGTCCACCGTGCTGGAGGCGATCGCGGCCCGCGCCGCCGGCCTGGAGGTGTTCGGGCTGTCCCTGGTGACCAACCTGGCGGCCGGGATGAGTGGCGAACCGCTGAGCCACCAGGAGGTGATCGAGGCGGGTGACGCGGCCGCCGGCCGGATGGGCGAGCTGCTGCGCGAGCTGGTTCGGCTGGCATGAGCCTCACTCCGGCGGTGCGCGACGCCGCGCTGCGGTGGATTGCCGACGACCCGGACCCGGCGACCCGGGACGAGCTGCAGCGGTTGCTCGCCGCGGCGCTCGCTGGCGGCCCCCTTGCGCCAGCCGAGGAGCTGGCCGAGCGGATGTCCGGGCCGCTGCGCTTCGGCACCGCCGGGCTGCGCGGGCCGGTTCGCGCCGGGCCGTCCGGGATGAACGTGGCGGTAGTGCGCCGGACCACCGCCGGGTTGGCCGCCTGGCTGGCCGGACAGGGCGGGGCGGGCGGCCTGGTAGTGGTCGGCCGAGACGCCCGGCACGGCTCGGCGGAGTTCGCCTCGGCCGCCGCCGAGGTCCTGGCCGGCGCCGGGTTCGAGGTGCGCGCGCTGGCCGACCCGCTGCCCACCCCGCTGCTGGCCTACTCGGTGCGTACCTGGGGCGCGGTGGCCGGGGTGCAGATCACCGCCTCGCACAACCCGGCGGCGGACAACGGCTACAAGGTGTACCTGGCCGACGGCGCCCAGCTGGTCGAGCCGGCGGATGCCCAGATCGAGGCGGCCATCGCCGCCGCGCCACCGGCCCGCTCGGTGCCCACCGCTCCGGTGCCCCCGACCGACCCCGCCGAGCTGTTGGACGGCTACCTGCGCCGGGTGGCCGCGCTGCCCCGAGCTACCGCGCGGAAGTTGCGGATCGCGCTGACCCCGATGCACGGGGTGGGCGGAGCGGTCGCGGTGCACGCGCTGCGCCGGGCCGGCTTCGACGACGTGCACGTGGTCCGCAACCAGGCCGCCCCCGACCCGGACTTCCCCACGGTGGCCTTCCCCAACCCGGAGGAACCCGGCGCCACCGACGCGCTGCTCGCGCTGGCCGCCGAGGTGGGCGCCGACCTGGCCGTGGCGCTGGACCCGGACGCGGACCGCTGCGCGCTGGGCGTCCCGGACGCCGAAGGGCGGTGGCGGATGCTCACCGGCAACCAGACCGGCGTGCTGCTCGGCGACCACGTGCTGGCCACCCTGGACCGCGCGGCGCACCCCGATCCGCTGGTGGCCACCACGGTGGCCTCGTCCACCCAGCTGCGCGCGGTGGCCGCCGCCAGGGGTGCCCGGTACGCCGAGACGCTGACCGGGTTCAAGTGGATCGTGCGCGCCGGGGACAACGGTGCGGGGCTGGTGTACGGGTACGAGGAGGCGCTCGGCTACTGCGTGGACCCGGCCGCCGTGCGGGACAAGGACGGCATCGCCGCCGCGGTGCTGGCCGCCGACCTGGCCGCCACCCGCCGCGCCGCCGGCGGTTCGCTGCTGGACGCGCTGGACCAGCTGGCGCTGGCGCACGGGGTGTACCTGACCGAGGCGATCACCCTCTGGATGCCACCGGAGCGCCGGACCCAGGCGCTGGCCCGGCTGGCCGCCGACCCGGCCCCGCTGGGCGGCGAGCTGGAGCGGCCGGCACCGGATGTGTTCGTGCTGCACGGCGAGCGCACCCGCGCGGTGATCCGACCGTCCGGGACCGAGCCGAAGCTGAAGGCCTACCTCGAGGTCGTGGAGCCGGCGCCGGTGTCCGCCGGCGCCGAGCTGGCGGCGGCCAGGGAACGCGCCGGGGAACGGCTGGCGCGGTTGCGTCACGAGGTCGACGCCCTGATCGGCGCGCCGGATGCGGATGCGGAAGGGGCGCTGGACGGGCGCGAAGTTACCGGTCAGTAGTGTCGGCTGGTTCGTTCCTGACTCCGGCGAAGGGACCGCTCCCCGCCGACCGGCGCCCGGCTTGCCGTCGGTCCGGCGTTGTGAGCCGGGGCGCGGCACACTGGCCGGCGTGCCCACGCTGCTGATCGTGCACCACACGCCGTCGCCGGCGACCTCGGAACTGTTCGACGCGGTGCTGCGGGGCGCCACCGACCCGGAGATCACCGGGGTGGACGTGGTGCGGCGCGCGGCGCTGGCCGCCACCGCCTCGGACGTGCTGGCCGCCGACGGCATCCTGCTCGGCACCCCGGCCAACATCGGCTACATGTCCGGGGCGCTGAAGCACTTCTTCGACCAGATCTACTACCCGGTGCTGGACGACACCCACGGCCGGCCGTATGGGCTGTACGTGCACGGCAACCTGGGCACCGAGGGCGCGGTGAAGGCGGTCGAGTCGATCGCCGACGGGCTGGGCTGGCGCCGGGTGGCCGCCCCGGTCGAGGTCACCGGGAGCCCGGACAAGGCGGCGTTGGAGGCCTGCTGGGAACTCGGTGCGACGGTGGCGGCCACGCTGCTGGGCTGACCCGCCAACCTCAGTGTGCGCTAGGACGCCGCGGCCTCGCCCCCGGACACGGCGGCCAGCTTGCGCTCGATCTGCTCGTAGTTGTCGATCTTGCAGTCCAAGGTCTCCAGGCACACTTCCAGCGCGGCGATTCGGCTCCGGATGTCCCGCCGGTACTCGAGCAGGATCTGCTTGCGGCGGCCCGCGCCGGCCTCGGTGCGCGCCCTGCGCAGCGCGGCGTACTCGCGCAGCGCCCGCAACGGCAGCCCGGTGGAGCGCATCTTGATCAGGAAGCCCAGCCAGTCCAGGTCCTCACGGACATAGGTGCGCCGGCCGGCGGTATTGCGCGCCGGCGGGTCGATCAGGCCGATCCGCTCGTAGTACCGCAGCGTGTCGGCGGACAGCCCGCTGCGCGCGGATACCTCGGCGATGCTCAAGCTGCCCTGGTCGGACCCCGAATTCCGCGCGGCGGGAGGTTCAGCGGGGCTTTGGGCGGGCAGCACGGGGATGCGCACGGAGGTCGTCACATCCTCGACGGTATGTGCTGGAGTGCAGTCCAGGTCAACCGGGCAACGATCCATATGCCCGGTTGGGTTAGCCTCGCGCTGTGCCCCGCCCCAAGGTCCACGACGACGCGCTGCGCGTCCGATTGCTCGAACAGGCGGTGCGCACCCTGTCCGAGGACGGCCCGGAGGCGCTCAGCCTGCGCAAGCTGGCCGCCCAGGTGGGCACCTCGACCACGGCGGTGTACTCACTGTTCGGCGGGAAGCCGGGGCTGCTCAACGCGGTGTTCGACGAAGCATTCGGCCGGTTCGGCGAGCGCCTCGCCCAGGTGCGACCGTCCGCTGACCCGCTCGCCGATCTGGCCGCGCTCGGCGAGGCATATCGGGCCAGCGCGCTGGAGGAGCCGCACTTCTACCAGGTGATGTTCGGCCCGGTGGGCGGCACAATGAGCCCTGAGCCGGAGTCCAAGGCGCGCGCCGAAGCCACCTTCCGCCCGCTGCTGGATGCGGTGAGCCGGGCAATCAAGGCTGGGCTGTTGCGCGACGAGGACCCGATCCAGGTCGCCACCTCGATGTGGGCCACGGTGCACGGGCTGGTCTCCCTCGAGCTGCGCGCCCTGCTGCCGGATGGCACCGGCGAGACCGGGGAGCTGTACCGGCAGGCTTTCCGCGCGTTGGGCTACGGCTGGGGTCGCCCGGTGCGGGCTCAGAACGGGCCGAACTGACGGTCACCCGCATCGCCGAGGCCAGGCACGATGAACTTGGCCTCGTTCAGCCGCTCGTCCACCTGCGCGGTCACCACCCGGACCGGCAGTCCGCTGGCTGCCACCTTCTCCAGCCCCTCCGGCGCGGCCAGCACGCAGATGGCGGTGATCGCGTTGGCTCCCCTGGCCATCACCAGCTCGACCGCGTGCACCAGGGTCCCCCCGGTGGCCAGCATCGGATCGAGCAGGAACACCGGGTGCCCGTCCAGCGACTCGGGCAGCGAGGCCATGTAGGGCACCGGCCGGTGGGTGCGCTCGTCGCGGGCGGCGCCGACGAAGCCCATCCGAGCCTGCGGCAGCAGCTCCAGCGCGGCCTCGGCCATGCCCAGCCCGGCGCGCAGCACCGGCACCAGCAGCGGCGGCTTGGCCAGCCGGAAGCCGGTGGTGCCGGTCAGCGGGGTGTCGATTTGCGCCTCGGCCAGCTCGGAGGCCCGGCAGGCCTCGTACACCAGCATCCCGGTGAGCACGCGAAGCGCGGCCCGGAACGCCGCGTCGCTGGTGTTCCGGTCGCGAAGGGTGGACAGCCAGGTCTTCACGAGCGGGTGGTCCACCGCGAGCACGTCCATGGCCGCACACGCTACTGCCCGGCCGATCACCGTCCCGGCCCCGCCGCGCCGAGGGCTGGGCTAGGTGGAGCGGACGAAGTCGACGATCGCGTTGGCCAAGGTGGGCCCGGCGTCCTCCTGCAGGAAGTGGCCCGCCCCGGTGATCGTCGGGTGCTCCCGGCCGGCCGCGCCGGCCAGCTCCCGCTGGAGCACGGGCGCCATCCCGCCGGTGATCGGGTCACCGTCGCTGAACGCGCAGAGCACCGGAATGTCCAGGCCGCGCAGTACGTCCCATGCCGCGCGGTTGGCCTCGGTGGCCGGGTCGTCCGGCCGAGTGGGTACCAGGGTGGGCATCACCCGGGGGCCGACCTTGTAGGACTCGTCCGGAAACGGGGCGTCGTAGGCGGCCAGTTCGGCCGGGGTCAACGCGCACCGGCACCCGCTGGCCACCAGCCGGGCGATGTCCAGCACTCGCGCCTTCTGCACCGCGCGGCGGAACTGCCACCACTGCTCGGGCATGTCCAGGTCGCCGGTGGGGAGTCCGGTGTTCGCGGCGACCACCCTGGCGAACCGCTCCGGGTTCTCCGCAACCAGCCGCAACCCGATCAAGCCGCCCCAGTCCTGGCCGACCAACGTCAGATCGCGCAGCCCGAGCGCATCGAAGGCGAACCCGCGGATCCACTCCACGTGCCGGGCGTAGCTGTGGTCGGCTGGCTCGGCCGGCTTGTCGGAGCGGCCGAAGCCGACCAGGTCCGGCGCCACGACGCGCAGTCCGGCGGCGGCCAGGACCGGGATCATCTTGCGATACAGGAACGACCAAGTGGGTTCACCGTGCAGCAACATAACGGCCGGAGCGTTATCTTCTCCGGTCGCAATGTAAGCCATTCGCAATGTACTGCCATCACCATCCGGCACTTCCACATAGCCCGGTTGGTAATCGAAATTAGGTACCTCTCTGAATCGTTCCTCAGGAGTGCGCAAGGTCCGCATGGGGCACGATCCTGCCATCCCGGGGCGTCCTCCGGGCCGTCTCCGACGGTACCGGGTGCTGCAATATGTTGCAAGCGGCAACATTTTTCGGAAATCGTGATCACCTGCGGTTATGCCGACGAAAGTCCCCTCGAACGAGGGACCCCTCGGCAGGCACACGGAGGCCCCCCGAGTCAAGTCACCCACAGTGACCCGTGCCTCTGCCCCAAACGGGTGGTATTCGGGAATGAGTGACACACTCACCCCACTTCTCCCGCTGTACTCGGTAAGAGTCAGTCGTCAGGAGGTGATCGGGGTGCCAGAGAACACGCACGCGAATGCGGCATTGGTTGCTGCGGCGGAGCAACTCGGGCAATGCGATGGCTATATTGTTCTCGCGGTTGATCCGCAGACCGGAGAGGTCGATGCGCACGGCCCGTACGACGGGATGGCCGCGACGCTGAAAGCGGATCGCCTCCGCCACGAGTTCGACGAGGGCGGGCTCAATGACGTGAGCGTGGGAGTAGTCCGGCTGCACGCCGCGCACTGACCTGGAAACCCCCGCACGCGGAAATGCCGGGCCGGCCCATCGGCGCCTCGGGTCCGACCCGGCGGCGAATCGGAGGGCACCGGCGGAGCCGGGCGACGCGGGCTGGCTACCCTGCCTGCCGTGGCCATGGACATCGTGCCGATCCAGCTCTCCCTCACCGCTGGCGACCTCATCACCCTGTGGGCGCCCAGGTGGCGCGAGGACGGCGAGGAGTGGGAGGGGTTCCTCGGCGACGAGGACGCCGTTCACGCCTTCCCGGACGCCGCCGCACTGGCCGGGTATGTGCGCACCGTCCCCGAGCACGACCTGAACGACCACCCCGCATGGCCACTGCTGCTCCAACTCACCGTCGGCGAGCTGGTTCCCGAGGAAGACCAGTGCTACGACCTGGTCGGGGTCCCGGAGATCGTGGCCGACGAGCCGGACACCTGGACGGTCAGCGAGCTGGCCAGCATCACCACCCTGGTCCGCTCCCTGGCTGACACCTGCGAGCTGACCGCCGTACACGATGTGCTGAATGCCGCCGAGGGATTCGCCCTGCTCGAACGCGGCACCTGGGCGTTCAACGGGCGCGAGGGCGGCAAGCTGTGGGAGCAGTTGGCCGACACCATCGCCAACCGGTGGGACGAGGTGATCGACGCGCTGGACGCCGTGGTGGTCGTCCCGAAGGTGAACCAGGCCGCGCTGGACGCCGCCCGCCGTGAGCTGGCCGCGCAGGCCGGGGAGGCCGTCACGGCATCGGACGCTGAAGCCAAGGACAGCGCCGCCGAAGAGAGCACCGAAGAGAGCACCGAAGCGAGCACCGGCGAGGACAGCGCCCGGGCGACCGACGGAGAAGCCGCCAGCGGGGGCAGCGCCGCGGACGACAGCTCCGTTGACGGCAGCGGCGCGTCCGACAGCGAGGCGCTGGCTGAGACCGCCGAAGACAGCCAGCCGCTCAGCGAGGCCGCCGCCTTCTGGGAGTCGGTGGGCATCGATCCGATCCTGATCAGCGCCGACGACGCCGACCACTACACGCTGCGCTGCTACCTCAACGACAAGCCGGTGTTCCTGGGTAGCGCCGGCCAGATCGACGCGTTGCCCTCGGCGCGCGCGCTGTCCCGGTACCTGGCCGAGGCCGGCGCCGACGGGCACGACCTGACCGCCGCCTCGACGTGGGCCGAGGTGGTGGAGAAGGCGACCGACGGCGAGCTGGAGGTGGAGGTCGACCCGCAGAACACCTACCAGCTCGCCGGGTTGACCGAAGATCTCACCGACGGTCCCACCACCGTCGACCCCAGCCAACTGGACCTGGGCGTGGAGCTGCTGCTGGACGTGGGCGAGTGGGCCGGCGACGAGTCCGCCGCGCTGGCCCTGCGCCCGTCCCAGAGCCTGGGCTGGCTGACCTCGTTCGTCCTGCGCCCCGACCCCACCCGCCTAGCCCCGAGCCCACCCTTCGACGCCGAAGCACAGCGCTGGAGCTCCCTGGTCGACGACCTCCTCCGCCGCCTCCGCCGCCCCTGACCCCCACACCGCCGGCCCGGCCGAGACTCCGTCAGCCGATCAGCTCGGCGTACCGAGGCTTGATCACGTCGTTGATCAATGCGAGTCGCTCGTCGAACCCGATGAACGCACTCTTCATCGCGTTCACTGTGAACCACTGCAGGTCCGCCCAGCCGTACCCGAAGATGTGCGCCAGGTCGGTGAGCTCGCTGGTCATGCTGCAGCCCGACATGAGCCGGTTGTCGGTGTTCACGGTGACCCGGAAGCGGAGCTTGGTGAGCAGGCCGACCGGGTGGTCGGCCAGCGACTTCGCCGCGCCGGTCTGAATGTTCGACGACGGGCACATCTCCAGCGGGATCCGTTTGTCCCGGACGTAGGCGGCCAGTCGGCCGAGGGTCACCCCGCCGCCGCCGTCCACGGTCAGGTCGTCCACGATCCGCACCCCGTGGCCGAGCCGGTCCGCCCCGCACCACTGCAGCGCCTCCCAGATGGACGGCAGCCCGAACGCCTCGCCGGCATGGATGGTGAAGTGCGAGTTCTGCTGGCGGAGGTATTCGAACGCGTCCAGGTGCCGGGTGGGCGGAAAACCGGCTTCGGCACCGGCGATGTCGAAGCCCACCACGCCGTCGTCCCGGTAGCGCACGGCCAGCTCGGCGATCTCCCGGGAGCGCGCCGCATGCCGCATCGCGGTGAGCAGGCACCCCACCCGGATCCGGTTCCCATTCTGAGCGGCCCGCTCGGTGCCCAGCCGGAAACCCTCCAGCACCGCCTCCACCACCTCGTCCAGCCCGAGCCCCTGCTCCACGTGCAGCTCCGGCGCGTAGCGGATCTCCGCGTAGACGACCCCGTCGGCGGCCAGGTCCTCGGCGCACTCGGCGGCCACCCGGACCAGCGCGGCCCGGTCCTGCATCACGCCCACAGTGTGCGCGAACGTCTCCAGGTAGCGCTCCAGCGAGCCCGAGTCGGCAGCCGAGGTGAACCAGGCGCCCAGCTCCTCGGGATCCTTGGTGGGCAGCGACCGGTATCTTCCGGCCTCGGCGAGCTCCACCACCGTCGTCGGCCGGAGGCCGCCATCCAGGTGGTCGTGCAGCAGCACTTTTGGCGCAGCGCGCACGTGCTCGTATGTCAACGGAACCGGGATCTGGATCACAGGTGTCACTCTTCCGTCCTATACCCACACCGATTGGGTGAGACAAGCCGCAGCGCGAGCCCAAGCGGGTGACGCTCAGCTACGCCGATACGCTGTTGCACGTCAGCTCCCCATTATCCGTTCGACGAAAGCGTCAACGCCGTGAGTGATCAACAAAGCCTGTCGTTCGATCGGATGCGCAGCATGCTCATGCGTGCAGCCGAGATCCGCGACAGCGAACAGCAGCAGATCTTCGACTCCCTAGACGAGATCCACGCTCGACTCGCGACCCTTGACGCACTCGGCTCGATGCGCAAGCGGCTCGCCGAGCTCCCCGACCGCACCGAGGTCAGCGTGCTCGCCGAGCGCCTGGACGAGACTGTGGCCAAGCTGGACGCCCAGGATGCATCCGTTGCCTCGGTGGCCCGCTCGGTGGACTCCCTGGTCGACCGGCTGGCTAAGCCGTTCGCGCAGCTCGACGGGCGCCTGGACGGGGTGGCCGGGCGGATGGAGGGCATCGCCGGGCGGATGGATGGCCTGGACGACAAGCTCGCCGGGCTGCACAAGCGCCTGGACGATCTGGACAACCGACTGGACCGGCACGAACTGCGTCTGGACGGGATGCCCGGAGCGATCACCGGCCCGGTGAAGGAGCGGCTGAGCGGCACCGAGTCCGCGCTGCGCGACCGGCTGGATGAGGTCGACGTCGCGGTGCGCCACCAGCTTGAGGGCAACCGGGAGGAGACCCGGCGTAACGCCGAGCAATCCGGAGACGCCCTGCGCCAGCTGATCAGCGAGACCGGCAACGGCCTGCACAGCAAACTCACCGAGTTGGGCCAGCGCCCGGCGATCGACCCCACCGACCAGCTGACCAGCCTGGCCAACCGGCTCGACACGTTGGGCGTCCGGTTTGATGACCTCACCAAGCGGCTGGACTCGGTGGACAGCACGCTCGGCGCCCGTCCGGACAAGGACTCGCTGACCGCGCTGGTGCACCACGCGAACCAGGAGTCCGAACGCCGCAACGCCGGCCAGCTGGACGAGGCGATGGCCACCTTCGCCGAGATAATCCTGGGCCGAGGCCCCGGCGCGCACGCCGGCCAGATGCCGATGCCGGCACCGCGGCCAGCGCAGCGGCGCGGCCGCGCCAAGGCGGCCATCAAGGCGCGCAACGGCACCACCCCGGACGAGCCCGCCGAGGACGTCGACGACTGACCCCAGCGCCGCCTCAGAGCCGCGCGGAGCCCCCGCCCCGGGGCCCGGGGGTTCGGCGCGAGCCAAACACGCTCGACAAAGCCCGTTGGGCGGGTGTGTGAGCACCAGGCGGGCTGTGTGGGCGGCTCAGGTCTGCGTGCCGAGTGCGGCGAGCACCAACGGCGGCCGCTTCTCCCCGGCGGCGGCACCCGTTCCGGAGGCGGCTCCCGCGCCCGTAGCAATTCCAGCGGCGGTTCCGGTCCCGGGAGCGGGGGTGTCTTCGGCGAACCAGGCGGCGCCGGCCAGCGCGGCCCTGGCCCCTTCCAGCGCGTCGGGTCGGTCGGTGTGCAGCTCAAGTAGCGGCTGGCCGGCCGCGACCGGTTCACCGGGGTCCACCAGCAGCCGGATCCCGGCGGCCGGGTCCACCGCATCCTCCTTGCGCGCCCGGCCGGCGCCGAGCAACCAGGCCGCCACGCCGACCGGGTAGGCGTCCCAGCCGGCGAACACCCCGTCGCGGTCGGCGAGCAGCGGCTCGACCGTGCCGGCCACCGGCAGCGGCGCGTCCGGGTCACCGCCCTGCGCGGTGATCATCTCCCGCCAGACCGGGTAGGCCGCCCCGGAGGCGAGCACCTCGGCCGGGTCCGGTCCGCCCGGCGGGCCCAACCCGACCAGCGCGAGCATCTCCCTGGCCAGCCGCACGGTCAGCTCCACCACATCCGGCGGGCCGCCACCACGCAGCACCTCGACCGACTCGGTGACCTCCAGTGCGTTACCCACCGCCCGGCCCAGCGGCACGGACATGTCGGTGATCAGCGCCGCGCAGCGCAGCCCGTGCGCGGCGGCGATGTCCAACATCGCGGTGGCCAACTCGCGAGCCTGCTCCGGGGTCTTCATGAACGCCCCGGACCCGACCTTCACGTCCAGCACCAGCGCGTCGGTGCCCTCCGCCAGCTTCTTGCTCATGATCGAGCTGGCGATCAGCGGGACCGACTCCACGGTGCCGGTGACGTCGCGCAGGGCATAGAGCTTGCGGTCCGCCGGAGCCAGCGTCGGGGTGGTCGCGCAGATCACCGCGCCGATCTCGGCGAGCTGCTCGCGGATCTCCTTCTCCGACAGCGAAGCCCGCCACCCCGGGATGGACTCCAGCTTGTCCAGGGTGCCGCCGGTGTGCCCCAGCCCGCGCCCGGACAGCTGCGGCACGGCCGCCCCACACGCCGCGACCAGCGGGACCAGCGGCAGGGTGATCTTGTCGCCCACTCCGCCGGTGGAGTGCTTGTCAGCCAGTGGCCGGCCGGATCCGGACAGGTCCAGCCGGTCCCCCGAGTCGATCATCGCCTGGGTCCACCGGGCGGTCTCCTCGGGTTCCATCCCGCGCAGCAGGATGGCCATGGCCAGCGCGGCCATCTGCTCGTCGGCCACCGCGCCGGAGGTGTAGCTGGCCACCATCCAGTCGATCTGCTCGCCGCTGAGCCGGCCACCGTCGCGCTTGGCCTTGATCACTTCCACCGCGCTCGACGTCATCGTCTCCCCAGGTCAGAGGCCCGTGAGTGGTTTGCGTTGCTATAGCAACGCAAACCACTCACGGGGTCAGGGCAGGTCGGTCGGGCCGAAGGCGTCCGGCAGCAGGTCGGCCACCGTGCGTACCCCGGCCGGGGTGTCCACCAGGCACTCCGGGCCGCCCAGCTCGTAAAGCACCTGCCGACATCGCCCGCACGGGGTGAGCGCCACCCCGTCGCCGGACCGGCAGGCCATCGCCACGAACCGGCCGCCGCCGGTGAGCCGCAGCTGTCCGGCCATGGTCACCTCGGCACACACGCCCAGCCCGTAGGAGGCGTTCTCCACGTTGCAGCCGACCACGGTGCGGCCGTCGTCGCACACCGCCGCCGCGCCCACCCGCAGCCCGGAGTAGGGGCAGTACGCGTGTGCCGCGGCGGCCAGCGCGGCCGCTCGCAACCCGGCCCAGTCCACCTCGACACCGAGCACCGGGGAGCTCATTCCGCGCCTCTTCGGTACTCCAGGCCGTCCGCGGCGGGTGGGCGCAATCGCTGCGCGGCCACCGCGAGCACCACCAGGGTGACCAGCTGCGGTGCGTACGTGGCGAACTCTCGGGGCAGCGTGTCGGTGAGGAAGTACACCGCGTACGCGGCGATCCCGGCGGCCGCCGCCAGCACCGAGGCCAGCCAGCGCCGGCGCAGCGCCCAGGCGATGGCCACCACGATGGCCAGCAGCGAGGCGCCGTAGAGCAGGTCGTGCACCGCCTGCGCCCCGGCGCGCAGCTGCAGTCCGTCCACGTAGCCGAACAGCGCCGCGCCGGCCAGCAACCCACCCGGCCGCCAGTTGCCGAAGATCATCGCAGCCAGGCCGATGTAACCCCGGCCGCCGGTCTGGCCCTCCAGGTAACCCAGCTGCCCGGGGTTGAGCACCAGCGCGACCCCGCCCAGCCCGGCCAACGCCCCGGAGATGACCACGGCCGCGTACTTGTACCGGTACACCGACACGCCCAGCGACTCGGCCGCGTACGGGTTCTCCCCGCAGGAGCGCAGCCGCAGCCCGAACCGGGTCCGCCAGAGCACCCAGTAGCTGATCGGCACCAGCAGCAGCCCGATGACCACCAGCGGGGTGAACCCGGTGATCAGGCCGCGGAGCAGCCCGGCCACGTCGGACAACATCGGGGTGTGCCGGTCCTCCAGGGTGCCCAGCCAGCTGCCCAGCGGCTGCACCGAGTAGGTGTCGAACCCGGTGAGCGGGGCGGACTGGCGAGGGTTGTGCGAAACCGGCTGGAAGATGAGCGTGGACAGGTACTTGGTCAGCCCGGCGGCGAGCAGCGTGATGGCCACCCCGGAGACGATGTGGTTGACCCCGAAGGTGACCGTGGCCAGCGCGTGCAGCAGCCCGCCCAGCGCCCCGAAGATCACGCCGCCGAGCACCGCGGCCCACGGCCCCCAGGCCAGCCCGGCGAACGCGCCACCCCAGGTGCCCAGGATGAGCATGCCCTCCAGCCCGAGGTTGATCACGCCGGCCCGCTCGGCCCACAGCCCGCCCAGCCCGGCCAGCAGGATCGGCAGCATCAGCCGCAGCGCCGCCTGCGCGGTACCCGACGAGGTGAGCTCGTGCTGCCCGGTCAGCGCCGAGGTCACCACCAGCACGGCGACCGCCGCCGCGGCCGCGAACGCGCCCCGGGCCCAGCCGGGCACCCGCCGGCGCGGCGGGGGCGCGGCGGGCACGGTGATCGGCGCGTCGGCGGGATTCAGCGTGGTCATCGGGCCTCCGAGGGAGCCACCCCGGCCGGTCCCGAGGGCGCGCCGGGCGGTGGCGGGCCGGGCGGTGGCGGGCCGGGGGGTGGCGGGTCGGCCGGCGCGAACGACATGCTGGCCTCGGCGGCCACCCGGCGCCGCTCGGCGGCCAGACCGTAGCGGCGGACGATCTCGTAGGCGATCACCACCGAGATCACCGTGACCCCCTGCATGATCACCGCGATCTCCCGGGGAACCCCGATGTTGTCCAGCGCGAGCGCCGCCTTGTCCAGGAACGCCCAGAGCAGTGAGCCGGCCGCGATGCCCACCGGATTGTTCCGGCCGAGCAGGGCGATCGCGATGCCGGTGAACCCGTAGCCCTGCGGGGCGTTGAGTGTGTAGGCGAAGTCGCGGCCGAGCAGCTCGGGCAACCCGACCAGGCCGGCCACCGCGCCGGACAACAGCAGGGCCAGCACGGTCATCCGGCGCGCGTTCACCCCGCCGGCGGCCGCCGCGGTGGGGGACTCACCGGAGGCCTTGAGCTCGAACCCGAACCGGGTGCGGCCCAGCATGAACCAGTACCCGATGCCGAGCGCCGCGGCCACGAACACCATCCCGAAGAGGATGCCCCGCCCGCCCAGGGCGATTCCGGGGAAGTGCCCGCTGGGCGCGATCGGCTGGGTGGAGATGTTGTTGCCCTCCAGCACGCCGAACGTGTCCGGCCGGATCAGGTAGGCGATCACCCCGGTGGAGATCGCGTTCAGCATGATCGTGGAGATGACCTCGCTGACGCCGCGGTAGGCCTTGAGCAGCGCGGCCACCCCGGCCCACCCGGCGCCCACCAGCAGCGCCACCACGATGATCATCGCCGTGTGCAGCACCGGCGGCAACGCCCAGAGGCCGCCGACGATCGCCGCCACGCAGGCGGCCAGCCGGAATTGGCCCTCCACCCCGATGTTGAACAGCTTCATCTGGAAACCCAGCGCCACCGCCAACCCGGACAGGTAGTACACGGCGGCGCTGTTCACGATGTCCACCGCGGTGGTGCCCTGGCCGACCTGGCTGATCATCACCCGCAGCGCGGTCCACGGGTGGTCCCCGCTGAACAGCAGCGCCACCGCGCACAGCAGCGCGGAGAACACCACCGCGAGCACCGGCGCCAGCAACCGCGCCCGCAGTCCGCTCACAGCGCGGCTCCGGTCATCGCGGCACCCAGCTGCTCCGGGGTGACCGTGGCCGGATCCGCGTCGGCCACCAGCCGCCCTCGGAGCATGACCTTGATCGTGTCGGACAGCCCGATCAGCTCGTCCAGGTCGGCGGAGACCAGCAGCACGGCGAGCCCGTCCCGCTGTGCGCCCCGGATCACCTCCCAGATCATCGCCTGCGCGCCGACGTCCACGCCCCGGGTGGGGTGCGAGGCGATGAGCAGCACCGGGTTGCCGGACAGCTCCCGGCCGACCACCAACTTCTGCTGGTTGCCGCCGGACAGCGCGGCGGCCGGGACCTCCACCCCCGGGGTGCGCACGTCGAACTCGGTGACGATCCGTTCGGTGTCCGCCCGGGCCGCGCGCACGTCGAGCAGCGCTCCCCTGGCGATCGGCGGGCGGCTCTGGTGGCCGAGCACCCGGTTCGCCCACAGCGGTTGGCTGGGCAGCAGGCCGTGCCGGGTCCGGTCCTCGGGCACGTAGCCGATGCCGGCCTCCCGCCGCCGCAGGGTGCCCAGCGGGGTCAGGTCCACCTGCCCGCCGTCGGCGTCGGGGTCGGCGTGAGTGCCGGCAGCCCCGTTCGCGGGGTGGCCCAGCAGCACCCGGCCGGACACCGCGTGACGCATCGCCATGATCGTCTCGACCAGCTCGGTCTGCCCGTTGCCCTCCACCCCGGCGATGCCCAGCACCTCCCCGGCGTGCACCACCAGGCTCACCGAGTCCAGCACCCGCCGTTCGCCGTCCTCGGCGAGCAGGGTGAGGTCCTCGACGCGCAGCGCCTCCCGGTCGGTGACCGTCGTCTCCCGGGAACCCGGATCGGGCAGCTCACTGCCCACCATCATCTCGGCCAGCCGGCGGCTGGTCACCTGGCGCGGGTCCACGGTGCCCACGCAGCGGCCCCGGCGGATCACCGTGATGGTGTCCGCGATGGAGCGCACCTCGTCCAACTTGTGCGAGATGAATAGGAACGTGTAGCCCTGCGCGCGCATCTCCCGGACGGTGCCGAACAGCTCGTCCACCTCCTGCGGCACCAGCACCGCGGTGGGCTCGTCCAGGATCACCACCCGGGCGCCCCTGTAGAGCACCTTGAGGATCTCCACCCGCTGCCGGTCGGCCACACCCAACAGGGCCAGCGGCAGGTTCGGATCCACCCGCAGGCCGGTGGTGGCGGCCAGCTCGGCGATGCGGCGGCGCGCCTTGCCGCCGATGCCGTACTCGGACTCGGCACCGAGCAGCACGTTCTCCGCCACGGTGAGGTTGTCCGCGAGCATGAAGTGCTGGTGCACCATGCCGATGCCGGCCTTGATGGCGTCCGACGGCGAGCGGAACCGCACCTGCGCGCCGTTCACCTCGATGTGCCCGGAGTCCGGCTGCTGCATGCCGTAAAGGATCTTCATCAGGGTCGACTTGCCGGCCCCGTTCTCGCCGCACAGGGCGTGCACCTCACCGGTGCGGACCACCAGGTCGATGTTGCTGTTGGCGATCACACCGGGGAAGCTCTTGCTGATGCCGACCAGCTGGACGGCCGCGGTGGGGGTCACGGTGGAAGTCTCGGGGATGATCGTCTCGGCACCGCCGCTACTGCTCCGGCGTGGCGGACACCTTGATCGCACCGCTGATGATCTGTGCCTTGTAGGCGTCCAGCTGGCTCTTGATGTCGTCCACGAAGCCGCCCGAGGTGGCGTAGCCGACGCCGTCCACCTTCAGGTCGAACACCTTCGGGATGTTGTTCGTCTGGTTGCTGGCCACCGCCGAGATGAAGTCGTAGACCGCCACGTCCACCCGCTTGACCATCGAGGTCATGATGACGTTCCGGACGTCGGCCAGCGTCTTGTCGTTGTACTGGTCGGAGTCGACGCCGATGCCCCACTTCGGGGCCTGCGGTGTGCTGGCCGCCTTGATCGCCCGGAACGCGCCGGAGCCGGACGCGCCGGCCGCCGCGTAAACCACGTCCGCACCCGCGTCCAGCTCGCCCTTCGTCGCCTCGCCGCCCTTGGCCGGATCGTTGAAGCCGCTCAGGTCACCGGCCTGGCTGAGGTAGCTGGTCTCGATCTTGATGTCCGGGGCGACCGCCTTGGCTCCCTGTTTGAAGCCCGCCTCGAACTTCTGGATCAGCGGGGTCTGCACGCCGCCGACGAAACCGATGTGGCAGGCCTTGGTCTTGAGCGCGGCCGCCGCGCCGACCAGGAAGGAGCCCTGCTCCTCCGCGAAAATCAGCGGCGTCACGTTCGGCAGGTCGTTGGCGGTGCTGTCGATCAGGGCGAACTTGACGTTCGGTGCGCCCGGCGCGACCGCCTCGACCGCCGGCTCGTACTTGAACCCGACCGCGATGATCGGGTTGTAGCCGTCGGTGACCAGCTGGCGCAGCCGACCGGCGGTGGCGTCCTCGCTCTCCCCGATGGCGGCGGTGAGCTCCTTGACCTGGGTTACCCCGAGTTGAGCCTTGGTCCGGTCCAGGCCGGCGGCCGCGGCGTCGTTGAACGATGCGTCGCCGCGCCCGCCGACGTCGTAGGACAGTCCCACGCGCAGTGCGCTGGCGTTCGTCCCCGCTCCGCCAACGGGTGGCGCGGCCGGCGTGGTTCCACCGGTCGGCGACGGGTTGCGCCGGCACTCCGTCGCGGCGCCGGTCGAACCGCCGGAACCCGTCGAGCCGGTGTCCTTCGCGCAGCCGACCAGACTGACCGCCGCGACCAGCAACGCCGCGGTCAGCAGCGCCGCTCGACGCATGCCGCCACCTCCATCAGTGCTCAAGATCGCAACCCCCATCGCTCCGCGGGCACGCTACTAGCCGGTACCCGAACGTGACCAGGACTTGCTCTAGTCGTTCACGAACCAGAATCATTGCGATCGCCAAAGGAGGCGTGATGGATGAGGCCAGTGTGACCATCGACGCGGCGCCAGAGCAGGTCTGGGCGCTGGTGTCCGACGTGACGCAGATGGGGAAGTGGAGTCCGGGGAACACCGGGAACAAGTGGATCATGGGCGCAACCGGGCCCGCCGTGGGTGCCCGTTTTGTCGGTTTCAACAAGCGCGGCATGGCTCGCTGGGTCACCACCTGCAAGGTGATCGAATGTGAGCGGCCGAGCCGATTCGCGTTCCAGGTCAACGAGAACAAGATGCAGTGGGGCTTCCGGATCGAGCCCGCCGACGGCGGTGGCACCGTGCTCACCCAGTGGCGCAACCGGGTCGGGCAGCCGATCGCCCCGGTGCGGCTCGCGGCCAGCCTGCTCTTTCGGGGAAAGCTGGAGGACGAGATGGTCGAGGGCATGCACCACACCCTGGCCGCGGTGAAGGACGAGGCGGAGAGCACCACCGCCCCGGCCGGCTGAGGCCAACCGGGTGGGCCGTCACCCGGTCCACCCGGCCCCTTCCGGGTGATCTTCACCCGGTTGCCGGAGGCTGGGTTCGGCCTGGTGTGACCGCCACCGCGGCTCGACTAGCCTGTCCCGACGTGACCCACCGACGCGCGGCCGCCCTCCTCGGGGTACTGGCCGCAGCCCTGTGCGTCCTGCTGGGCACCGCCGCTCCCGCGCTCGCCGCGCCCATCCGGGTGCCACCGGTCGACGACGCCGGATGCACTGTGCCGATCGCACCCCCGCCGCCGATCGACACATCCGAGAAGCCCCACCCGGGTACGACGGTGCCGCCCCCGCTGCCGGTGCCCGCACAGCCGGTGGGCGGGCCGGCCATGGGCAACTGCGGAATCCTGCTCCCCGCCGGCGCCCCCGCGCTGCCGGCCGGCGAGACCAGTGCCTCCTGGCTGCTCGCCGACCTGGACTCCGGCGCGGTGCTCGCCGCACACAACCCACACGCCCGGGAGCGACCCGCGTCCCTGCTCAAGGTCCTCACCTCGCTGGTGGTACTGCACTCGCTGAAGCTGGACACCGTGGTGGAAGGCACCCAGGAGGACGCGAACGTGGCGGGCAGCCGGGTGGGCGTCGGCGCCGGTGGCCAGTACAGCGTGCGCCTGCTGCTCACCGGCCTGCTGCTCAACTCCGGCAACGACGCGGCCAACGCGCTGGCCCGTCAGCTCGGCGGGGTGCCGGCCACGCTGGACGCGATGTCCCAGACCGCGGCCTCGATGGGCGCCCTGGACACCCGGCCGACCAGCCCCTCCGGGTTGGACGCCCCTGGCATGTCCACCTCGGCCTACGACCTGGCGCTGTTCTACCGCGCGGCGGTACGCGACCCGAACTTCGTTCAGATCAGCCGCACCCGGTTGGCCGACTGGCCAGGGCACGGCGACCTGCCCGGCTTCAAGATCAGCAACGACAACCGGATGCTGACCAGCTACCCGGGAACCATCGGTGGCAAGACTGGCTTCACCGACGACGCCCGGCACACCCGGGTCGCGGCGGCCGAACGTAACGGTCGCCGGCTGGTCGTTGTGCTGATGCGCGGCGAGACGCACCCGGTGCCGATGGACACCCAGGCGGCCCGACTGCTCGACTACGGCTTCGCGCTGCCGGCCGACACACCCGCCGTGGGCAACCTGGTGGACCGTGCGCCCGGCGACCCGGAGGCCCGAACGGCTCACGGCTCGGCTCAGGGCTGGGCGGCGGCGCTGATGGCCGGCCCGGCGCCGGGCGGCCAGCAGGCCGAGAACATCCCGGCCAGTCTTGCGGTGATCGGGGGTGGGGCGCTGCTCGGCGCGCTGCTGTCCGCGCTGGTCGCCCGGCGCCGCCCGCGGGGCCGGCACACCGCCGCCAACATCGCCCACCCCGGACCGACCGACCCACCCGGGCAGCGCGCGGAGTAGGTCCCGGTCAGCCGTCCCGGTCAGCCGTCCCGGTCAGCCGTCCCGGTCAGCCGTCCCGGTCAGCCGTCCCGGTCAGCCGTCCCGGTCAGCCGTCCCGGTCAGCCGTCCCGGTCAGCGGTCCCGGTCAGCGGTCCCGGTCAGCGGTCCCGGTCAGCGGTCCCGTTCAGCGGTCCCGGTCAGCGGCCGTGAGCGGTGCCGGCCGGCGAAGCCGCCGAGCAGCAGCCCGGCCACCGCGCCGGCGCCGACCAACCCGGCGGTCAGGCCGCCGCTCGGCCCGCTCCGCACGGTGACCTCCGTCCTGATCACCGCCGGTCCTGGCGGCGGAGCCGGCTTCTCGACCATGTTCTCCTTGGCCGTGGCCGCCCACGCGGCGAGGAACAGCAGGAACCGGGACACGGTGAAGATGAAGATCATCAGGCCGAGCACCGGGCCGAACAGCGCCCCGGTCGGCGAGTTGGTGATCTGCGCCAGGTAGAACACCATGACCTGCTTGATGATCTCGAAGCCGACCGCGCCCACCAGCGCCGCCTTGGCCGCGCTGCGCCAGGTCACCGGCTCACGGGGCAACCGAGCGATCACCCAGAGGAACACCAGCGCGTTGGCCAGCAGCCCGACCAGCACCAATACCAGCCGGATCAGCGGGCTCAACCAGGTCACGTCGGCCAGCCCGAGAAACGCCAGGATCTGGTGGACCAGGCCACCCACCCCGGCCACCGCGAACGAGACGACCAGCGCCAGGCCCAGCCCGATCAGCGCCAGCAGGTCCATCAGCATCCGGCGCGGGAACGAGGGGGGATCGTGTCGCTGGCCCCACTGCTCGGACAGCGCCTCGCGCAGATTGGTCATCCAGCCCAGCCCGGAGTACACCGCGCCGAGCAGACCGATCACCCCAACGGTGCCGCCCGACGCGATCGCCGAGTCGATGACCCCCTTGAGCGTCTCCCCCAGCCCCGCCGGCGCGGCCGTGGTGATGCTCGTCTCCAGCTGGGT
This sequence comes from Pseudonocardia sp., assembly GCA_036402515.1. Taxonomy (GTDB): domain Bacteria; phylum Actinomycetota; class Actinomycetes; order Mycobacteriales; family Pseudonocardiaceae; genus Pseudonocardia. The sequence goes on from DASWST010000206.1 coordinate 33,258, forward strand.
GATCAGCTCCGGGTGTGCCCGCAGGAACAGCGTCACCACCGCGAACGCCACCATCAGCAGCGGCACCAGGGCCAGGATGCTGAAGTAGGTGATGGCCGCCGCGTAGTGGTCACCGTGGTTCGCGGTGTAGCTCGCGCCGGCCCGGAACAGGTGATCCAGCCACTCGTGGCGCTTGCGCAGCTCGGCCAGCTTCGATGGTTTGTCGGGCTTGTCCGGGTTGTCCGGCCGCCGCGGCTGCTCCGGCTGCTCCGGCTGATCGGCCACGGCGGCCTCCCTCGGGTGGTCGGTGCCGGGCCGATCAGCTCGGGCGAAGATCAGCGCGGCGGCGGAAGGAACCCGATCCTGTCGTAGACCGCCCGCAGTGTCGCGCCGGCGACGTCCCTCGCCTGGGTGGCGCCCACGGCCAGGATCCGGTCGAGCTCGGCGGGGTCCTCCAGGTAAGCGGTTACCTTCTCCCGCAGCGGAGAGACGAACTCGCCCACCACCTCGGCCAGGTCCTTCTTCAGGTCGCCGTAGCCCTTGCCGGCGTAGTCGGCCTCCAACTCGGCGATCTTCCGGTTGGTCAGCGCCGAGTAGATGGTGAGCAGGTTGGAGATGCCGGGCTTGTGCTCGACGTCGTAGCGAATCTCCCGGTCCGCGTCGGTGACCGCGGAGCGGATCTTCTTCGCGGACACCTTCGGGTCGTCCAGCAGATCGACGATGCCGGCCGGGCTGGACGACGACTTGCTCATCTTCGCGGTCGGGTCCTGCAGGTCGAAGATCTTCCCGATGCCCTCCGGGATGAACGGCTCGGGCACGGTGAACGTGCCGGCGCCGAACCGGGTGTTGAATCGCTGGGCCAGGTCCCGGGTCAGCTCCAGGTGTTGGCGCTGGTCCTCGCCCACCGGCACCCGGTCGGCCTGGTAGAGCAGGATGTCAGCGGCCATCAGCACCGGGTAGGTGAACAGCCCGACGGTGGCCCGGTCGGCGCCCTGTTTGGCGGCCTTGTCTTTGAACTGGGTCATCCGGCTGGCCTCGCCGAACCCGGTGATGCAACTGAGCACCCAGGTCAGCTCGGCGTGCTCGGGCACCTGGGACTGCACGAACAGGGTGCACCGGGCCGGGTCGAGGCCCAGTGCAAGCAGCTGGGCGACGCCGCGCCGGGTCCGCTCGCGCAGTGCCGCCGGGTCGTGCGGGGCGGTGATCGCGTGCAGGTCCGGGATGAAGTAGAACGCGTCGTGATCGTCCTGTAGCGCGATCCATTGCCGCAGCGCACCGAGGTAGTTGCCCAGGTGGAACGAGTCGGCGGTCGGCTGGATTCCGGAGAGCACCCGGGGCCGGTGGGACGAGTCTGTCATGTCCTCGATTCTCCCAGTGCGGTCGAGGAAGTTCCCAGGCGGTCGGCGGGTGAGTCGCCACATCGGCCCGGCTGAGAGCGCGCGGTCACGTGCCGAGCGCGGATACCGGCCACCGACCAGGATGGGAGCAGTCACCGCACCGGAGCGCGATGCCCGACCGCGAGGAGCAGCATGACGCTGATCGCCTTGGAAGAGCACCTGATCCCCGCCGACCTGATCGGGCAGGTCTGGCCGACTCGATCGGCGCCGGAGGCGTTGCGCGCGGCACTGACGGACGTCGGCGAGCGGCGGCTGCGGGTGATGGACGAGGCCGGCATCGACATGCAGGTGCTCTCGGTGGCCGCGCCGGCCGCGCAGCAGGCGCCGGCCGAGGACGCGGCGCAGCTGGCGATTGCACTCAACGACCGGTGTGCCGAGGTGGTGGCCGCCCACCCCGATCGGTTCCAGGCGTTGGCCAGCCTGCCCACCGGGGACCCCGGCGCGGCCGCGGCGGAGGCCAAGCGGGCGGTGTCCGAGCTGGGCTTCTGTGGGGTGGTGATCAATGGGCACACCGAAGGGCGGTTCCTGGACGCACCGGAGTTCGACGAGCTGCTCGGCGCGATCGAGCAGTTGGACGTGCCGATCTACCTGCACCCGACGTATCCCCCGCCGGAGGTCGCGGAGATCTACTTCAGTGGGCTGCCGGCGCCGGTGAGCCTGGCGCTGGCGACCGCGGCCTGGGGGTGGCACGCGGAGACCGGGCTGCACGTCCTGCGGCTCGCGGCCGGCGGCGTGTTCGACCGGCACCCCGGGCTGCGGGTGGTCGTCGGGCACATGGGCGAGAACCTGCCGTTCTCCCTGATGCGCGCGGACGCCGTGCTGAGCGGCGCGCGCCCCGGCCAACGCTCGGTCGCGGACATCGTGCGCGAGCACGTGCACATCACCATCTGCGGCTATCCGACCGTGCCGCCGCTGCTCTGCGCGTTGTCCGTGTTCGGCGCCGACCGCATCCTGTTCTCCACCGACTACCCGTTCGGCGATGCCGCGGTGCACTCCCGGTTCCTTGCCGAAGCGCCGATCAGCCCAACCGACCGGGACAAGATCGGCCACCTGAACGCCACACAACTGTTCCGCCTCTAACCGCCGCACCCGGCCGCGCGGCGTTACTCGCTGGCGGGCCGGTCGCCCTCGGCCGGTTTCTCGTCGGCGGCGGCTGGCTCGGTGGCCGGCTGTCGGGTTGCCAGGTTGGGCAGCCGGACCACGCCGCTGTCCAGGTCGATGTCGAAACGTGGACGGTGCAGCTTGCCGTCGCTGTCCTCGCCACCCTCATCGGTCAGCTTCTTCCCAGGGAACAACTCACCCAGCATGCCCATGCGTTCACGGTAGACCCGGCGGCCTCCGGCCCGACGGAAACCCCGACTCACCCTGACGGAATCCCCGACTCGCGGGCAAAGGGGTCAGGCGGTGGTGAGGGGGAGGAGGCGGGGGGTGGTGGGTTCGGCGGGGCTGAGGTGCTCGGGTGCGCCGACGTAGGTGGTGGTGCGCTGGCGGACCGGGCGGCCGGCCAGCGTGGCGATCGCGGCCAGCTCGGTCACCGTGCGCGCCGAGCCGTTCTCCGAACCGGCCATCCGGCTGATCGTCTCCTCCATCAGGGTGCCGCCCATGTCGTCCGCGCCGCCGGCCAGGATCCGCGCCGACAGCGAGTCGCCCAGCTTCACCCAGGAGCACTGCACGTGGTCGATCCGGCCGTGCAGGGCTAGTCGGGCGAACGCGTGCACCGCCCGGTTGTCCCGCTCGGTGGGCCCCGGGCGGGCGAGCCCGGCCAGGTAGATCGGCGCGTTGTGATGCACGAACGGCAGCGGCACGAACTCGGTGAATCCGCCGGTGCGGTCCTGGATGGCGGCCAGCGTGCGCAGGTGGCCCAGCCAGTGCCTCGGCTCGTCCACGTGCCCGTACATCATCGTCGAGGACGACGCGATGCCCAGCTCGTGCGCGGTGCTCACCACCTCGATCCACTGTGAGCTGGGCAGCTTGCCCTTGGTCAGCACCCAGCGGACCTCGTCGTCCAGGATCTCCGCCGCCGTGCCGGGGATCGAGCCCAGCCCGGCCGCGCGCAGCTCGGTCAGCCACTCCCGGATGGACACGCCGGCCTTGGCCGAGGCGGACACGATTTCCATCGGGCTGAACGCGTGTACGTGCATCCCGGGCACAGCGGCCTGGACCGCGCGCACCAGGTCCGCGTAGAACGTCACCGGCAGCTGTGGGTCGATGCCGCCCTGCATGCACACCTCGGTGGCACCCTCGGCCGCCGCTTCCACCGCCCGCGCGGCCACCTCGTCCAGGGACAGCCGGAAGGCATCGGCGTCGCGCTCCCGCTGGGCGAACGCGCAGAACCGGCAACCCACGTAGCAGACGTTGGAGAAGTTGATGTTGCGGTTGATCACGTAGGTGACCTCGTCGCCGACCACGTCGGCGCGCAGCTGGTCGGCCAGCCGGCACACCTCGTCGAGGGCGGTCCCTTCGCTGGTCAGCACCGCCATGGCGGCGGCGGTGTTGGCCGGGTCGAGCAGCGCGGCCGGGTCGTCCGCCGCGAGGGCGAGCCCGACGCGGACGTCCGCGTCCAGCCGTTCCGGGGCCGCTCCGGCGGCTGACTGGTGCGCCGAGCGCTGGGCGGCCAGTTCGCCGCGAAGCTCGTCCCAGTCGCCGTAGACCGAGTCGAAGTCGCCGCGCCGGTCGTCGGTGCGCCCGGTGGTGTCGATGGTCGCCTGCAGGTCCACCCGCCCGGTGGACTCGAAGCCGCCGTCCGGCTCCTGCCACGGGCGGCCGGCGAGCACCGCGTCCTGCCTGGCCAGACCGGTGGCCGGGTCGGCCAGCGCGGCCACGTGCCGGTGCAGCCGGGTGTCGATCCACGGCGAGCCGGCGAGCACGTAGCGCGGGTAGGCGGTGAGCCGCTCCCGCAGGGTGAACCCGGCCTCCGCCGAGCGGGCGGCCAGCTCCTCGATCACCGGCCATGGCCGCTCCGGGTTGACGTGGTCGGCGGTCACCGGGGACACCCCGCCCCAGTCGTCAATGCCGGCGCGCAGCATCAGGCCGAACTCGTTGCCGACCAGGTTCGGCGGCGCCTGCAGCCGCATCTTGGGCCCCAGCACCAGTCGAGCCACCGCGATGGTGGCGGCCAGGTCGTCCAGGTCGGCGTCTGGGTCGTTGGCCATCGCGGTGTCCGGCTTGGCCCGGAAGTTCTGCACGATGGTTTCCTGGATGTGCCCGTGCGCGCGGGCCGCCGAGCGGATCGCGAAGAGCGAGTCGGCCCGCTCCGCGCGGTTCTCCCCGATGCCGATCAGGATGCCGGTGGTGAACGGCACGCCCACCCGGCCGGCGTCGGTCAGGGTGCGCAGCCGGACGGCCGGTTCCTTGTCCGGGCTGCCGTAGTGCGGCCCACCCTTCTCCGACCACAGGCGGTCAGCCGTGGTCTCCAGCATCATGCCCATGCTCGGCGCGACCGGCTTGAGCCTGGTCAGCTCGGCCCAGGAGAGCACCCCGGGGTTGAGGTGCGGCAGCAGCCCGGTCTCCTCGAGCACCGCGATCGCGCAGGCCCGCACGTAGTCCAGGGTGGAGTCGTAGCCGCGCGCGTCCAGCCACTCCCGGGCGGCCGGCCAGCGGTCCTCCGGGCGGTCGCCCAGGGTGAACAGCGCCTCCTTGCACCCGGCCGCCGCGCCGGCCCGGGCGATCTCCAGCACCTCGTCGCGCTCCAGGAAGGCGGCCGGCAGCCGGTGCGGCACGGTGGCGAACGTGCAGTAGTGGCAACGGTCCCGGCAGAGCCTGGTCAGCGGGATGAACACCTTGCGGCTGTAGGTCACCACGCCGGGCCGGCCGGCGTCGACCAGCCCGGCATCCCGCACCCGGCCGGCGATGTCCAGCAGCTCGTCGAGGGCCTCACCTCGGGCGGCCAGCAGCACCGCCGCTTCGTCGACGTTCAGCGTGACCCCGTCCCGGGCCCGGCGGATCGCGCGGCGCATGGCCGACGGCGACGGCACAACCTCGGACGGTTCCATCCGAGTGGGCAGGGCGGGGGTCAACGGGAGTTCGGGGTGATTCGAGAGATCAGCCACCCCTGCACACTAGGTCGATTTACCGGCCCCTGCGACCGAGCTGGGTCTTTTTCACAGACTTAGGCTAATCCCCGGACACCTTCGACCAGGAGATCGAGGCCCCGGGCGAAGTAGACCTCGTCATTCTCACACCGGGTCAGCGGCTCCGCGCAGGCAATCACGTTCGGGTACGCACTCGGCGGCAGCGCCTGCAGGGCCGCCTTGCGGGCCCGGATCTGGGCGTCCCGCGCATCCTCGTCCAGCCCACCCGCCAGTCCGGGCTCGGCGGTGACCAAGGTGATCACGGAGCCGAGCAGATAGCCGCCGACCTGGGCCGCCTGCTCCACACTGAACCCGGCCTCACGCAGCAGCCCGAGCGCCCGCTCGGCGAGCTCCAGACCGGGGGCGCTGAACAGGATGCGCGCCTGAGCCAGGCCGGCGACGGCCGGATGCGGGCGCAGTGCCTCGGCGAACGCGGCCAGCTCGGCGCGCAGCGCGGCGGACCACTCCCGGTCGTCCCGCCCAGGCAGCACGACGGCACTGAAAAGGTGCTCAACCAGCGCGTCGAGCAGCTCCTCCTTGTTGCGGAAGTGCCAGTACAGCGCCATGGGGGTGACGCCGAGGTCCATCGCCAGGCGCCGAATGGTGACCGCCTCCAGGCCGTCGGCGTCGGCTAGGGCCAGCGCGCGAGCCACCACGGCATCCCGGTCCAGCTTTTCCCGGTCCGTTCGCCCAGTCGGCACGGATCCACTGTACGGCGTACAGTTCCATATACGCCGTACATGTACGTTGTATAGGAGAGCCGCTATGCCCGAGCCCGCCCCCGCTTACGTCGCCTCCGAGCTGTCTGGTGAGCTGACCTTGAACAACGGCGTCACCCTGCCCAACCGGATCGCCAAACCCGCCACCAGCGAGCGTCTGGCCACCCGGCACGGCGCTCCCACCCGGCAGTTGATCGACGTCTACCGCCGGCTCGCCAGCACCGGCGCCGGCCTGCTGATCAGCGGGAACGTCATGGTGGACGGGTCAGCACTGGAAGCGCACCGCAACGTGGTGATCGAGGACGAGCGCTTCCTGCCGGCATTGCGCGACTGGGCCGCCGCCACCGCCGGCACCGACACGAAGTTCATCCTCCAGCTCTCCCATCCCGGGCGGCAGAGCATGCGCGGCCTGTCGGTGGCCGGCCGACGCCAGGACGTGGTGTCCGCCTCGGCCGTGCCGCTGGCGATCAGCGGGGCAGGCCGCCGGATGTTCACCCCGCCGAGGGCGCTCACCGAGGCGGAGATCCTCGCGGTGATCGACCGCTTCGGTACCGCCGCCCGGGTCGCCGCGAACGCCGGGTTCGACGGCGTCCAACTGCACGCCGCGCACGGCTACCTGTTCAGCCAGTTCCTCTCGCCGCTGGTCAACCAACGGGAGGACCGGTGGGGCGGCTCGCTGGAGAACCGCATGCGGCTGCTGGTGGACACCGTGCGCGCGGTGCGGGCGACCACGCCGGACTCGTTCCTGCTCGCGGTGAAGCTGAACTCGGCGGATTTCCAGCGCGGCGGATTCGACGCCGACGATGCGCTCGCCGTGGCCAGGGCGCTGCAGGACGAGGGAGTACAGCTGATCGAGGTATCCGGCGGCACCTATGAGAACGCCGCGATGATGCACGGGACACCGAAGCGGGCATCCACCGCGGCACGCGAGGCCTACTTCCTGGAGTTCGCCGAGCGGTTCGCCCGCGAGCTCACCGTGCCCATCATGCTCAGCGGCGGTTTCCGCACCCGCCAGGGCATGATCGAGGCGCTGCGCGGCGGTGCCGTCGACCTGATCGGCCTGGCCCGCCCGCTGGCGCACGAGCCCGACCTACCCCAACGGTTGCTCGCCGGCACCGCCGAAACCAGCCTGGTCAGGCCGCACACCGTCGGCCACAAGGTGATCGACGACCTGATCGACGGCCTGTGGCACCAGCAGCAGATGGCTCGGCTGGGTCGGGGCAAACCGGTGCGGCCGGAGCGCTCGGCGACGGTCGCGCTGGTCATCGCACTCGTCACCGGCACTTGGGACGCGCTGCTGCACCGCCTACCGGCCTAGCGACTCGGCGGAGCCGCGGATCGCGAGCCGGAGCAGGGGCGGCCGAGTCGGGAGTGAGCCGGGTGCGGCGACTCGCCGGGGCCGGAACCGAAGCCGCACCTCGGGTCAGCGGTAGTGGACGGTGACCGGGGCGTGGTCGGACCAGCGCAGCGCGTGCTCGTCGGCCCTCTCGACCCGCGCCGCCACCGCCCGCTCGGCCAGGCCGGGAGTCGCCACGTGGTAGTCGATCCGCCATCCGGTGTCGTTGTCGAACGCCCGGCCCCGGTAGGACCACCAGGTGTACGGACCGCCGGTTTCGGGGTGCAGGGCACGCACCACGTCGGTGTACCCGGCGTCGAACACCGCCCCCAGCCACTCCCGCTCGTGCGGCAGGAAACCCGAGTTCTTGACGTTGCCCCGCCAGTTGCGGATGTCCGCCGCGGTGTGCGCGATGTTCCAATCTCCGCAGACCGGCACCTCGCGGTCCTCGGCGGCGGCCTTGTCGCGGCGCTCGGCCAGGTAGGGCGCGAACTCGAGCAGGAAGCGGGTCCTTCTCGTCCTGCGCCGGCGTGCCCACCGTGCCGTTGGGCAGGTACAGCGATCCGATCGTCACGCCCGGCAGATCCACCTCCAGGTAACGCCCGGACCCGTCGAACTCGGCGGACCCGATACCGACCCGGACCCCCTCCGGCTCGTTCCTGGTGAGCAGGCCGACCCCGTTGCGGCCGCGCGCCACGCTGTTCGGCGCGTAGTGCAGCCGCCACGGCGCGGGCAGCTCGGGGAACTCCTCGGCCAGCGCACGACACTGCTGCAGGCACACCACGTCGGCCTCGGTAGCGCGCAGCCACCCCAGAAAGCCCTTCCGGGCGGCCGCCCTGATTCCGTTGACGTTGACCGTGCTGACAGTCAGGCCGGTCGCCGAGCCACCGGTCGCCGAGCTACTGGTCGCCGAGCCACTGGTCGCCGAGCTACAGGTCACTGGGCCGCGCACTTGCTGCCGGGCAGCGGCCGCAGGAAGTCGTCCAGGGCCCAACCGCCCCCGGTCATCTGCCGATAGCCGTTCTGCACCGTGGTCTCCGCGCCGTGCAGGTCGCCCCGGCGTAGCACGATGGTCGATGGGGCGCCTGGATCCGGCCTGCTCCGCACATTGAGGGTGTCCGCCGTCACCTCCACCCGGCAGGCCGCGCTCAGCCCGGAGCTGGGCGTCACCGAGCCGGCATCGATCAGCACCAGGACGCCGAGCACCAGGGCCACGATCCCGGCGAAAGCCCAGCTCCGGGTCTTCGGCATGGAAAGATTGATCTTCATAGGCTGGACACCCCGCACGGACCGACTCGACCCGTTGACGCTACCCCGTCCGGCCGGTCAGACCGGGTATTCAAGACCACTCGCCGCGCTCCGCCTCCGGGCGCGCCACAGGCGACGGCAAGGGATAGCGTGTCAACCAGGGGCGCCGCGCTCCCCGGTCCACGTCCGATCACGAGCCACAGGCAGGCGAGAGCAACGATGAAGGTCATCTACACCTACACCGACGAGGCACCCGCGCTGGCCACGCACTCGCTCCTGCCGGTGATCGAGGCGTTCGCCGGCAAGGCCGGAGTCGACGTCGAAACGCGTGACATCTCGTTGGCCGGACGCATCCTGGCCCACTTTCCGGACCGGCTGACCGACGCACAGCGGGTGCCGGACGCGCTGGCCGAGCTCGGCGAGCTGGCCAAGACGCCCGAGGCCAACATCATCAAGCTGCCCAACATCAGCGCCTCGATCCCGCAGCTCAAAGCCGTGATCAAGGAGCTGCGGGACGCCGGTTACGCGGTCCCGGACTACCCGGAGGACCCGAAGACCGACGAGGAGCGAGCCGCACGCGCCGCCTACGACTCGGTGAAGGGCAGCGCGGTCAACCCGGTGCTGCGGGAGGGCAACTCGGACCGCCGGGCCCCCGCCTCGGTGAAGAACTTCGCCAAGAAGCACCCGCACTCGATGGGCGCCTGGTCGCCGGAGTCGGCCTCGCACGTGGTCACCATGGGCGATGGCGACTTCCGCCACTCGGAGGCCTCGGTCACCGTGCCGGAGACCACCGAGCTGAAGATCGAGCACGTGGCCGAGGACGGCTCGGTGACCGTGCTCAAGTCCTCGCTGCAGGTCCAGCCCGGCGAGATCGTGGACGCCGCGGTGATGCGCAAGGAGCCGCTGGACGCCTTCCTCGCCGAGCAGGTCGCCGACGCCAAGGCCAAGGGCGTGCTCTTCTCGGTGCACCTGAAGGCCACCATGATGAAGGTCTCCGACCCGATCATCTTCGGGCATGCGGTGACGCAGTACTTCGCCGATGTGTTCGCCCAGTACGGCGAGGACCTCGCCTCGGTGGGCGCCGACCCCAACGACGGACTGGCCAGCGTGCTCACCGCGCTGTCCGCGCTGCCCGACGAGAAGCGCGAGGCGATCGAGAAGGCCATCACCTCCGCCTACGACAGCGGCCCGGCCCTGGCCATGGTCGACTCCGACCGGGGCATCACCAACCTGCACGTGCCCAGCGACGTGATCATCGACGCGTCCATGCCGGCGGCGATCCGGTCCTCCGGCAAGATGTGGAACGCCAAGGGCGACCTGCAGGACACCAAGTTCGTCATCCCGGACTCGTCCTACGCCGCGCTCTACGCCGAGACAGTCGACTTCTGCCGGGAGCACGGCGCGTTCGACCCGGCCACCATGGGCACCACCCCGAACGTGGGCCTGATGGCGCAGAAGGCCGAGGAGTACGGCAGCCACGACAAGACCTTCGAGATCGAGGCACCCGGCACCGTCCGGGTCGTCGACGGTGCGGGCACCGTGCTGCTTTCGCACGAGGTCGCCGCCGGGGACATCTGGCGTGCCTGCCAGACCAAGGACGCCCCGATCCGCAACTGGGTCGAGCTGGCCGTCTCCCGCGCCCGCGCCACCGGCGCCCCGGCCGTGTTCTGGCTGGACGAGACCCGCGGCCACGACGCCGAGGTGCTGAAGAAGGTCCGCGAGTACCTGGCCGAGTCCGACACCGACGGCCTGACCATCGAGATCCTGCCCGTCGCCGAGGCCACCCGGTACACCCTGGACCGGGCCCGCCGCGGCGAGGACACGATCTCGGTGACCGGGAACGTGCTGCGCGACTACCTGACCGACCTGTTCCCGATCCTCGAGCTGGGCACCAGCGCGAAGATGCTCTCGATCGTCCCGCTGATGAACGGCGGCGGCCTGTTCGAGACCGGGGCCGGCGGCTCGGCGCCCAAGCACGTGCAGCAGCTGGTCAAGGAGAACCACCTGCGGTGGGACTCCCTGGGCGAGTTCCTCGCGCTGGCCGTCTCGCTGGAGCACCTGGCTGCCAAGGACGACAACCCGCGGGCGAAGCTTCTCGGCAAGGCCCTCGACGACGCAACCGGGAAGCTGCTGGAGGACGGGAGGTCCCCCTCGCGCAAGGTCGGCGAGCTGGACAACCGGGGCAGCCACTTCTACCTGGCGCTGTACTGGGCCCAGGCCCTGGCCGCGCAGACCGACGACGCGGAGCTGGCGAAGATCTTCGCCCCGCTGGCGGAGCGGCTGGGGGCCGACGAGGAGACGATCGTCGGCGAGCTGAACGGCGTGCAGGGCCGGCCGGTCGAGCTGGGCGGCTACTACTACGTCGACCGGGCGAGGACCGACGAGGTCATGCGCCCGAGCCCGACCTTCAACGCGGCGATCGCGGAG
>DASWST010000207.1:0-20756 GCA_036402515.1 Pseudonocardia sp.
CTCCCGGCTTTGAGTGCGTGCGATTACCTCCTCGACAAGGTCTCGAGGAATCACGCTCGTCAGAACACCGATCGAGATACGATCAGTAAGCCGGACTGGACCAGAGAAAGACGACTCTCGCACACTCAAAATCGTAATTCACGAACCGGCGCAAACAGTGCAACCGAGACCTGACACGCCGCATAAAAACAAGAAGCCGGAAGCGGAATGAAATCCCTAACTTAGTGGCATTGGGATGTGATGCACCTGGCACCAGGCGGGTTTGCGGTGACATCCCGGGTGCGCGCAGCCGCGGTCGCGGGCGGCGACGGCTTTGCGCTGGGCCAGGCTGACGCACCGGCGTTCCCGACCCAGGTCGAGGGGTTGGCTGGCGCCGTCGAACACCACCGGGGTGATTCCGCAGTCACACAGCAGGGTGCGCAGGTCCGCGGCGGTGCCCCGGCCGCCGAAGTCGAACATCAACCCGCGGGCCTGTTCGCGCATCCACTGGTAGTCCAGGATCGCGGTCACATGTGGCCGCTCTCCACCCTCCAACGGCAGCCGCCCTTCGTCCAGGGCGTGCTCGCAGATCTCGCCGAGCGCGTCGGCTTGGCGCTCACCCAACGACTTGAGTTCATCGGTGGCTGGGCACAACACCGCGCGGACCGCCCGGCACAGCACCTCAAACGTCGCCGCGTCCAGCCGACCCTTGACCCGACCACCCGCACCGTCGCTCGAGGCGGACAAATGCAGCTCGTTGACCTGCGGCTCATCGTCATTCGGCGGTGGGCCGTCCTGATCGAGCCGGTCCAGCATCCGCGCGGCCAACCCGGCCAGCTCATCGGGCCGGTAGTGCCGGGCGAGGCCGGCCAGCTGCTCTTCCAGCGTGGACCACTGCTCCGGGCTGATCCGCTCGGCGGCACCTTTGCGCAGCGCGTGTTCGATCACTTCGGCGTGCGCCTGATCGATCTCCCAGCCGGCTAAGGCCATCGCGGTGGCCGGCAACCTCGGCTGCAACGCCAACCCAGCCAACGACGTGGGAAACACCGCCCGGGCCACCGCCACCATCCGGCGCGCCTCGAACTCCCGACACCGCAACAGATCCGCCACCGCCGAGACCGGGCGAACCCCGAGTTCGACAAAATCACCGTTGTTATCCAACGACGCCACCAACTCGACCATGTCAAGCTCGGCCTGGCGCACCACCGTCTTCAGATACGACAGCTGATCAATCCGATCCTGCCTGGACTCCGAGCGCACATCCACCCGCATCGCGGCCAAACCCGCATACACGAACTCCCGCGAGGGGACAAGCGGGCTCTCCGACATACCAACATTGTCGCAGCGGGGTCCGACATTTTCCGAAGCTCACGTACCTCGGCACGTAATTTTTCAACGAATTTTTTTGGAAGCTTCGCCGGCCGTCCCCGATCAGGGTCCCAGCCCCCACAGACAAAAGGCGGAAGCCAGACTGTTGCAACTGACTGCTCTTCCGTCCAAAGCATCTTTCGAAATGACCAGCAACTCCAAAGCCGACCAAGATTTCCCAGAACGATGCGCGGCCACCGCGACGAACGCCAACCAGGCCGCGCCGCCGGTCCTGCCCTCGCTCGTCGGGGTCGGCCCCTACACTGCCGCCATGCTGGCCGAGATGCGGATCCAGGGCCTTGGTGTCATCGACGACGCCACGCTCGAGCCGCACCGTGGGCTGACCGTGCTCACCGGGGAAACCGGCGCCGGCAAAACCATGGTGGTCACCGGCCTGACGCTGCTCGGCGGTGGCCGGGCCGAGTCCTCCCGGGTTGCCGAGGGTGCCGGCCGGGCGCTGGTAGAGGGGCGGTTCGAGGCCGGCGAGCCGGCGCTGCGCATCGCCGAGGAGGTCGGCGCGGAGGTCGACGAGGACGGCACCTTGATCGCGGTGCGCACCATCAACGCCGACGGGCGGTCCCGGGCGCATCTGGGGGGCCGGTCGGTGCCGGTCGGCGTGCTCTCCCGGCTGGCCGAGTCGGTGCTCGCGGTGCACGGGCAGAACGACCAACTTCGGCTGCTGCGCCCGGCCGAGCAGCGCGCCGTGCTGGACCGCTACGCCGGCGACGCGGTGGCCGTCCCGCTCGAGCGGTACCGCGGGGTGCGCGCCGACTGGCGCGAGGCGTGCAGGGAGCTGGTCGAACGTCGGGACGGGGCCCGTCAACTGGCCCGCGAGGCTGACCTGCTCCGCCACGGGCTGGCCGAGATCGCCTCGGTCAACCCGCAGCCAGGGGAGGACACCGCGCTGGTGGCAGAGGCGCGCCGGCTGGCCGCCGCGGACGACCTGCGCTCCGCCGCCGGGGGCGCGCGGCTGGCGCTGGCCGGCGGCGATGGTGCCGATGTGTCGGATGGCGTCGAGCTGCCCGGCGCGCTCGGGCTGGTGGGGGAGGCGCGGCGGCTGCTAGCCGGCTCGGGCGATCCGGCGTTGGAGCGGCTGGAACCCCGGCTGGCCGAGATGTCGATGTTGCTCGACGACGTGGCCGGCGAGCTCACCGGGTACCTCGACGCGCTGGACGCCGACCCCGAGCGGCTGCAAGCGGTGCTGGTCCGGCAGGCCGAGCTGCGCGCCCTCACCCGCAAGTACGCCGCCGACAGCGACGGCGTGCTGCGCTGGGCCGAGCAGGCCAGCAGCCGGCTGGCCGGGATCGACACCAGCGACGAGGCGATCGCCGCGCTGCAGGGTCGCCGGGATGAGCTGGCCGCCGACCTGGCCCGGCACGCCGAGGCGGTCTCGGCGGCGCGACAGGAAGCCGCCACCCGGCTGGCGGCGGCGGTCACCGAGGAACTGGCCGGGTTGGCCATGCCGGACGCCCGGCTGCTCGTCCAGCTGAGCCGCCGCGAGCTGGGTGAGCCGGGCACCGACGGCGCCGGCGTGGAGCTGGGCCGGCGCTGGGTCGCCGCCGGCCCCGACGGGGTGGACGAGGTGGAGGTCCGGCTGGTGCCGCATGCCGGGTCCGGGCCGGTACCGCTGCACAAGGGCGCCTCCGGCGGTGAGCTGTCCCGGGTGATGCTCGCGCTGGAGGTCGTGTTGGCCGACGCCGATCCGGTGCCCACCATGGTGTTCGACGAGGTGGACGCCGGTGTGGGTGGTCGGGCCGCGGTGGAGATCGGGCGCCGGCTGGCTCGGCTGGCGGTGTCCCACCAGGTCATCGTGGTGACACACTTGCCGCAGGTGGCGGCCTACGCTGATCGGCACGTGGTGGTGGACAAGAGTGGCGCGGCGTCCAACGGCGTCGCCCGGGGCCGGGTGCGCACCCTGGACGAGACGGAGCGGATCGTCGAGTTGGCCCGGATGCTCGCCGGGTTGGATGACACCAGCACCGGGCGGGCGCACGCCGAGGAGCTACTGGCTACCGCAACCCGGGAGAAGTCGTTCAGCCGGTCCGCCGCGGCCCGCTGACCGGGACGGAAGGCTGGTATGACGCTCGCGGAGAACCTCATTCAGCGGGTCAACGTGGGCGACTCGCTGACCCGCACCGCCGCCGCTCGCCCGGGGAAGCTCGCCGTGCTGGATGGCGAACGGCGGTGGACCTACCGGGAGTTCAACGCGCGGGTGAATCGTGTCGCGCACGGACTCGCCGGGCTCGGCTACACCAGAGGCGACGCCCTCGGGCTGGCATCCGGCAATAGCGCCGAGTTCCTCGCCGTCTACTACGCGTGCGCCAAACTGGGCGTGGTCTGCGTGCCGATCAACCTCAGCTGGCGCCCTGAAGAGGCGGCCTACGTGCTCGGACACTCCCGCGCGCGCGGCCTGGTGGTGGAGAGTCAGCTGGTCGGGCAGATGACCGACGCGGTCGCCAAGGTGTCCGACGTCGCGGACGTGGTCGTGGCGCCCGGTACCGGGGCGGAGTACCGAACCGAGCCGGCCGGGCGGCGGTGGACCACCTTGGACGAGCTGGCGGCCGACCGGGACGCCGAGCCCGAGTTCCTGGTCACCGACCGCGACCCGCTGAGCTACCTCTACACCTCCGGCACCACGTCCTTCCCCAAGGGCGTGGTGGGCTCCCACCTGGCGATCTACCTCGAGTCGATGTCCAGTGCGCTGGACTCCGGGTGGAACCACACCGACCGGTTCGCCGCGATGATGCCGATGTTCCACACCGCGCAGCTCAATGCCTTCTGCACGCCGGCGGTCATGGTCGGGGCGACCGTTCACGTGCTGCGTGGGTTCGACCCGGCCGCGCTGCTGGAGCTGATCGAACGCGAACGGATCACACAGGTGTTCGGGCTCCCGATGATGTACCGGGCGATGCTGGACCACCCGTCGTTCGCCGGGCGCGATCTGTCCAGCGTGCGCCGCTGCGTGTACGCGATGGCGCCGATGCCCGATGCGCTGATCCGGGCCTGCCTGGACGGGTTCGGCTGCGAGTTCGCGCTGCTGTTCGGCCAGACCGAGATGAGCCCGGTCACCACGCTGTTCCGTCCCGAGCACCAGCTCAGTCACATCGGCGCGGTCGGTACGCCGATCACCGGAGTGCAAGTGGCGATCATGGGCCCAGACGGCGAGTTGTCGCCGCCGGGCCAGCGGGGCGAGATCGTCTACCGGGGTCCGTCGACGATGAGCGGCTATCTGAGCAACTCTGAAGCCACCCGGGAGGCATTCGCGCACGGTTGGTTCCACTCCGGCGACATCGGGCACTTCGGCGAGGACGGCGTGCTCTGGTTCGCCGACCGGTACAAGGACGTGATCAAGACCGGTGGCGAGAACGTCGCCTCGATCGAGGTGGAGAAGGCGGTCTACGCCGCTGAGCCACGGGTCGCGGAGGTCGTCGTGGTCGGGCTTCCGCACGAGCGGTGGAGCGAGGCGATCACCGCGGTCGTCGTGCCGAGGCCGGGGGAGATGCTGGACGGGGCCGAGCTGATCACCATGCTCAAGGACCGGCTCGATGGCTACAAGGTGCCCAAGTCGGTCATCATCACCGACGAGTTGCCCCGCACCTCAACCGGCAAGATCCAGAAAAACGTCATTCGGGACCGGTACCAAGCGCACTACGCGACCTGAGCTGTACCGGGCCGGGCCGGGCCGGGCCGGGCCGGGCGGCGGGGCGCCGGTGTGCTCAGCGGGGCTCGACGTCCTGGTCAGAGCGCTCGGCCGGATGGGACTCCTCAGCTGCGAAGGACTCCTTCACGGGGTTGGATTTCGCCACCTGTTCCAAACGGCGCAGCAGCTCGTTGCTCGGGAACCGGTCCTGTCCCACCTTCTCGAGCAGCGTGTCGAGGTACTCCCGGGCCATCTCGGGCGTCAACGACCGTTCGATGATCGCCATCTGCTCGCGGCTGGGATAAGGATCTTCACGGATCCGGTCGAGTAAGGCTTGTACGACCAGGTCCTGGGGCTCTTGGCTTGTCATCTCCGAGTAGTACCCGTCACCCGGTTCAGCTATGCGCCTTCGCCCGTGGGGTGCGCACATGCGTCAGCTGAGGAACTGGCGACTCGATCGGGTGATGGAATCGCGACTCGCGGGAGCGAAATCCCGCTGGTGCGGGGCGGGCCTTGACACCATCGCGCTATGAAGAGGCCCGGTTTGCTCTCCGCCGTCACTCTGCGAGATCGCCGTGAGTTGCCGGGGTTGTCCGGCGTGGCCAGGGTGGACCGCGATACCGACGCGTTGCTGCGCCGGGTCGGCGTGCGCGAGATCGCCGTGCTGGACCAGATCGATCTGGACCGGACCACCGCCGATGCGCTGATCGCCGCCGGGGTCAGCGCGGTGGTCAACGCATCGCCGTCGATCTCCGGACGCTTTCCCAACTTAGGACCCGAAGCGCTGCTCGCGGCCGGTATCACGCTGGTCGACGGCGTCGGGGACGATGTGTTCCGGCGGGTACGGGACGGCTCGAAGCTGCGGCTCTACGACGGCGGCGTGTTCCTCGGTGAGCACCTGGTGACCGAGGGGGTACCGCAGTCCGAGGACTCGGTGGCCGACGCGATGGAGGGCGCCAAGCGGGGGCTGGCCAATCAGCTGGAGGCGTTCTCCGCGAACACCATCGAGTTCATGCACCAGGACCGGGCGCTGCTGCTGGACGGCGTCGGCGTGCCCGATGTGCGGGTGCCGCTGGAGGGCCACCACGTGGTGGTGGTGGCCGGCGGCACCGACCACGCTGCCGACCTGGCCGGCCTGCGGCGATACATCAAGGAGTACCACCCGGTGCTGGTGGGGGTGGGCGCCGGCGCGGATGCGCTCTGGGAAGGCGGATACCGCCCCGACCTGATCGTGGGTGACCCGGCCGACGTGTCCGACCGGGCGCTGACCTGCGGCGCCGACGTGGTGGTTCCGGCCTTCGCGGACGGCCACGCGCCGGGGCTGCTGCGGGTGCAGGACCTGGGCGCCAGCGCGGTGACCTTCCCCGCGTCCGGCAACCCGGAGGACCTCGCACTGCTGCTGGCCCACCACCACGGCGCGGCGCTGATCATCACGGTGGGGTTCCAGGCGTCCCTGGCGGAGTTCCTCGACCGCGGCCGCTCGAGCAGCAACGCCTCCACCTTCCTGACCCGGCTGCGGGTGGGAAACCTGCTGGTGGACGGCAAGGCGGTGGCCGCGCTGTACCGCAGCCCGGTGTCCGCCGGCGCGGTCCTGGTGCTGGTCGGTGCGGTGCTGCTGGCCACGTTGACCGCGCTGCTGGTCTCCGACGCCGGCCCGGCGCTGCTCGGTTACCTGGAACGGGTCACATCCTGGGTCACGCACTCCGTGGGCGGGTGGTGAGAGGTGGTAACCCTGCGCTATCACCTCGTCTCACTGGTGGCGGTGTTCCTGGCGCTGGCTCTGGGCATCGCCCTCGGTTCCACCACCGTGAGCCAGCGGCTGCTGTCCGTGGTCGCCGGAGACCGGGACAACCTCACTCACCAGATCGACCAGTTGAGCGCCCAGCGCGCCGACCTGGAGGCCAGCCAGCGGGCCGCCAACTCCTTCGCCACGTCGGTGGCGCCCTCGGTGGTGAGCGGGCAACTGGACCAGCGGAAGGTGGTCCTGGTGCTCGCCCCGGACGCCGACCCGGCCGACCGGGACGCGGTGCGCGAACTCATCAGCCATGCCGGTGGCACCGTCACCGGCGAGCTGGATCTCGCCGACGCCGTCGTGGACCCGGCCAGGGCGGACCAGATCCGCGACCTGACCACCCGGCTGCTGCCCGCCGGCGCGCAGCTGCCCAGTGCGACCGACGCCGGCGGCTTGGCCGGCGGGCTGCTCGGCAGCGTGCTGCTGCTGCGCGGCCAGAACGGCCAGCCCCAGGCCGCGCCGGACCAGGCGGCCGCCGCACTGGCCGGGCTGACCGAGGCGGGCTTCATCCGACCCGGCGCCCGGCCGGCACCCGCGCAGCTCGCGGTCATCCTCACCGGCGGCGTGCAGGCCGGCCAGGACGCCGCCGAGCGAGCCGCCACGCTGGCCCGGCTGGCCACCGAGCTGGACCACGCTGGGGCTGGCGCGGTGCTCGCCGGGCGTTCCGGCGCGGCGGACGCCACCGGGGCGGTCGGGGTGGTCCGGGCGGACACCTCAACCTCTTCCGCGCTGTCCACCGTCGACGATGTGCAGACCGCGATGGGACGCGTCGCCACCGTGCTTGCGCTGCGGGAACAGGCCCAGGGACGGGCCGGTCGGTACGGTGACGCGGCCAACGCCCAGGCGGCAATCCCGGGCGGATCGGCGGGTTAAGTCGCCGCTGCGCCCACCTCGGTGTTACCGTGAGTGTCCGTGCAGACCCGCGCGACCAGGCATGTCTTTGTCACCGGCGGTGTGGCCTCCTCGCTCGGCAAGGGGTTGACCGCCTCCAGTCTCGGCCAGCTACTGACCGCCCGTGGTCTACGGGTGATCATGCAGAAGCTGGACCCTTACCTCAATGTCGATCCCGGCACGATGAATCCGTTCCAACATGGCGAGGTATTCGTCACCGAGGACGGCGCCGAAACCGACCTGGACATCGGCCACTATGAGCGGTTCCTGGATCGCGACCTGTCCGGGCGGGCGAACGTCACCACCGGGCAGATCTACTCCAGCGTGATCGCCAAGGAGCGGCGCGGTGAGTACCTGGGCGACACCGTCCAGGTCATCCCGCACATCACCAACGAGATCAAAGACCGGATCCTTGCGATGGGCGCGCCGGACAGCTCCGGCGCGGTGCCCGACGTGGTGATCACCGAGGTCGGCGGCACCGTGGGCGACATAGAGTCGCTGCCCTTCCTGGAGGCGGTCCGCCAGGTTCGCCACGACGTGGGGCGGGACAACTGCTTCTTCCTGCACGTCTCCCTGGTGCCCTACCTGGCACCGTCCGGCGAGCTGAAGACCAAGCCCACCCAGCACTCGGTTGCCGCGCTGCGCAACATCGGTATCCAGCCGGACGCCCTGGTGCTGCGCGCTGACCGGGAGATCCCGGACGGGATGAAACGCAAGATCAGCCTGATGTGCGACGTGGACACCGACGGGGTGGTGGCCGCGCCCGACGCACCGTCCATCTACGACATCCCCAGGGTGCTGCACACCGAAGGGCTGGACGCCTACGTCGTGCGCCGGCTCGGGCTGCCGTTCCGGGACGTGGACTGGACAGTCTGGGGTGACCTGCTGGACCGGGTGCACCACCCGAAGGAGACCGTGCGTATCGCGCTGGTCGGTAAGTACGTGGACCTGCCGGATGCCTACCTCTCGGTGACCGAGGCGCTGCGCGCCGGCGGCTTCGCGCACCGGGCGAAGGTGGAGGTCGTCTGGGTCACCTCGGACGACTGTGAGGCGTCCGGCGCGGCTACCGCACTGGCCGGCGTGGACGGTGTGCTGATTCCCGGCGGCTTCGGTATCCGGGGCATCGAAGGCAAGATCGGCGCGATCCGGTACGCCCGGCAGAACGGCATCCCGGTGCTCGGCCTCTGCCTGGGGCTGCAGTGCATGGTGATCGAGGTGGCCCGGTCGCTGGCCGGGTTGGACGGGGCGAGCTCCGCCGAGTTCAACCCGGACACCCCGCACGCGGTGATCTCCACCATGCCCGACCAGGAGGACGTGGTCGCCGGCGAGCGAGACATGGGCGGCACCATGCGGCTGGGCGCCTACCCGGCGGTTTTGGCCGAGGGCACGGTGACCGCGCGGGCCTACGGCGGCACCCGGGTCTCCGAGCGACACCGGCACCGCTACGAGGTGGCCAACCAGTACCGGGACAAGCTGGCCGAGGCCGGGCTGGTGGTGTCCGGGACCTCGCCGGACGGGCGGCTGGTGGAGTTCGTGGAGTTGCCCGCCGAGACGCACCCGTTCTTCGTCGGCACCCAGGCGCACCCGGAGCTGAAGAGCCGCCCGACCCGGCCGCATCCGCTGTTCCGGGCGTTCGTGGCCGCCGCGTTGCGCTACCGGGCCGCCGACCGGCTGCCGGTGGAGCTGCCCAGCCTGGAGCCGGAGCGGGCCGGGGTCCGCCGGTGACCCCGCCCTCGGCGGCGCCGGAGCCGGTGCGCCACGGGTTCCCGGTCCGGGAGTCCCGGCGGATCTACCGGGGCCGGGTGATGGCGTTGCGCGCCGACGAGGTGGAGATGCCCGGCGGGCGGGTGGCCACCCGGGAGATCGTCGAGCACCCCGGCGCGGTGGCCATCGCGGCGGTGGACGAGCAGGACCGGCTGGCGGTGATCGAGCAGTACCGGCACGCGGTTGGCCGCAGGCTGTGCGAGCTGCCCGCCGGGTTGCTGGACGTGGCGGGGGAGGACCCGGCCAAGACGGCGGCCAGGGAGCTGGCCGAGGAGGCCGGGTTGGCCGCCGCCGAGTGGTCGGTGCTCGTGGACCTGGTGCCCTCGCCCGGGTTCACCGACGAGAGCGTGCGGGTGTACCTGGCCAGCGGGCTCTCCGAGGTGCCCAGGCCGGATCTCGGCGACGACGAGGAGGCGGACCTCCAGGTGGGCTGGCTGCCGCTGGACGACGCGGTGCGCCAGGTGCTCGCCGGTGAGATCGTCAACGCCACCTCGGCCGCCGGCATCCTGGCCGTACACGCGGTGCGGTCGGGGGTGGCGCGGCCCCGTCCGGTGGACGCTCCGTGGCCGGACCGGCCGACCGCGTTCGCCTCGGGTACCGACTGACGAACTCCCGCTGGTGACCGGTCGTCGAGCTTCGGTACGGCTGTTCGCCGCGGCGAATGCGCCCGTCCGTACGATAGCCACCTCATGACGGTGCGGGGAGCCAGCGCGACCACGCCGACCGACGTCGGCGCGGCGGTCGGTGCCGGGCCCGTCGATGTGCCCGCCCGGCTGGCTGGCGTGCTGCGCGGCTACCTCGACCACCTCGTGGTTGAACGTGGTATCGCCGACAACACGCACCGCTCCTACGGCCGTGACCTGCGCCGATACGCCGAGTACCTGCTCCGACGGGGGATCACCGACCTGGCCGAGGTGACCGAGGCGGTGGTCGCCGAGTTCCTCGCCGTGCTGCGCGAGGGGGACACCGACCACCCGCCGCTGGCCGCGTCCTCGGCGGCCCGCACGCTGGTTGCGGTGCGCGGGCTGCACCGGTTCGCGGTGCGGGACGGGCTGCTGCCCACCGACGCGGCCCGGGAGGTGCACCCGCCGGCGCCGCCCCGGCGGCTGCCCAAGGCGCTCCCGCTGGACCGGGTGGAACGGCTGCTCGAGGCGTGCCGGATGGACGAACCACTCGGCCTGCGGGATCGCGCGTTGCTCGAGCTGCTCTACTCCACCGGGGCCCGCATCTCCGAGGCGGTCGGGCTGGACGTGGATGATGTGGACCTGGCCGACCGCGCCGTGTTGCTCGCCGGCAAGGGGGGCAAGCAGCGGCTGGTGCCGATCGGGCGCCCCGCCGTCGCCGCGCTGGAGGCTTACCAGGTGCGCTCCCGGCCAGGGCTGGCCATCCGGGGTCGGGGTACGCCCGCGGTGTTCCTGAACGCCCGGGGTGGCCGGCTGTCCCGGCAGAGCGCGTGGCAGGCGCTGCGCACCGCCGCCGAGCGGGCCGGGATCACCGAGCCGGTGTCCCCGCACACCCTGCGCCACTCGTTCGCCACCCACCTGCTGGAAGGCGGGGCCGACGTGCGCGTGGTGCAGGAGCTGCTGGGACACGCGTCGGTGACCACCACGCAGGTGTACACCCTTGTCACGGTCGATTCGTTACGTGAGGTGTACACCCTGGCCCATCCGCGGGCGATGGGTTGAGCCACTGCAGTACCACGAAACCCGTAAAACTCATTGGCAACACGCGGCGGGGCGTTTTGGTTGGTATCACGCGTGCCGCTTACCCTGGGGTCCGCTGTATCAGGAGGACTGTCGGAACACCGATGGACTGGACGATCCGCACCTCGCCTGAGGCGACCGACCCGACGGAGCCCCGCATGTCGACACCCCGGCCGATGGATCCGGGGCCGGCGCCGCTCGATGAGCCGGACGCGCCGGACGACTACATCGGCGACCGTCGAGGCGTTCCGGAACCGGCCCCGCTGAGCTTCCACGGCCCGGCCAGGGTGATCGCGGTGGCCAACCAGAAGGGCGGCGTCGGCAAGACCACGTCCACCATCAACCTGGGCGCCACCCTGGCCGAGTACGGCCGGCGGGTGCTGCTGGTGGACTTCGATCCGCAGGGCGCGCTGTCCGTCGGCCTCGGCGTGCAGCCGCATCAGCTCGACCGGACCATCCACAACCTGCTCATCGGCGCCGACGCGAAGGCCGATGAGGTGATCATCCCGACCAAGGTGCCCGGGATGGACCTGCTGCCCAGCAACATCGACCTGTCCGCCGCGGAGGTCCAGCTGGTCAGCGAGGTCGGCAGGGAGCAGGCCCTGGGCCGGGCCATCCGGCCGGTGCTGGCCGACTACGACCTGATCTTGGTGGACTGCCAGCCGTCCCTCGGTCTGCTCACCATCAACGCGCTGGCCTGCGCACACAGCGTGCTGATCCCCTTGGAGTGCGAGTACTTCGCGCTGCGCGGGGTGGCCCTGCTGATCGACACGATCGACAAGGTGCGGGACCGGTTGAACCCCGACCTGGCCATCACCGGCATCCTGGCCACCATGTACGACCCACGCACGTTGCACACCCGCGAGGTCCGGGCCCGGCTGGTGGAGGCGTTCGGCGAGCTGGTGTTCGACGCCACCATCAACCGGACGGTGCGCTTCCCGGAGACCACGGTGGCCGGTGAGCCGATCACCCGATGGGCGCCGAACTCGGCGGGCGCCAAGGCCTACCGGCAGCTGGCCCGTGAAGTGATCGCGCGCGAGGCGGCCGCCAGGTGAGCCTTGTCGTCACGCCCGAGCGCGCGCCCGGAAATGGGCGGGCAGTAGCGCCAGAGCGGTCCGGAGATCTGCCCTCGGTGCGGTTCAACGTGCGGCTGGACAACTTCAGCGGCCCGTTCGATTTGCTGCTGCAGCTGATCAACCGGCACGAGTTGGACGTCACCGAGGTGGCGCTGCACCAGGTCACCGACGATTTCATCGCGCACACCAGGGCGCTGGCCGCCTCCGGCGCGGACGCCGACCTGGACGAGATCACCGAGTTCCTGGTCATCGCGGCCACCCTGTTGGACCTCAAGGCGGCCCGGCTGCTGCCCGGCGCCGACGTCGAGGACGTTGAGGACCTCGCCCTGCTGGAAGCCCGCGACCTGCTGTTCGCCCGATTACTGCAGTACCGGGCCTACAAGCAGGTCGCCGCGCTGTTCGTGGAGCTCGAGGCGTCCGCACAGCACCGCTACCCCCGCTCGGTGTCCCTGGAGCCGCGCTACGCCGAGATGCTGCCCGAGGTCATGCTCGGCATGGATGCGCGTCGGTTCGCCGAGCTGGCCGCGGCCGTGTTCCGGCCCAAGCCGCCGCCCACCGTCTCGCTGGACCATCTGCACACCGGCACGGTCTCCGTGCCCGAGCACATGGCGGTGCTGCGCGAGCGGCTGCTGGAGCTCGGCCGGGCCAGCTTCCACCAGCTCACCGCCGACTGTGACCAGCCGATTGAGGTGGTCGCCCGGTTCCTCGCGGTGCTCGAGCTGTACCGGGAGGCGAGCGTGCTGCTGGACCAGGATGAGGCGTTCGGCGAGCTCATGGTCAGCTGGGTGCCCTCGAAAGAGGCCGCGTGACCGATCCCGACCCGAGCAACGGGGCGCGCCGCAACGGCGCGCTGACCGACGCCCAGCTAGCCGACCTCGAGCTGGCGGACGCCGAACTGACCGACATCGAGCTGGCCGATCTCGAGGCGGCCGACGCCGAAGCGAGCGAGACTGAGGCGACCGACGCCGAGGTGGCCGATACCGAGCCGACCGACGCCGAGGCGACCGAGACCGAGGTGGCCGAGACCGAGGCGACCGACGCCGAGCTGGATGACGGCGAACTGGCCGAGGACGCGGTGCTGGACAGCGCCCTGGAGGCGTTGCTCCTGGTGGTGGACGAGCCGGTGGACGAGGCGCAAGTGGCCGCCGCGGTCGCCCAACCGACCGAGCGGGTGGCGGCCGCGCTGCGTCGGCTGGCCCAGCACTACCGGGAGCAGGAACGTGGCATCGACCTGCGCCAGGTCGGTGCCGGCTGGCGGTTCTACACCCGCGACCGATACGCCCCGTACGTCGAGCGCATGCTCCGCGACGGCCAGCGCGCCAAGCTGACCAGGGCCGCGCTGGAGACCCTCGCGGTGGTCGCCTACCGACAGCCGGTGACCAGGGCCAGGGTCTCCGCGGTACGGGGCGTCAACTGCGATGGGGTGTTGCGTACCCTGGTGACCAGGGGGCTGGTCGAAGAGTTCGGTATCGACCCGCAGACGCAGGGCATCCTCTACCGCACGTCGGAGCTTTTCCTCGAGCGGCTGGGTCTGTCCTCGCTGGCTGAGCTGCCCCCACTGGCCCCATTGCTACCTGAGGTGGACGCAATCGACGATGTCTGACCAGCGTTTCTCTGCCGAGCGGACGGCCGAGCCGACCGACGAGCCGAGCGGTATCCGATTGCAGAAGGTGCTCTCCCAGGCGGGCGTCGCATCCCGGCGAGCGGCCGAGGAGATGATCGCCGAGGGCCGGGTGAGCGTGGACGGCGAGGTGGTGCGCCAGATGGGTCGGCGCATCGATCCCTCCGTCGCGATCGTGCGGGTGGACGGCGGCCGGATCGAACTGCGCGACGACGTGGTGCACCTGGCGTTGAACAAGCCGCGAGGCATGCTCTCCGCGATGTCCGACGACCGCGGCCGGCCTTGCGTCGGGGACCTGGTGGCGGGCAAGGACGACCGGCTCTTCCACGTCGGGCGGCTGGACGCCGACACCGAGGGCCTGCTGCTGCTGACCAACGATGGCGAGCTCGGCCACCGGCTGATGCACCCGTCCTTCGAGGTGCCCAAGACCTACCTGGCCGAGGTGCCCGGCCCGATCCCGCGTGACCTCGGGCGCCGGCTGCGGGACGGCGTTGACCTGGCCGACGGCCCGGTGCGGGTGGACTCGTTCCGGGTGATCGACGCACACGCCGGCAAGGCAATGGTCGAACTGGTGCTGCACGAGGGCCGCAAGCACGTGGTGCGCCGGCTGCTCGACGAGGTGGGTCACCCGGTGCGCCGGCTGGTGCGCACCGCGATCGCCGAGGTCAAGCTGGGCCCGCAGCGCCCCGGCACGCTGCGCCCGCTGACCCGACCGGAGCTGGGCTCGCTGTACCAAGCCGTCGGACTCTGACCGCCGTCACACCGCGGCCTGGCGCTCCTTCAGGATGCGCAGCGCCTCGTCGGCGTGCCGATCGAACTGGATCTCGCCGCGGATCACCTGGATGACCCGGCGATCCGGACCGATCACGAAGGTGACCCGCTTGGTGTGGATCGGCAGCAGCTTGCGCCACACGCCGAACTCCTTGGCCACCGCGCCGCCCTCGTCGGAGAGCAGCGGGTAGCCGAGCGAGTGCGCGGCGGCGAATTTCTGCTGCTTGGCCACCGAGTCGGGGCTGATGCCGATCGGTTGGGCGCCGACCGAGGCGAACTCGGCGGCCAGGTCACGGAAGTGGCACGCCTCCTGAGTACATCCTGTGCTGGACGCGATGGGGTAGAAGAAGAGGACCACAGGGCCCCCGGCGAGCAGCCCGCTCAGGCTGCGCGGCTGCCCCGTCTCGTCCGGCAACTCGAAGTCGCTGACCTGGTCGCCGGGCTTCATGGGGGTCCCTTCGGGTCGGCTGGATCACCGGTTGGCTGGTCCGACGCCGTGCGGTCTGATGATCCGGACGACGTGCTGGATGAGGGTACTCACCCCGCTCGGCAGGCTGTCCGACGATCCGCGACGTATCGTGTCGGCATGTCGGTACGGGCTGTTCGTGGGGCGACCCAGGTAGACCACAACGACCGGGACGAGATCCTGGACGCCACCGCTGAGCTGGTGGCCGAGGTGCTCTATCGCAACAAGCTCGCGCCCGACGACGTGATCTCGATGGTGTTCACCGCCACCCCCGACCTGACCGCGGAGTTCCCGGCCTACGCGGCGCGCAAGATGGGCCTGACCGACGTACCGCTGCTCTGCGCCTCCGAGATCGCGGTACCCGGCTCCATGCCGAGGGTGCTGCGGTTGCTGGCGCACGTGGACACCGAGCTGACCCGGGCAGACATCCGGCACGTGTACCTGCGCGGCGCGGCCATGCTGCGCACCGATCTGCCCCGCTGAGCTCGGGCGGCCCTTCACTTCAGAAGGCTCGCATCACCAGGGCTCGCTTCAAAAGGCGTGGTGAGGACGCCGCCGCCGCCTCCCGCCGCGCGACACGGCACAATGGACATCCGTGGGTGCTGAGCGGTTGCGCGGGGTCGTCGCGCTGGATGGTCCGTCAGGCACCGGGAAGTCGACGGTGGCCCGCCGGTTGGCGCGCCAGTTGGCGGCGGGTTACCTGGACACCGGCGCGATGTACCGGGCCGCCACGCTGGCGGTGCTGCGCGCCGGGGTGGACCCGGGGGACCCGGAGGCGGTCCCGGTGGCGGTGCGCGCGGTGGTCGAGGTGGGTACCGACCCGGCCAGCCCGGCGGTCAGCCTGGCCGGCGAAGACGTGGCGGTGGAGATCCGAGGTGAGCCGGTGACCTCGGCGGTCAGTGCCGTGTCGGCGCACCCGGAAGTCCGCGAGCGGCTGGTCGACCAGCAGCGGCGGATCATCGACTCGGTGCTGGCCAGCGGACGGAAAGGTATCGTGGTGGAGGGCCGAGACATCGGCACCGTGGTCGCTCCGGAAGCCCCGCTCAAGGTGTACCTGACCGCGTCCGCGCGGGTGCGGGCACACCGCCGGGGCAACCAGGATCGCCGCGCCGGGCGGGGCGGCGACCAGGCGAGCACGTTGGTCGCGGTGCAGCGTCGGGATGAGCTGGACTCCGGTCGGGCAACCTCGCCGCTGCGGCCGGCCGAGGACGCGGTCGTGCTGGACACAACGGAGCTGGACGTGTCCGGGGTGCTCACCGCCCTGCGTCGACTGGCCACCGAGCGCGGCTTGGTCGAGCTGGCCGGTGGGGGTCCGGCGTGAGTGGGCGCGGCGGTGCGCCGGACCTGCCGGCGGGCAGCTCGCCGGCGTTCCACGACCTGGCCCGCTGGGTGGGGTCGTGGCTGTTCCGGCCGGTGTACCGGTTGCGCTGGCACGGCGAGCGGCAGGTGCCGGCGCAGGGCCCGGTGGTGCTGGTGGCCAACCACAGCGCGTTGGTGGACGGGCCGATGCTGTTCGGCATGCTCGGCCGGCGCGCGGTGTTCCTGGTCAAACAGGAGATGTTCCGCGGCGCGGCGGGTTGGGCGTTGCCCAGGATCGGCCAGCTGCCGGTGCGCCGGGGCGAGCCGGACCGGGCCCCGCTGCTGGCCGCGCAGCGGGTACTCCGCGGCGGCGGGCTGGTGGCGGTGTTTCCAGAAGGCACCCGGGGCGTCGGTGACGCGACCGAGGCCCGCAACGGGGCGGCCTGGCTGGCCCGGTCCACCGGGGCGCTGGTGGTGCCGGTGGTGTGCCGGGGCACCCGCCGCCCGAAGGGCTCCGCCCGGCGGTTCCGGCCCAGGGTGGACATCCTGGTGGGGGAGCCGTTCGCGGTGAGTACGGAACGTGGTCGAGCCGGGCTGGCGGCGGCGACCGAGCAAGTCAGGGTGGCATTGGCCAACCTGGTTGGAGAACTTGACGGGTTGCGCGGCGGTGTGACCGACCGCGTCGAACCCAGTGAGCACGGAGGCGAATAAATTGAGCACCGAAGGACCGTGGTCGGACGACGCGGAGTTGGCCGCCGCGATCGCCCTCGACGCGGCCTCCGAGGATGAGACGGAGGACGGCGCCGAGGTGGTGCCGCCGACTCCGGTGCTGGCCGTGGTCGGGCGGCCGAACGTGGGCAAGTCCACGCTGGTCAACCGGCTGCTCGGGCGCCGCGAGGCGGTGGTCCAGGACGTCCCCGGGGTGACCAGGGACCGGGTGGCCTACGACGCCCTGTGGAACGGTCGGCGGTTCACCCTGGTCGACACCGGTGGCTGGGAACCGAGCGCGGAAGGGCTGCAGGCGTCCATCACCGCGCAGGCCGAGCTGGCCATGGCCACCGCCGACGCGATCCTGCTGGTGGTCGACGCGCAGGTGGGCGCCACCGCCACGGAGGAGGCGGTGGCCCGGGCGCTGCGCCGCTCGGACCGCCCGGTGCTGCTCGCCGCCACCAAGGTGGATGACGAGCGGCTGATGCCCGACGTGGCGGCCCTGTGGCGACTCGGGCTGGGCGAGCCCCGGCCGATCAGCGGGCTGCACGGGCGCGGCTCCGGCGACCTGCTGGACGCCATCCTGGAGGTGCTGCCGGAGACTCCGAGGGACCGGATCGGGGCGGGGATCGGCGGGCCGAGGCGGGTCGCGTTGGTGGGTAAGCCCAACGTCGGCAAGTCCAGCCTGCTCAACCGGGTGACCGGGGAGGAGCGCTCGGTGGTGGACTCGGTGGCCGGCACCACGGTCGATCCGGTCGACTCGCTGGTCGAGCTGGACGGGCAGACCTGGCGATTCGTGGACACCGCCGGGCTGCGCAAGCGAGTGCGCACGGCGAGCGGCACGGAGTACTACGCCAGCCTGCGGACCCGGTCGGCCATCGAATCGGCCGAGGTGGCGGTGGTGCTGGTCGATGCGTCCGAGCCACTGGCCGAGCAGGACCTGCGTGTGATCAACATGGTGGAGGAAGCCGGCCGCGCGCTGGTCCTGGTGTTCAACAAGTGGGACCTGGTGGACGAGGACCGGCGGCTGGCCATGCGCCGTGAGCTGGAGCGGGACCTGATCCAGGTGCAATGGGCGGAGAGGGTGAACGTCTCCGCGCGGACCGGACGGTCGGTGGCCAAGCTGGCGCCCGCGCTGCGCACCGCGTTGGAGTCCTGGGACCGTCGAATCCCCACCGGACTGCTCAACGGCTGGCTCTCCGACGTGATCAGCGCGACACCCCCGCCGGTTCGTGGCGGCAAGCAGCCCAAGGTGCTGTTCGCTACCCAGGCGCAGGCGCGGCCGCCTACATTTGTGCTGTTCGCGACCGGTTTTCTGGAGGCGTCCTACCGGCGATTCCTGGAACGCCGGTTGCGCGAAGACTTTGATTTCACCGGCAGTCCGATCAGGATCTCGGTACGAGTCCGTGAGCGGAGACGTAGACAGTAGGATGTTAGGACGGCTTTCCCCGTCCGGCAGGAGGTCCGCATGACTGTCCGGCCGCTTGATGCGCCGGTACGGATTGTGCTGGCCGACGACGAATCGCTGCTCCGCGCGGGTCTCCGGGTCGTTCTGGAGGCGGAAGGCACCGTTCAGGTCGTGGCCGAGGCGGCCGACGGCGCCGAGCTACTGGAAGCGGTCCGGCGGCACCGGCCGCAGGTGGTCCTGGTGGATGTACAGATGCCGGGGGTGGACGGGTTCGCCGCGCTCCGTGCGCTGGCCAAAGAGCCGGACTCACCCCCCGCCGCCGTGCTGACCACCTTCGACCTGGACGGTTACATCAGCGAGGCGCTGCGCATCGGCGTCCAGGGGTTTCTGCTCAAGGACGCCGAGCCCTCCGCGCTGATCCGCGCGGTGCTGGACCTGGCCGCCGGCGGGGCGGTGCTGGATCCCCGGATCACCGCCCGGCTGCTGCCCCGGCTGGTCGCCGGCGGGCCGGAGCGGGTGCCGCCCAGCCTGGACGAACTGACCCTGCGGGAGCGCCAGGTGCTCGGGCTGATCGCCGCTGGGCACTCCAACGCGGCGATCGGCGACAGCCTGGGGCTCGCCGAGGCGACGGTGAAGAAGTACGTTTCCGCGGTGCTGGCCAAGCTCGGTGCGCAGAACCGGGTGCAGGCCGCGCTGCTTGCTCAGGGGCTCGGGGTCGGATGACGGACGCACGGGTTGGTGGGCCAAAACCCGGCCCATGGTGGATGCAGTCGCTCGGGGTGGGCGTCACCGCCGCTGTGGTGCTGCTGGGCGCCTCCGGGCCGTTGCCGTTCCGCTGGTCGATGGCCGCCGCGCTGGTCGCCTGCGCACTGCTACCGATCCGCTACCGCCATCCCCGGCTGATGGTGTTCGCCTGCCTGCCCGCACTGTTCGGCGGGTTGGGCTGGCCGGCGGCGATGGTTGCGCTGTACACCCTCGGTCGGTTCACCGGGCGCCGGCTGCTCACCGTGCCGTGGGTGGCGGCGTGCTGCGTCACCGCGGTGGTCCCGGTGCTGCTCACCGAGAACCTGCGCTGGAGCCAAATGGTGCTCACCGTGCTGGCCGCGTCCCTGTTCAGCGGGGCGCCGGCGGTGCTGGGCATGCTGACCACCACCCGCGAGCAGCTCCAGGCCAGCCTGCGCGACCTGTCCGCCGCCAGGGAGGCCACCGTGGCCGCCCGCGAAGAGGTGGCCAGGGCAGCCGAGCGGGACCGGATCGGCCGGGAGATCCACGACGCGGTCGGCCACCACGCCACCCTCATCGCGGTCAGCGCCGCCGCACTGGCCGCCACCAGCAAGGACGAGCAGACCAGGGAGACCGCAGAGCGCCTGCGGGTGCTGGCCAAGCGCGCGCTGGCCGAGATGCGCGCCGCGTTGGGCCTGCTGGACACCGACTCCGAGCTGCGAGCCGGAATCGATGCGCTGCCCGAGTTGGTCGCCCGCGCCAGGGACACCGGTATGAAGGTCGAGCTCATCGGGGTGGACAGCCTCGGCGACGACATCCCGCTGGGCGTGGAGCGCACCGTGTACCGGCTCATCCAGGAGTCGTTGACCAACGCCGCCAAGCACGCCGAGGGCGCGGACGTTGAGGTGCGGCTGGAACGCTGGGCAACCGAGCTTCGGGTGACCGTGACCAACGGAAGGCCCCGACGGCCCACCATGGTGTTGCCCAGCGGTCATCCCGGCGGCGGGCTGGCGGGGTTGGCGGAGCGGATCGGCATGATGGGCGGCCGGCTGCGGGCGCGGCCCACGTCGAAGGGCGGGTTCGCGGTGCAGGGCCGGCTGCCCACGCCGGCGCTGGACCGGGATCGGGACCAGGACTGGGCGGGCGCCGCCCGGCGCTCCGGGCTGACCGCACCCGACTTCCAAGCCGTCGAGCCACCCTCCTCGGAGCAGACCGGCGTGCTCTCGGCATCAACCGCACCCGCGGTCCTGCCCTTGGCCGGGCCAACCTCCATCGTCCCGGCACCCTCGAAGCCTGAGCTTAGGGATACCAAAGTAGCCACGGGCGAGGCGACCAACGACGGTAGTGCGGTGGAAGGCGTCCGAGCACACTGATCGAGCGCTACTAGGTGCACGAGGGGTCGCCACGACCGGTTGTCTCGGCCCGCCGCAGCCTGCGGTAGGCTACCGTTGCCCCACGGGGGGCAATCGGGACGTGGCGCAGCTTGGTAGCGCACTTGACTGGGGGTCAAGGGGTCGCAGGTTCAAATCCTGTCGTCCCGACAGGGT
>DASWST010000208.1:0-45090 GCA_036402515.1 Pseudonocardia sp.
GGCCGACCGCGTAACCGATGGCGTCCGCGACGGCGGAAGCCGGGATGGCGAGTTGTTCGGTCGCTGCCCGGACGGCGGCCTGTACCTCCGGGTCACCGCCCTGGTTGGCCAGCTCGGAGTGGGTGAATCCTGGGCACACCACGGTCACCCGGACGTCCCGGCTCTCTTGGCGCAGCCCCTCGGACAGCGCCCAGACGGCGTACTTGGTGGCGCAGTACACGGCCGCGGTGGGGTCGACGTGGTGTGCCGAGACCGAGGCGACGTTCACGATGTGGCCGCGACCCCGGGCACGCATGTGCGGCAGGACGGCCGCGATGCCGTGCAGGGTGCCGCGCAGGTTGACGTCGATCATCTGGTTCCACTCCTCCACTCGCAGCGCGTCGAGCGTGGACAGCGGCATCACTCCGGCGTTGTTGACCAGCACGTCGATCCGGCCGTAGCGATCCAGGGCGCCGTCGGCGAAGGCGCGCACACTCGCCAGGCTGGTCACGTCGAGTTCCTGGAAGTCGGCGCGGCCACCCTCGGCGCGGATCTTGTCGGCGAGCGCGGAGAGCCGATCCACCCGCCGGGCGCCGAGAACGACCTGGTGGCCGTCGGCGGCCAGCCGCACGGCGGTCGCCTCACCTATGCCACTGCTAGCCCCGGTGACGAGAACGATCTTGCTGTCGCTGATTGACGGGCTGGTCATGCACACTCCCGAACGCTGGGGCTGGCCGCGGAACCGCGGTGAGGCCGAGCGTGCCGTCGCTCCCGCACCGGGAGAAGGTCGTGTCTTCCTGGTTACGCCGCACCCAGGAAGACACGGCCTTCACCGACCGCCCGGGGCCACGCACGATCAAAGGCAGACCAACAGTGACGGGACCTCGGGGAAGGCTCAGGTAGCGGCGTGCACCGAACCCAGGTAGGCGATCGCCTCGGCGCTGCGGGTGCCGGGCGCCGGGGTACCCACGAGCAGCTGTTGACCGGGCGCGTCGCGAACGTCGAACGTCTGGTAGGTCAGCTCGACTCGACCAACCTCGGGGTGGTTGAAGACCTTGAACATGCGGGTGAGTCCCCCCACGGCCTGGTCCCGCCACAGCGCGGCGAACTCGGGCGAGGTGCGCAGGAACTCCTCGACCAGTGCGGTGATCTCCGGATCGTTCGGGTAGTAACCCGCATTGAGCCGCAGGGCATGGACGACGTGCTCCACCAGCGTGGGCCAATCGGCGAACACGGTACGGGCGCTCGGGTGCTGGAACAGGACCCGGACCATGTTGGTCGTCCCGGAGAACGGCGACAGCAGCGCGTCGGCGATGGTGTTCGTGGCGAGCAGGTCGAACGCCGGGCTGAGCACATATGCCGCCGAGGTCGGGAAGGAGTCCAACAGCTGCAGCAGCGCGGGGTGGACCAGGTCGCGGGTGCTGCCGGGCGTCAGGTTGGGGTTCAGTCCGGCGAGCCGGAAGATGTGGCCCCGGGCGTCGGAGTTGAGCTTGAGCGCCCGCCCGATCGCGTCCAGAACCTGCGCGGACGGGTTGCGTTCCCGCCCCTGTTCCAGCCGGGTGTAGTAGTCGATGCTCACCCCGGCGAGCACGGCGGCCTCTTCCCGACGGAGGCCGGCGACTCTGCGGTCGCCCCCTCCCCGCAGCCCCACGTCGGAGGGTTCCAGGCGCGCCCGGTGGGCCCGGAGGAACTCCCCGAGCCTGTTCGTGGACGCGCCCGGCACAACGGCCAAGCTACTCCCCCTCGCTCGACACACAGGAGACATCCATGCCCTTCGCCGACGAACTGATCGGTGAGCACACCGCCCATGCACTGGTCACCGCGATCGCGGCGGCCACGCCCGGCACTCCCCTCCCCGCGCTGCGCGGCGCCGTCGGCGAACTGGCCACCAGGTCCCTGCGGGAGCGCAGCGACCTGCTCAGGGACGCCCTGCTGCGCGACCTGCCCGGCGACTACCAGGCCTTCGCCCGCACGATCCGGGCGGCGCGGGACGGGCGAGTTTTTTTCGGCGGCTGGCTGATCTGGCCGGTGACCAGCGCGGTCGCCGCGAAGGCGATCGACGAGGGCAGCGTGGAGGCGTTTGACGACGCCATGGCCATGCTCGCCGAGCTGACCTCCCGGCTGACCTCCGAGTTCGCCATCCGCGGGCTGCTCGAGCACGACCTGGACCGGGCCATGGCCACCGTGCTGACCTGGACCGCCTCGCCCGAGGAGGACATCCGCCGGCTGGCCTCCGAGGGCACCCGGCCGTTCCTGCCCTGGTCGAAGCGGGTGCCCGCGATCCTGGCCAACCCCTCGGCGACCCTGCCGGTGATCGACGCGCTCTACCGCGACGAGAGCGAGTACGTGCGACGCTCCGTCGCCAACCAACTCAACGACCTGAGCCGGCAACAACCGGAAATCGTGGTGCAGACGGCGGCCGGCTGGCTGGCCGAACCGGACGAGAACACCGCGCGGCTGGTCAGACACGGGCTGCGCACCCTGGTGAAGAAGGGCCATCCCGGCGCGCTCGAACTGCTCGGCTTCACCCACGCGTCGACCATCGAGGTGGACGGACCGACCCTGGCGGCCACCCGGATCCCCTATGGCGGAACCATCAGCTTCACCGCGACGATCACCAACACCGGGAGCCTGCCGGCGCGGCTGGCCATCGACTACATCGTGCACCACACGAAGGCCAACGGCGGCCAGAGCGGCAAGACGTTCAAGCTCACCACCGCCACGCTGGCGCCCGGTGAACGGCGGCAGCTCTCCCGGGAGCACTCCTTCCGGGAGATCACCACCCGCCGCTACTACCCCGGCGCGCACGCCATCGAGCTGCAGCTCAACGGCGTCGTCTCCGGCCGAGGCGAGTTCATTCTGATGGCCGCCGACTGACCAGCCCGGCGCGGCGCTCATGGCCGGGAGCCCAACCGGCGCCGGCCGCGCAGCAGCGCAACCCCGGCCGCGACCAGCCCGAGAGCCAGCCACGCGGGCGGCAACCCGCCGGCCGCCGTCTCGGCTCGCCACCCGACCAGGCCGTCCAGCCCGGTTTCCGACACGGCGAACAGCCCGACGGCGGCGGCGAGCACCCCGAGGATGGCCGGGCCGGTGCCCACCGAGGCAGGTGGCCGGGCGCGCTCGAACCGCCGGAACGCCGCGACCAGGCCGGCGCAGACCAGTGCGCAGGCGGCCAGCCAGCCGGGCAGCACAAGCAGCCACACCGGGGTGTCCGCGGCCGGCAGGTGCACCGAGGCCAGCAGCAGCGCACCCTGCACCAGGTAGCAGGCGGTGAGGTGCCAGCAGAAGATGGTCATGATCACGGTGTTGCCGGTGGCCACCACGAACCACACGCGGGGCCGGTTCGCCAGGGCGGTGCCGGCCGGGCGCAGCAGCAGGGCCACCCCGACCAGGAACAGGCTCTGGGTGAGCAGGGCCAGGGTCGGCGGCGAGGAGTTGGTCACCTCGTTGCCGGGCAGCCCGACCATCAGCACCGGGTAGACCGAGGTGCCGAACACCAGCAGCACAGTGCCGGCCAGCCCGCCCAGCGCCAGCGCCGCGGCGAGCCGGCGGCCGCCTCGGGCCAGCGTGCCGTCCGCGTAGCCGAAGCCCAGCTGGTGCACCGCGAGCCAGACGAACACCAGGTTGGCGTAGCCGACCAGCGGCGCGCCCGCGCCCAGCGCGATCGAGTCCACCGCGGCGGCGGCCGCCGCGAGGGTGCCCACCACCCGCCACAGTCCGAAGCGCAGGTGCAGCCGCATCATGGTCGGCGCGGCCAGCACGATCAGCAGGTAGACGCCGAGGAACCACAGCGGCACGGTGATCCGGTGCAGGCCGACGGCGAGCTCGCCGTTGGCCAGCCCGGAGACGTCCAGCGCGCCGGCCAGCCCGGCCCAGATCGCCAGCATGGCCACCACCGGCGGCAACAGCCGGGACACCCGAGCCCGGATGAAGTCACCGGGAGGCGGCGGGTGGCGCAGCGCTCGAGCGTGGGCGAAGCCGCCGACGAAGAAGAACAGCGCCATCACTTGCCACACCCAGGTGGTCAGCATGACCGGCAGCGAGGTGCTGACCGGGCCGGCACCGTGCAGGGTGAGCAGCGCGACCACCCAGTGCCCGAGGGCGACCATGGTGATCGAGAAAAGCCGGAGCAGGTCCGCGTAGCGATCCCGGTCGACCGGGGTGGCGGCGGCGAGGGCCTGTGCGGTGTCAGGTGCGGCGGGGAGGTTGTTGGCCATACCTGTCAGATTCCAGGCTGACCGGCCCCCGGCACATCCGTGGGACTACGTAACCGCCGCGTCGTCCTCGGGGCGGGCGTGGTCCGGCTCGCCCGGCGTGGGGTCGCGGGTCAGATCGATCAGCGGGTGCAGTGGAGCACCGTCGGGGGCTTCGTGCACACCGACGTGCGTAGTCCCCGTGCTGTCTAACTCCTCGGGCTGGGCGCTGTCCTGATCCGCCATGGTTCCCCTCGGGTGGCTGGTGGGTATCGCGGGGCAGTGTAAACCGCCGTGCCCGAGGCCCCGTTCGGGGCAGCTACCCGGGGCCCTGGCCAGGAACGACACCTGCGTACTTGGGCGGGTCGCCGGCAGACCCGGCGGCGGGCCGGTCAGGGCGGGCGACGGGCGGTGACGAACTGCGCCACGCCGTGCAGCTGCTGCTGGATGTCCACCAGCCCGCTGGCCCGGAGTATCCCGGTCAGCTCGTCCCGGTCGAACATCCGGACGCCGCTGGCCCAGCCGAGCACGGTGCGCACCGTGCGCTGTGGCTCCCAGGAGCCGCGGTAGCTGGTCATCAGGGCGATCCTGCCCCCCGGCGCCAGCACCCGCAGCATCTCCACCAGCACGGTGAACGGCTCCGGCACCAGGTACAGCGCCGCATAGCAGCAGACCGCGTCGAAGCTGGCGTCCGGGAACGGCATCCGGCGGGCGTCCGCGCGCAGGTAGGCCACCCTGGGGACGACGTTCTCCCCCACCGCCCTGGCCAGCATCGGCGCCGAGGCGTCCAGCCCGACGGCCAGCCCGTCACCGGTGAGCGCGCCGGCGAAGACGTGGGTGAAGTTGCCCGGCCCGCAGGCCACGTCCAGCACCCGCTGTTCGCCGCCGAGCTCGAGCGCGCGCACCGCGCCCCGGCGTTCCTGCTCCGCGCTGGGGCCGCGCAGCCCCATCGCCACATTCAGGCCGTTGCGCCAGCCGCGCTGGTAGACGGCGGCGACCAGGCTGCTCCGCATCGCCCGCTGGGCCGGCGTCCGGGGCTGGCCGGCCTCCTCGCCGAGCAGGTCCAGATAGCCGGCCGAGTGGTCCGGCTCCCGGTCCAGGCGGGTCGAGTCAAGTAGCGAGCGCAGCTGTGTGAGCCCACGCTCCCGCTCCGCATCGGTCACATCAGCTCCAGCCGCCCGGTCACGTCAGCCCGGGTCTGTTGGGCTGGTCATCGGCGGGCTCCTGGATGCGGTGGTCGTAGGCTTTGCGTTGCTCGACGTCGATGTCCAGGAACACCGTGTCGGCCCGGTAGAGCTTCATGATCGCGTCGTTGACCCGCGCCGGGAGCAAGTCGTTCAGCCAGATCGAGGCGTGCAGGGACCGGGGCACGTACACGGTGGCCCGCCGGCGTTCGATCGCGTTGACGACCGCGCGCGCGACGTCCTCGGGTTCGACGGTCGGCACACCGCGCAGCCCCTTGGTCCCGGAGATCAGCTCGGTGTTCGTGAACGAGGGCAGCACCGTGGTGACCCGGATGCCCTTCGGGCCGAACTCCAGGCGGATCCCCTCGCTGAGCCCCACCACGGCGTGCTTGGTCGCCGCATACAGAACACCCCCGGGGGTGGCGACCTTGCCGGCGGTGGAGGCGATGTTGACTATGTGCCCGCCGCCATGGCGCAGCATCCGGGGCAGTACGGCACGGACCCCGTTGAGCACCCCGTGCAGGTTGACGTCCACCGTGCGCCTGGCCTGCGCGGCGTCCTGCCCCAGGAATGGCCCGATCGGCATGATCCCGGCGTTGTTGACCAGGATGTCGACCGGCCCGAGCTGGCCCTCCACCTCGTCGAGAAAGGCCTCGAACGCGACGGGGTCGGCCACGTCCATTCCGAAACCGACAGCGGCAACCGAGTCACCCCGCCCAGTCCCCAACTCAGTAGCGGCGGCCTTGGCGACGGCCAGGTCGAGGTCACCGATCGCGACCTTGGCGCCGCGATCGAGGAAGGCGCGCGCGGTCGCCTTGCCGATCCCGCGCCCCGCCCCGGTGATCGCCACCGTCGCGCCGCCGAGCTCGATGTCGGTATCGCGAGAACCGCCGGTCAGTCGCATCGACACATGTCCTTCCGGGCACCGCTGTGCAGTCACAGATACCGAACGTCTCGGTAATCTAGATCTACCAGTAACAGCCTCGATCAGCGGCCGACGTGGGTCACATGAGCTCCAGTTTGCCGACCAGCCATCGGCCGTCGTGCGGGGTGAGCGTCATGATCACCCGGTTGCGGTCGATACGGGGCTGGGCGGTGGCCGCGTTGCTGATCGACTGGTCCACGAAGACGACAACCTCGACCTGGTCGGCGCTCTCCGACTGGATGCCCGCGCCCAGCACGGTGCCCTTCGCGGTGGCCTTGGCATTGGCGATGAGCTGCCGCAGCGTCTGGCTGGCGCCGGAGTACTGGTCCTTGAACTCGCCGGTGGCACCGTCCAGCACGTCGGCGAAGTTGCGGTCCAGGTTCTGGTAGTCGTAGCTGGTCACGGTGACCGCGTAGGCCTTGGCGGTGGCCAGTGCCTGCGCGCCGGCCCGGTCGGTGGCGGCGCGCTGTTGCAGCAGTACGCCGAAGGTCACCGCCGCCGCGACGGCGAGGACCAGGACCGCCGCGACCAGGGCCGTGGCCAGCGCCGAGAGCCGCAGCGGGAACCGCCCCGTCTTGGCCGGCTCCGAAGCCTTGATCGCTTCGACCTTGGCCGCTTCGACCGCGGCCGCGACGGGCTCAGCGGCCTTGGCCGGGTCGGCTAGCACCGTGGTTGATTCGTCCGCTCCGCTCACCGGGGCCTCCTGGTGGTGGTCAGTCGATCAGTTGTCCTCGGAGTCGACCGGCCCTTGGGCCCGCTGCTCCGGGTCGGCGCCGGGTGGGGGCCCGGCGGTGTCGTCACCGTGCGGCCTCGGCACATTCGTCGAGCCGCGTTGCTGTAGCCGGGGACCGGTCTGCGTGCAGTACCGGTAGATCCTCGGTGGTGGGCTGCCACCGATCGTCGGGGATCGGCGGGGCGTGCCGTAGTCACAGGTGGGTCGAGGATAGAGGTCCGCGAGGAACTGCACCTTGCCGTCCTTCACCACGGCCGCCACCATCGGGCCGAACTTGTCCAGCCCGGGCAGGAACTGGGAGATGGCCGGCAGCCGCATCGCCGCCACGTGGGTGGTGGTGGCCAGGTCGCCGAGCAGCGCGCCCACCGACGGCCCGTCCTTCTCCACCACGTCGCTGATCAGCTTGAGGGTGTCCGGGGAGTCGTTCAGCAGCTCGCGGATCTTCGGGTCGGCGTCCTCGAGGGTGGCGGTCAGGTCCCGTCCGTCGTGGCTGAACTGGATCAGATCGCCATGCAGGTCGGACACGGTACCCAGCACGATCCGGCCGTTGCGCAGCGTGTTCACCGTCTGCGGCAGCACGCCCTCCAGCCCTGCCAGCAGGAAGTCTCCGCCGTCCAGCACCCGCTGGATGTCCGGGCCGGTCCCGTTGAACGCCCGGGCCAGCTCGTCGACGACCACCGTGACCTTGGCCGGATCAACCTGCCCGGCCAGCCGGCTCACGTTGGAGACCACCTGCGAGAACGGGATGGGCGTGCGAGTGTCCCGCTCGTCGACCACCGCGCCGTCGGCGAGGAACGGGCCGCGGTCGGTGCGCGGCCGGAAGTCCAGGTACTGCTCGCCGGCCGCCGACAGGTTGGCCACCGCGACGTCGGTGTCCAACGGGATCTGGGTGCCCTCGTCGATGTTCATGGTGATCTGGACACCGCCGGGCCGGAGCCCGATCGCGGTCACCCGGCCAACCGGAACGCCCCGGTAGGTGACCTGCGAGTGGTCCAGCAGCCCACCGGAGCGGGCCGCGTTCACGGTCACCCGCATCGGCCGGTTGAACGGGTCGATCTGCACCACCGCGATGAGGATGTAGCTCAGCCCGATGGCCAGTAGCACCAGCATCGCCAGCATGGTCACCAGGGTTCGCATCTTCATCATCGGAGCCCACCCAGGGTGCTGAACTGGTGTTGCAGGTGCTGGGCGAACGACTGCTCCCCGTCCACCAGGTCGTTCGGGCCCGGCAGGCTGTCACCGGGCCGGGGGATGGCGATGGGCAGCGGTAGCACGGAGAGGGTGGCGTCGCCGGCCAGCGACTCGCCCTTGGTGACCTGTTCCCAGTTCTTGCCAAATCCGACGATGTTGCGCAGCGACGGGGCCAGGTTCGGGCCGAGGTTGGCGAACCCGTCCAACACCGGCCCGATGTCCCGGGCGAGGCGCCGGATGTCCGACCCGCTCTCGTCGATGAGGTCGTCGCCGGTGTCGCTGAGCTTGCCGGCCGCGTGCAGCGCCTTGGTGAACCGGTCGGTCTGGTCGGCCAACACCTTGATCGCCGGGGTGAAGTCGGAGAACGCGGTGTCGATGGTGTCCCGTCGCGCCACCAATGTGTCGGTGAGCCGTTGGCTGGCGGCCAGGATCCGGTCGATGTCCTGGGTGCGGGCGTTCAGTGTGGCCATGGTCTGGGTGGTCTGGCCGAGCAGGTGCGCGATCTGGTTGGCCCGGCCGTCGGTGGCCGCGTTCAGCTCGGCCACGATGGTCTGCAGCTGGGCCAGGCCGCCGCCGTTGACCAGCGTGGACAGCGCGGCCAGTAGGTCCTCGACGCTGGCCGCCGCCTCGGTGGCGGGCAGCTCGATGGTGTCCCCGTTGCGCAGGGGCGGCCCGGGCGGTGGGTGGTCCGGGGGGTGGATGGCCACGAACACCTCGCCCAGCGGGGTAGCCTGGCGCAGCTCGGCTCTGCTGCCCCGGGGCAGGCTGACGTCCTGGCGGACCGCCATGGTCACCCTGGCGGTGTAGTCCTTGGCCTGGATGCGCTGCACCCGGCCGATGTCGTCACCGTTCAGCTTCACGTGCGCGCCGTCGGGCAGGTTCAGCGCGTCGGCGAACACGGCGGTCAGCTGGTAGCTGGGCCCTTCCACCCCGCCGCCGGGGATCGGCAGGTCGGTGGCGCTGACCCCGCAGCCGGCCAGCACGGCGCCCACAAGCGGCACCGTCGCGACCGCCGCCCACCACCGGCGGCTCATTTCACACCGCCCAGCAGGAGGTTCGCCAGGCCGGCTTCGCTGATCTGGCCGGGGCTGCCCGGCTGACACACCAGCGGCAGTGTGAACCGGTCGCAGACAAGCTGCACCAGTTGGGTGCCCAGCAGGACCTGGTCGAGCCCATCGTGTGCTCGGGCCGCGCCCCGGTCCCAGTCCACGACGTTGTACAGGTTCTGGAACAGGGTGGGCAGCACGTCGGCCGCCTCGGCCAGCTCGCGGCGCCGGTCGGCCAGGGTGCGGGCGGTGACCTGGAGGTTGTGCAGGGTGTCCTCGCCCTTGTCCCGGTTGTCCGAGATGAGCTGGTTGGCCTGGTCCAGCAGCTGGTTGAGGTCGTCCAGCACCCGGCGCAGGTGCGGCCCCTGGTCGTTGAGCAGCGCGGTGGCGTCGGTGAGGTTGGTGGAGAACTGGCGGATCGTGTGGTCGTTGTCCGCCGCCTTCTGGGTCAGCTGGTCCACGTCCTTGATCAGGTTGACCAGCTGGTCGCGCTGGTCGGCGCCGACCCCGACCGCCGCGGCCAGCCCATGCACCGCCTGGCGGACCTTCTCACCGTTGCCCTGGAACGTGTCGGCGGCGACGCTCACCGCGTCGGCCAGCGCCGGGTTGCCGCCCTGCGCCGAGTTCAGCTGGCTGGTCAGCCGGTCCACGGCGGCGAACACCCGGTCGATCTCCACCGGGGTGTGGGTGCGGTCGATCGGGATCAGGTCCCCATCCCGCATGATCGGGCCGCCGCGGAACACCGGGGTCAGCTCAACCCGCCGGTCGGTGACCACCGACGGCGACATGGTGACCGCACCGGCGTTCGCCGGCACCTTTACGTCCGGGTCGATGGCCATGTCCACCACCACGTGGGTGCCCTCCGGCCGGATCGCGGTCACCGAGCCGACCTTGAGCCCCAGCACCGACACGTCGTTGCCCACGTAGAGCCCGACGGCATCCTGGAACTGGGCGGAGATCCGCATCGGCGACGAGCCGAGCACGCCACAACCCGCCACGAACGCCAGGGACAACGCGGTGACCAGCGCAGCGAGGGCCCTGCGTGCGTTCAACGCGGCCATCACTTGCACCCCTTGACGAGGCCGAGAAGACACAGGATGTTGTCCGGAACGATCGAGTACGGCAGGTAGACGTCCACGTAGGGGCCGTTGCCGACGGCGTTGTTCGTATAGCGGGCTGCCGGGGCGATCAGCTCGAGCGCGCGGTCCACCGAGTCGTCCTGCTTACGCAGCACCTCGGTCAGCTCCCTGGCGTTGTCCAGCAGCGACCCGACCTGGGACTGGTTCTCGTCGATGGTCTTGCGCAGCTCGCCGGTCAGCGAGGCCAGATCATTGAGCATGCCCCGGATCACCTCGCGGCGGCGCAGCAGCTCGCGCAGCAACTGGTCGGACTGCCCCATCAGCGCGAACAACTGGTCGCTTCGCTGGTTCACCAGTTGGGTCACCGTGTCCGCGCTGGTGATCAGGTGCGCGACCTGGTCGCGACGGGCCACCACCACGGCGGACAGTCGGGACAACCCGTCCAGCGCCGCGCTGATCCTCGGGCCGTCCCCGCGCAGGTTGTTGCTCACCGCGCGCAGCGCCGCCTGCAACTTTGTCGGGTCCAGCTCCTCCAGCAGCGGCGTCCCGGTCTGGATGACCGTCTGCAGGTCGTAGGGCACCGCCGTGTGGGCCAGCGGAATCCGACTGCGCATCAGCTCACCGCTGCCGGCCGGACTCAGTTCGAGATAGCGGCCGCCGAGCAGGGTAGCCAGTTTGATGGTGCCCCGGGTGTCCGCGCCGAGCTCGACGCTCCGGTCGATCCGGAACGAGACCAGCACGTGGTCGGACTCGATCTCTTCGTGGGTGACCTCGCCGACGTTCATCCCGGCCACCCGCACCGGGTCCCCCACCCGCAGGTCGCCGGAGTGGGCGAATTCGGCGGCGTACCGGGACTGCCCCAGCCCCAGCGCCCCGAACCCCAGGGCACCCAGCACCAGCACCACGATGACCACGGTGGCGATGACGCCGAGCCAGAACGGGTTGCGGGTGCGCAGCGGCTTGAACAGCGGGCTCATCGACACACCTCGGTGTGCTTCTCGCCGGGGATGGCGCCGATGGGCGGCAGCGGCGGGATGTTGATCTGGATGCTGCACGCATAGAGGTTGGCCCAGGAGCCGTACTGGGTGATGCGGGCCAGGCCGCTCAGGAACGGCGGGAATGCCTGCAGGGTGTCGCTCAGGTCGGATTTCGCCCCGGCGTACACCTCGGCCGCTCGGCCGGCACTCCGGATGTCGTGGCGGATGTCCGGGCGGATGTCGGAGATCAGGTCCTCGGCGTTGCCGGTGAACTCCCGCACCCGCTGGATTGAGCCGAAGATGCTGTCGGTGTTCGAGTTCAGCCCGTTCACCAGCCGCCGGGACTGGTCGATCAGCGAGTCCAGCTCGGGCCCCTTGCCGGCCAGCTGGTCCAGCACGGTGTTCAGGTTGGTGATCACCGAGCCGATCACCTGGTCCCGGTCGGCGATCGAGTTCGTCAGCTGGGTGGTCTGGTCCAGCAGCGGTTCGATCTCCGGGTCGGCGCCCTGCAGCACAGCCACGATGTTCTCCGACAGCTTGTTCACGTCCGCCGGCTGCAGCACGGTGAACAGCGGCTGGAACCCGTTCAGCAGCGCGGACAGGTCGAACGACGGCTCGGTGCGCTCGAGCGGGATACGCCCGCCGTCGGGCAGCGGCCGGGCCGGCCCGGCGCCGGGCACCAGCGAGACGAACCGCTGGCCGACCAGGTTCTGGTAGCGGATCACCGCCCGGGTGTTCTCGAAGACCGGCTGGTCGGCCAGCACGCTCAGCTCCACCTCGGCGTGCGTGCCAACCAGCGTCATCGTCTCCACCCGGCCGACCCGCACGCCGGCGATCCGGACGTTGTCGCCCTCCTGCAGCCCGGAGACGTCGGTGAAGTCGGCCGTGTAGGTCTTGGTCGCCCCGGCGGTCACGTTCAGCAGCGTCGACCACAGCAGCCAGAGCACCGCCAGCGCGACCAGCGAAAAGGCGATGAGCTTGACCAGCTCTTTCCGGACGCTCACGCCGGCAACACCACCGTGGAACCGCGCAGGATCGGGCCGAGCAGCAAGGTTCCCGCCGCGCCGCCGTTCGAGGTGCCCAACAGCGCGTTGATGGTCC
This sequence comes from Pseudonocardia sp., assembly GCA_036402515.1. Lineage (GTDB taxonomy): Bacteria > Actinomycetota > Actinomycetes > Mycobacteriales > Pseudonocardiaceae > Pseudonocardia. Next base: position 12,409 of record DASWST010000208.1, read on the forward strand.
GCCCCTCGGACACCGAGCCGACCGGGCCGACGCTGCCGCCGGCCGCCGGGGTCTGGTAGCTGGACGGGCTGAAGTTGGGGAACAACCCGGGCAGCGAGTCCCTGTTACTTTCGGCCGAATCCTGGCCGGAGCCGGTGTCCGCGTTGCTCCGCGGCAGCAGCGGCGGCGGGGCCGGAATGCCCTGGTAGAAGGGGAACGACGGAGGCAGCGCGCCGGGTGGTGGCACGCGGTCACCGCAGTTCGGCCCGTCCAGGCCGGGGTAGCGCGGGCAGTCCGCGGCGGTGTAGGGCGCGAACGGAAACAGGACGAACTGCAGGTTCAGCGCACCTCCGGTCTTCGGATTGAGCGCGGTGCCCAGCTGCGCGGTGCCCCGACCGAGGCTGATCAGCGAGTGGGTGATCAGGTCCCGCTGCGGGGCGAGGGTACGCGCGATGCCGCTGCCGTCGCGGACCAGCCGGATGATCCGGTCGTCGTTGTCGGACAGGAAATCGTGCAGGTGGTCAGCGGTATCCGTGCCCGCGCTCAGGGTGTGCACCAACTCGTCCCGCTTGTCCACGATGGTCTTGGTAGTGGTGACCGCGTTGTCCACCGTGTCCAGCAGCGCCGGCGCCGCGTCGGCCAGGCCTTGCAGGTCAGTGCCCAGCAGCGCCAGGTCGGCGGTGAAGTCGCCGGTGTGCCCGTTCAGCGTGCTCAGGTACGGGTCCAGCCGGGAGACGATCGAGCCGATCTTGGCGCCCCGGCCCTGCAACCCTTGGGAGATGTTGGTCAGCGCCACGTTCAACTGGGCCGGGTGTACCGCGCGCAGCACCTTGTTCAGCTGGCTCATCACCGTCTGCAGCTGCAGGGTGGCTTCGGACTGGTCGCCGCGGATGACCGCGCCTCGGGCCAACATGCTGCTGGTCGGGGTGGCCGGGTCGAGCAGCTCCACCGACGGCGCACCGAAGACGTTGGTGGGCACCACCCGGGCGGTCACCCCGGCCGGGATGCCGGCCGCCATGTTCGGGCGCAGCTGCAGGTCGATGGCGTGCAGCGTCTGCCCGTCGGCGGTGGGCCGCACCCCCACCGCGCCGACCGCGCCGACCAGCGCGCCGCGCAGCTTGACGTCCGCGCCGGCTTGCAGCCCGTCACCGACGTCGGTGACCAGCGCGGTGGCCGGGAACACCGACCGGAACACGCCCCGGTACTGCATCAGCAGCAGCGCAATGATCACGATCACCAGCAGCAACGCCAGCACACCGCGCCGGGCGAGGGTGGCCGCGGGCAACCCCCGGCCGGTGGCGTCAGCGACGTAGGGCACCCGCTACCCCGAGATCCGGACCCCGGGGTCGAAGCCCCAGAGCGCCATGGTGATCAGCATGTCGGTCAGCACGATCGCGATGATGCTGGTCCGGATCGCGCGCCCGGACGCGGCGCCGACGCCCTGCGGTCCGCCGGAGGCGTAGAAGCCGAAGTAGCAGTGGATCAACGTGGCGATCACCACGAAGATGACCGCTTTCATCACCGAGTAGAAGATGTCGATCGGCACCAGGAACTCGTGGAAGTAGTGCAGGTAGGTGCCCGAGGACTGGCCGTAGCCGAAGCCGAGCACCAGCTGGGTGGCCAGGTAGTTGCCGCCCATGCCGATCAGGTACAGCGGGATGATGGCCAGGAACGCGGCGATCATCCGGGTGGTCACCAGGTACGGCAACGGCCGGATGGCCATCGACTCCAGCGCGTCGATCTCCTCGGAGATCCGCATCGAGCCCAGCTGGGCGGTGTAGCGGCAGCCGGCCTGCGCGGCGAAGGCCACCGCCGCGACCAGCGGCGCGATCTCCCGGGTGTTGCCGTACGCGGAGACGAAGCCGGTCAGCGGGGCCAGCCCGAGGATGTCCAGCGCGTTGAACCCCTCGATGCCCACCGAGGCGCCAGTGAACACGGCCAGCAGCACCATCACCCCGATCGTGCCGCCGCCCACCACGATCGCCCCGCTGCCCCAGCAGATGTCACCGAGCAGCCGGAACACCTCGCCGGAGTAATACCGCATGGTCAGCGGGATCGAACCCATCGCGCGCATCACGAACGTGGCCTGGTGGCCGAGCCCGGCCAGCGCGTTGTACGGGCGCCGAACAGCCCTGGTCAGGATCCGGATGGGGCGGGGAGCAGCGGTGCTCATTGCTCGCCTCCGCGCTCGTTCCGCTCCTCGCTCGCTAGCGCTCGCTGTGCCTGACCCGCCCCGCCGGCGGTGTTCTTCCCACCCCGCAGGCTTCGCCGGCTACCGTCCCCCAGGCCGGCTACCGTCCCCCGGGATGCTCGCTCGCTGTCGGCTTCGGTCGTCATCGCTCAGCCGAGCCGCTGCGGCACCAGGGCCGCGTAGATCTGGGTGACCACCACGTTCACCGCGAAGAGCAGCACCACGGACAGCACCACGGTGGCGTTCACCGCGTCCGCGACCCCCTTCGGGCCGCCCTTCGCGTTGAGGCCCTTGTAACAGGCCACCAGCGCCACCAGGACCCCGAACACCGCCGACTTGAGCTCGGCCAACGCCAGGTCGGCGGGCTGGGCGAACGCGGCGAACGAGGCGATGTAGCTGCCCGGGGTGCCGCCCTGGGCGAGCACGTTGAACAGGAACCCGGTGAGCACGCCGGCGAACGCGACCACGCCGCAGAGCAGCATGCCGACCAACATCGTCGCCAGGATCCGCGGCACCACCAGCCGCTGGATCGGCGAGATGCCGAGCACCTCGAGCGCGTCGATCTCCTCGCGGATGGTGCGGGCCCCGAGGTCGGCGCAGATCGCCGAGCCGACCGCGCCGGCCAGCAGCAGCGCGACCACGATGGGGGCGCCCTGGCGGATCACCCCGAGCCCGTTCGCCGCGCCGATGAACGAGGTGGCGCCGACCTGCTGGGCCAGGCTGCCGATCTGGATCGAGATGATCACTCCGAACGGCACCGCGACCAAGAGCGTCGGTACCACGGCCACACCGACCACGAACCAGGCCTGGGAAATGAACTCCTTGTACTGGAATTCACCCCGGACGATGCCGGAGACCAGGTACCGCAGCGAGGACGCCGACATCACCAGAATGCGACCGGCAGTGACGAAAGATGCGTGGATACGGCCGAGCACCGTCGTGACCAGCCCACCCATCCGGGTGCCGCTGTACCGCGAGAGGATATCCACGCACGTCCCTCCGCGTTGAACGAGATGCCGAGCGAGTAGCTGCCAGCACGAGCTCCGAGAGTTATAACGAGCGATCTGCGTCACGGGTACGACAACGCCACAAATGTGTCAGTTTGTGGCTCCTCAGGACATGCCTCTTGCCGGCGCGCCCTCCGAGGGTGACAGTGGTGCGATGGCGAAGGGCAGCCAAACCGAAACCATGCAGGTGCGTGAGTTCAGCAAGTCCGAACTCAGCGAGCTCGACCGGGAGGTGGCCGAGCTGGCGTGGCGCTGGGCCCGCCGGCTGACCGGGCTGCGCGCGGAACAGGCGCCGTTCGGGCCGGTCGATCCGCAGATTCCCGAAGCCGACCGGGCGGCCGCCCACCTGGCCCGGCTCTACGTACTGGCCAGGGTGCGCAACAGTGCCGACGAGCGGGCCGACGCCGACGCCTTCTATGCCGGCCAAGCCGGCGCCGGCTACGCCGAGATCGCCGCCGCGCTCGGCCTGCGCTGACCCTGTGAGTGGTATTGGTCGCTATAGCCGCCAATACCACTCACAGGTATCTATCTAGGGCGTTGAGGTGGGCACCGGGGCCGCTCCGGTGCTGGTGTAGAGGGTGACCGGGGTGTTCTGGGGCACGTTGCCCTGCGGGGACTGGCCGATGACCTGGCCCTTCGGTGCGGCCGAGGCCAGTGCCACCATGCGCACGGGGTAGCCGGCCCGGCTCAGATCCTGGCTGGCCTGCCCGTCCTGCGCGCCCACCGTGTAGGGCGCGATCACATGCTGCAGGACCGGGCCGGCCGGCAGAGTCACGCTGCGCCCACAGCTCCCGTTGTTGTCACTGTTGTTGTCGCTGTTATTACTATTATCGCTGTTGCCACTGTTATCGTGCTTTTTCTTCTTCTTTTTCTTCTTCTTGTGATGCTTGCAGTCCTGGTTGTTGCTCTGGTCACTGTTGTTGTTGTCGGCGTTATTCCCGTCCGATCCCTGCTGAGCAACGCCGGTCACGTAGTCCGGGTCGGGCGCGGGGATCGGCTGGTTGGGTTGGCTGGCCAGGATCTGGCTCATCGCCTTGAAGTAGGGCGGCGCGGCCACCGTGCCGCCGAAGGCACCGTGCCCGCAGTCACCCAGGTGCACCGGCGGCCCGGGGCACAGCGTGCGCGGGTGTGGCCCGTCGGCGAACAGCATCGAGGAGGCCGCGTAACCGTTGACGCCGCCGACGAATGCCACCGACTCGCTGTCGTTGGTGGTGCCCGTCTTGCCGATGTCCGGCCGGGTCCAGCGCGCCGCCGAGGCGGCCGCCGCCGAGGTACCCGCCGTGGTGTCCTTGCTCAGCCCGGCCATCAGGGTGTCCGCCAGCCCCGGCGCGATGGCCTGCTCGCAAGGCTGCTGGGTGATCGTCACCGGCCGGCCGTACCGGTCGCTCACCGAGCGCACCGGGCTCGGCGGGCACCATCTCCCCTTGTCGACCAGCGTGGCCGACACGTTGGCCATCTCCAGCGTGCTGACCGGGCTGACCCCGAGGGTGAACGAGAGCAGGTTCTGGAAGTACTTCGACTGCGGCTGGTTGTACTGCGGGTTCTTGGACAGCGGGTTGCCTGGGTCGGTGATCGGGGTGCCGCCGGCGTCGTTCGAGCGCAGGGTCTGGCGCAGCCCGAGCCGCTCCGCCATCCGCAGTACGGCCGGCATGCCGACCTTCGCCTCTAGCGCGACGAAGGCCACGTTCGGCGAGGTGGCCAGCGCGCTCTGCAGGCTGATCGGGTCGCCGTAGCTGCCGTCGTTGGCCACCGGGTAGCAAGGCGTGTTGCGGTTCGCCACCGGCGGGTTGAAACAGTCCGAGTTGGGGTTGGGCAGCTCGGAGTCGAAGCCGACGGTGCCCTGCTCCAGCGCGGCGGCGGTGGTGAAGATCTTGAACGACGAGCCGGCGCCGAACACGTTGCTCGGCTTGGCCACGATGTTGGTCAGCGTCTCGCCGGCCGAGCCGTCGGTGCCCAGGTTCCGGTTGGCCACCATGGCCAGCACCTCGTGCCCGCCATCCTGCGGCTTGACCAGCGCGAAGGTGTTGGCAACTCCGTTCTGCGCGGTCGGCACGTTGTGCTCGACCGCCTTCTTGATCGCGTCGGCGGCCACCGGGTCCATGGTGGTGGCGATGGTGTAGCCGCCGGTGTTGAGCTGGTCACCGGTGAAACCCGCTCCGCGCAGGTAGCTGACCACGTAGTCGCAGAAGAACCCGGCGTTCGGGGCGGCCGAGTAACAGGTGCCGCCGGGTACGTCCGGCCCGTTGGGCACCACGTCCAGCGGGGCGGCCTTGGCCACCGCCGCCGCGGCCGGTTGCAGTGATCCGGTGGACACCATTGCGTCGATCACCAGGTTGCGTCGGGCGAGGGTCTGCGCCGGGCGGGTGTAAGGGTTGTACAGGTTCGGGTTGTTCACCATGCCGGCCAGCAGCGCGGCCTGGGGCACGGTCAGCTGGGCCGGGGTGGCGTGGAAGTACGCCGCCGCGGCCGCGCCGACGCCGTAGATGTTGCCGGCGAACTCAATCAGGTTCAGGTAGCCGGTGAGGATCTCGTTCTTGGAGGTGTTGCGGTCCAGCCGGACGGCCATCTCGGCCTCGCGCAGCTTGCGCGCCACGGTGTCCGCGCGGTCCGCCGCCTGGTCCACCGGGTCGCCCCGGTCCACCACGTTGATCAGGTAGTTCTTCACGTACTGCTGGGTGATCGTGGAGGCGCCCTGCAGCGACCCGCCGGAGGTGTTGTGCAGCGCGGCGCGCAGCGTGGCCACCGGGTCGATGCCGTTGTCCTGGTAGAACCGCCGGTCCTCGATGGAGATGATCGCGGCCTTCATGCTGTCCGCGATCTGGTCGAAGGTGGCCGGCAACCGGTACTGGTCGTACAGGTAGGCCAGTGGCTTGCCGGTGCGGTCCAGCACCGTGGTGGTCAGCGGGACCTGGTCGGCGGTGAGCCGCGCGTCGGCGACGGTGTTGCCCGCGCGGTGCGCCGAGTCGACCAGCTGGTTGGCCAGCACGCCCAGCCCGACCACCACCGGCGAGGCCATCGTGGCCAGCAGGACCCCGGACAGCACAACAGCGCCCACCGTCCGGAGGAGCGGAATCTGGGCACGCACCCGGGCGACGTTACCCGGGTCGTCCAGCTATGCGCCGTGACTCTGCTCGCACGGCTGCTAGAACTGCACGCCTCGGGTGAGCGCGCCGTCCACCACCACGTTCGTCCCGGTCATGAAGGGCACCGCCGGGCTGGCCACGAATACCACCGCCCTGGCGATCTCCTCCGGGTTGGCCATCCGACCGGTCGGGTTCAGCCCGAGCGCGTGGTTGAACAGCTCGGGATTGTTCTGCTCGATGTTCTCCCACACCCCGCCGGGGAAGTAGACGTTGCCCGGCGAGACGCTGTTCGCCCGGACGCCCTTGCCAGCCAGCTGGAAGGCCAGGCCCTGGGTGTAGTGGATCAGCGCCGCCTTGAAGGTGCCGTACGGGCCGGAGGCGAAGTCGATCTCCCGCCCGGACACGCTGGACACCGTCACGATCGACCCAGCCTCACTGCGCTCCAGGTGCGGCAGCGCGGCCTCCACCAGGCGCACGGTGTGCAGCAGGTCCACCTCGAAGCTGGCCCGCCAGTTCTCCTCCACCGAAGGAATGGCCAGCGCGCTGACGTTGGCCACCACGATGTCCACGCCGCCGAGCTGGTTGGCCGATTCCAGCACCCAGGCGGCCAGCGCGGCGCCGTCGGCGACGTCGAGCGCCTGGCCGATCACCTTCGTGCCGTGCTCGGAGAGCTCCTCGGTGGTGGCCTTGATCTCGGCGGCGTCCCTGGCGCACACCGAGACGTCAGCGCCCTCCTGGGCGAACGTCTCGGCGATCCGCCGGCCGATGCCCTTGGTACCTCCGGTGACCAGCGCGCGGCGGCCCTTCAGCCCCAGATCCATGTCGTCCTCCTGTAGGTCGAGTCGCTGTCGGGCCGGCTAGCTGGCCGAGGCGGCCTGCTCGCGCAGATAGCTGTGCATTCCGTCAAAAGCGCGCACCGGCGGCAGCAGCGACTTGGCCACCTTGGTCACCGCGCTGTAGTTGGTGTCGCAGACGTTGGCCAGCGGGCACTGGGAGATCTGGGTGAGCAGCTGGTAGGCATCCAGCCGGTCCAGCCCGAGCAGCTCACTGAGCCAACCCACCATCTCCACCTGGCTGGCCCGCCAGGCGTCCTCCAGCGGCCGCGCCGAGCCCACCACCATCAGCTCGGTGTCGGACTCGATGCGCGGCCAGGCCGGTGCCGGCACCGTCCCAGCCTTGATCAGCTCGATCAGCAGGGTGGTGTTCATTGCGCCCTCGACGGCGGTCCCGCAGGACTCCCCCTCGCCCTGGCGGTAGTGCCCATCGCCGATGGAGAAAAGCGCGCCCTCCACGTTCACCCCGAGGAAGCACGTCACCCCGGCACGCATCTCCGGGGTATCCATGTTGCCGCCGAAGGTGTCCGGCACCAGGGAGGAGCGGACCTCCCGGGCCGGCGGGGCGACGCCGACGGTGCCGTGCATCGGGTCGATCGGCAGGTCAATCTGGAACTCGCCATTGTGGGCGGCGAAGGTGACCGTGCCCCGGTCCCGGTTCAGGTGGTAGATCCAGGTGCGCTCCGGCAGCGGGTCCTGCAGGGTCGCGGTGCGATCGGTGCTGCTCAGCCCGCCGAAGAAGGGGATCGTCGAGGAGGCCGCCCAGTCCCTGGCCGGCTCGATCGAGACGAAGTGCACCGCCAGGGTGTCCCCCGGCTCGGCCCCGGCCACGTGAAACGGACCGGTCTGCGGGTTCACATCGGGCATCTTCAGGCTCAGGCTGGGCAGGTCCTCGACGGTGCGCAGTCGGCCGGCGAAGGCATCCTCGGTCCACAGCTTCAGCAGCGTGCCCGGTTTGACGGTGGCCACCGGCGGCACCCCGCCGAAGGTCCACGCGTACTGATCCGGGGTCGGCCGGAACTCCACGACATCCATCCGTGCTCCTCCCGTTGCGCTCGGTCAGCTTGACCAGCCGCCACCCCACCCGCAAGACGGCACCCGCCGGCCACTCAGGTGTCCCGTGGCTTACTCAGCAGGTCACCCCGGCGCAGGGCTGTGCACCGGCAGGTCCAGCGCTTGCGCGGACGCGAGCAGCCGCCGGTCGTAGCTGACGAAGGCGGTGAGCCGCCCGCCGAAGATGACTTGGGCGGTAGCGAGGTGGATGGCGTCCAGGGAACGGAGGTCGCGATCGGGGAATCCCGCCGCGGCCGCCCGAACCAGCTCGTCGATCTCGTACCGGGCCACGCGCGCCAACAACGCCGGGACATCGCGTACCAGCTCCGGCTCGGTGCGACGCAGGGCCCTGGGCAGCTCGACCTCGATCAGCACTGAGGACACGAACATCGAACCCACCCGCGCATCCAGCCAATCGGCCAGCGTGTCGCTCTCCGGCTCGCGTCGCACCAGTTTGACCAGCGCGGCCGTGTCCAGATAGATCACGCCGCGTTGGGCCAACGGTGCGGTCATCAGTATCGCTCGTCGTCGCGCATCTCCCGGAGCAGCTCACCGGCCTCCCGATCGGTTCGCACCGGCCCGGATGGCCGAGGCACCGGCCCGGTGACCGTGGCCGGGTGGAGCTTCCCCGAGCCGATGAGCTCGGCGAACGGATTGACCTGAGCAGGGATGAGCCGTGCCACCACGGCGCCCCGCTCGGTGATCTCGATCTCCTCGCCGCGCTTGACCCGGGCCAGCACCCCGGCCGTGTTCTGGTTGAGCTCCCGGACCGGCACCTCAGACATGAACAAAGTGTAGTACATCGACGTACTACACAGCGCTTACCCCTTGAGCAGCGGGAGCAGGCTGGTGAGCTCGTCAGTGACCGAGCCGGGGACGATGTAGCCGTCCTGCTTGCGGATGTCGTCGATGTGCGTGGCCACATCCTCGGCGGACACCTCGACGCCCTTGCCGGCGAACCAGCCGGGGGCCAGCCCGACGAACACCCTGGCGTACCGGCCGCCGCCGGCGGAGAAGACCTCGTGGGTGTACCCGCACGCCTCGCTGGCCAGGTACACCACCATCGGGGTGACCAGCTCCGGCTCGACCAGCTCGGCAAGCGGGCCGAGCAGCTCCTCGGTCATCCGGGTGCGGGCGATCGGGCAGATCACGTTGCTCTTGATGTTGGCCTTGGCGCCCTCCAGGGAGAGCACGTTGGACAGCCCGACCAGCCCCATCTTCGCCGCGCCGTAGTTGGTCTGGCCGAAGTTGCCGAACACCCCGGCGTTGGAGGCGGTGAACACGAACCGGCCGTAGCCGTGCTCCTTCATCACCCGGAACGCCGGCTGGCTGACGTGGAACGCGCCCTTGAGGTGCACCTCCAGCACCGCGTCCAGGTCCTCGTGCTCCAGCTTGGCGAACGTCTTGTCCCGCAGGATGCCGGCGTTGTTGATCACAATGTCGACCTTGCCGAAGTTGTCCAGCGCGGTCTGCACGATGGCCTGGCCGCCCTCCGGCGTGGAGACCGAGTCGTGCGAGGCGACCGCGCTGCCGCCCTTGGCGGTGATCTCGTCGACCACCTTCTGCGCGGCGGAGGCGTCGCTGCCCACGCCGGCGGCCGACCCGCCGAGGTCGTTGACCACCACGGCCGCGCCTCGGGTCGCGAGCTCGAGTGCGTAGGTGCGGCCCAGGCCGCCGCCCGCGCCGGTCACGATGGCCACCCGGTCCAGGAAGCTGATGTCAGTCACCGGGCCACCTTAATATGAATTCAACTTTTGTCGGAAGCGCGGCGGATCGCCCGATAGAGCAGTGCCTGGTCACCGAGGCGACGGCGCAGCTCCCGCTCCAGCCCGGCGATCGGGTACAGGTTCTGCGGCGCTCGGGCGTCCTTGTACTCGGTGGAGGCGTAGCGGCACAGTTCCGGCGCGGAGCGCTCGGCCAGCTCGATCGCCTGGACCACCGGCAGGTCGGCCGGGCACTCCACCCGGGCCACTCCGGCCCACGGCGCGCCCTCCCCGCCGGGCAGCTTCAGGTACCAGGAGTAGCGCTGCCAGCTGGTGCCCAGGCCGAACACCGGGGTGCGCTGCCCGGCGGCCAGCCCGCCGACCATCCGGTGCAATGCGGGCGGCAGGTACTCGCTGCGGTGGGTCTTGATGAAACCGAGCACCCGGGGCAGGTGTTGGCGCCCGCGCAGCGGGCCGTCCACCACCAGCAGGTCCCGATCGGTCTGCTCGCCGCTCCGGGCGGCGGCTGCCACCGAGGCCTCCACGTCGCCGAGCGCCCGCTGCACCGCCAGGCTCAGGTCGGCCACCGGCTCGCCGCGCCCGGTGAGCTGCACCCGTTGGTAGCGCCCGGCCGAGGTGAGCACGTCGGTGGCGTGGCCGGCGGTGCTGAACAGTCCGCGCCGAACCTCGGCGGCGACCATCTGGGCCGCCCCCGGTTGGCAACGCACCACACCCGCGGCATAGGACGCGCACAGCGCCATGGACGCGGTTCCGCCGTCCTGGCCCTGGTCCTCGTCGGAGATCCAGGCCATCGCGTCGATCCGGCGCACCCCGTCCACGAACAGCACCGCCGGCCAGCTGTCGTTGCCGGCGGGCTGGGGGCCGATCGGCCGCCAGCTCGAGGGGGGCAGCTCCACGTCCAGGTCCAGCTGTGCGGTGGAGCGGCTCAGCTCGGCCGGGTCCTCGCTGCTCGCGCCGTAGCTCGGGTCCCAGCTCTCCACCCGCCAGCGCATCCCGGTCGGCGCGCTCATCCGGGCACTCCCGCCGGCGTGCTCATCCGCCCTCCTGACCGCGCGCTCATCCGCCCTCCCGGACGATCGAGGAGGTGCGCTGGTCCCTGCTCACGGTGAACCTGACCGGCACCCGCTCGGCCAGCGCCGGCACGTGGGTGATCACTCCGACCATCCGGTCGCCCAGCGAAGCCAGGTTCTCCAGGGTGCCGGCGACGATCTCCAGGTTGGCCTCGTCCAGGGTGCCGAACCCCTCATCTAGGAAGATCGAGTCGAGCCGCACCGCACCGGCCGCGGCCAGTGTGGACAGCTGCTCGGACAGCGCGAGCGCCAGCGCCAGGCTGGCCTGGAACGTCTCCCCGCCGGACAGCGTCTTCACCGGCCGCTGGGAGTCCGCGTCGGCGTGGTCCACCACCAGGAACTCGCCGTCGGAGTGGGCCAGCTCGAACTGGCCGCCGGACAGCTCGGCCAAGCTGGCGGACGCATCGGCCACCAGCGCGTCCAGCGCGGAGGCCACCAACCAGCGCGGGAAGGCGTCCGAGCGCAGCAGGGTGGCCAGCATCCGGGCCACCTGCCCGGCCTGCTCGGCGTCGGCGCGGTCCGCCTCCAGCCGGGCGGCGATCGCGCGGCGCTCGGCGATCCGGGCGACCGCCCCCTTGGCCCGCTCCACCGCGGCGGACGCGGCCGGCGCGGCGGCGGCACCGAGCGGCCGGTCGGCCGGCACCGTGACGCCGTGCGCGCTCAGGTCCTCGGTCAGGGCGCGGTGGGTGGCGTCGTGGCGGGACCGGGCGGCGGTCACCGCCCGGTCGGCGTCCGGCAGCCGCCCGTCCCGCTCGGCCGCCGCGTCCGCGGCCCAACCGGTCAGCTCGGCCCACCCGGCGAGCAAGCCGTCCCCGCCGGAGGAACCCGCCGCGGTCGAACCTCGGGTGGAACCTGACGGCGAGCCGGTCAGCGCGGGCGCGCCCAGGCCGACCAGCGGATCCCGCGCGGCGGCCAGCTCCCGCCATCCCCGGCCCAGTTGGGCGGCCAGCCGTTCGGCCGCGTCGCCGGCGGCGATCAGTGCGCCCCGGGCCGAGCGCAGCGCCGCGTCCGCCGCGCTGACCTGCTCGGCCAGCTCGGCGAGCTCGGCCAATCGGCGGGCCAGCTCGTCGTCCGCCGCCGCGTCGGCCAACGCGGCGGCCAGCTCGTCAGCGCGGCGCTCAGCGCGCTCCAGCTCACCCCTGGCGTCCTGCTCGGCGCGCACCGAGTCGGTCTCCGCGCGCCGGCCCCGCTCGGCGTACTCGGCGGCGGCCTGGAACGCACGCTCCGCCTCGCCCCGACCCCTTTCCGCGTCGGCCACCTCGCGGCGGGCCGCGGCCAACTCCTCGGCCCGCTCGGCGGCCAGCCGCCCGGCCCACTCGGTGAGCGCCCGCCAGGAGGCCACCAGGTCGTCCTGGTCCACCGCCGGCGCGCCGAGTGCCACCAGCGGGTCCCGCCCGGCGCGCAGCCCGTCGGCCGCCTCGGCCAACCGGGCAGCCGCCGCCGCGTCGGCCGTCTCGGCCAGCTCCCGACCGCGGCGGGCCCGGCGGGAGCGCTCGTCGGCCTCCCTGGCCGCGTCGACCAGCCGGTCCACCTCGGCTAGCAGCCGGTCCACCTCCTCGGCGCTGACCAGCAGGTCGGCGCCGGCTTGGGCCAGTCCGGCGATGGCCAGCTGCTCACCGCCGCCCGGCCCGGCCTCAGCCAGCCCGGCCGCGGCCGAGGGTCCGGCCATATCAACGCTGGTCAGCACCGCGCTCGCTTCGGCCAGGGCGGCGCGCAGCTGGTCGATCCGCCGGTCCGCCGCGTCCAGTTCGCCGGCGGCCCGGCGCCGTGCGTCGGCGGCCTCCTGATGCGCTGCCTGGGCCCGGTCCCGGTGCCCGGTGGCGTGCTCCACCGCCCGGTCCGCCTCCACCAGCCCGGTCGCCTCGGCCGGCGGCGGCAGCTGTTCGACCGGCTGGGCGCACACCGGGCAGGGTTCGTGCAGGGTCAGCCCAGGGCGCAGGGCGGCCACCAGCTCGGTGCGTGCCCTGGCCTCCCGGGCCGCCCTGGCCTGGGCGAGTACCGCGTCGGCGGCGGCCAGTTCGCGGTCGGCGGCGGCGGACAGCTCGGCGGCGGTGTGGTGCTGGGCGGCGGCGGTGCGGCGGGCTTGTTCGGCCTCGGCCAGCGCGGCGTGATCCCGGCGGGCCCCGGCCAGCACGCTGCGATCCGGGGCGGCCGCCAGCGCGTCCCTGGCCTCGGCGTCGGCCGTCTCGGCGGCGGCCAGCTCGCGGCGGGCGGCGGCCAGCGCGGCGGCGGCGGACCGGCGGCCGGCGGCCAGCTCGGCGACCCCGACCGGGGCGCGCAACCCGGTCAGCTGGGCGTGCTGCTCGGCGCACCGGGTGACCTCGGCGTAGGCCGCCTCGGTGCGCGCGGCGGCCCGCTCCCTGCTCGCCCTGGCTCGCTCCAGCGCTTCTAGGGCCTCGGCGTAGGCGGTGTTGACCGTCGCGGTGCGCCGGCTGGCCCGCTCGACCCGCTCGGCCAACTCGGGCAACCCGCCGCGCAGCGCGGCTAGCTCGGCGTGCTCCCGGCGCAGCTGACGCAGTGGCTCGGCGGGCGGCGCGGCGGCGGCCCGCTCCCGCGCCTCGGTGTCCTGACGCTCGGCTGTCTCGCACCGCCCCCGCGCCTCGGCCACCGCCGCCTCGGCCCGGCGGGCCCGGTCGGCCAGCTCGTCCAGCCCGGCCGGCGCGCGCAGCCCGGCCAACTGGTCCCGCTCGGCGCGCAGCCGACCGGCCAGCTGCTCGGCCTGCACCACGTCGGCCGCGGCGGCGTCCAGCGCGGGCAGCGCCCGGTGCACCCGGTCCACCAGGGCGGCCAGCGCGGTCTCCCGCTCGGCGACCTCGGCGGCGGCCGGCTCGGTGGCGTCGGCGTACTCAGTGAGCTGTTCGGCCAGCAGCTCGGCCCGCTGCGCCTGCAGCTTCGCCTCGGCACCGGCCTCCTTGGCCATCGCCTCGTACATGCCCAGCCCCAGGATCCGGGTCAGGGTGCGCTGCCGGTCGGCCGGCTTGGCGTGCAGGAACTGGGCGAACTCGCCCTGCGGCAGCACCACGCAGATGCAGAACTGCTCGAACGGCAGCCCGAGCAGGTCCTCCACCGCCTTGGACACCGCGCCGTCGTGTTCGAGCACCTCGGTCTCGTCGTCCAGCTCACCGAGCGCCTTCGAGTCGACCAGCCGCTCCAGCCGCGCATTGCGCACGGTGACCCCACCGGTCGCCGCCCGGCGCAGCTCACGGGCCGCCACGTACCGCTCCGCGCCGACGTCGAACACCAGCCGCACGGTGCCCCGGTTGGCGGTCGGCGAGAGCGCCAGCGCGACCGTTCGCCGGTCATCCCAGCGGGGCACCGAGCCGTACAGCGCGAACGTCATCGCGTCGATCACCGTGGACTTGCCCGACCCGGTCGGCCCGACCAGGGCGAAGTAGTCGGTGCCGAGGAAGTCCACCGTGGTCGGCTCGCGGAACGCGGCGAAGCCGTGCATGTCCAACCGCACCGGGCGCATGGTCAGTGTCCCGTCACGCGGTCGTGCAGCCGGCCGAACAGCGCGGCCACCCGGGGATCGGCCACCGATCGGCTGGCGCAGTAGTCGGAAAACAGCTCGCCCGGGGTGCGCTCCACGCCCGGCCCGCCGCTCGGCCGTGACCCGGTGACCGAGCCGGCGAACTCCGGGTCGATGCGCACCTCCAGCGCGTTGGGCAGCAGCGCGAGCACCTCGTCCCGCAGCCCGGCCCTGGCCTGCTCACGCACCCACACCCGCAGGTAGTCCTCCCCCACCTGGTCGGCCACCGCGGCCAGCTCCGCCACGCCGCCGCGCAACGTACGCAGCCGCCGCCCCGCGGTGATCGGAATGTCGCGGACCCGGGCCGGCACCCCGGGCGAGGCCTCCACCAGGCAGACCACGCTGGTGTTGTCCTGCTCGCCGAAGTCGACCGCCAGCGGGGCCCCGCAGTAGTGCACCGGGCAGGGCGCGGGCAGCTGCTGGCGGCGGTGCAGGTGGCCGAGCGCGACGTAGTGCGCCTCGACCGGGAAGATCGCCGCCGGCACGTGGTACTCGAAGATCGACTGAGCGGCCCGCTCGCCGCCGCCGAATGACCCGCCGGTGACCGTCAGGTGCGCCATCACCAGGTTCACCGCGTCGTCGCTGAACTCGGCGGTCAGCGTGCCCAGCACGGCTCGCACCAGGTGGTCGTAGCCGCCGGCGTTCTCCGCCGGGGTGTGGTTGACCAGCTCGGCCGCCTTCACCGCGTAGCGCTGGGACAGGAACGGCAGCACCGCAACGGTCACCGGCTCCCCGGTGGACGGCGCGGAAAACTTGACCACCCCGCCGCCCTGCGCCGTGCGTACCGCGCCCACCAGGGTGATCCCGGCGTGCTCGGCCAGCGGGCGGTAGGCGTCCAGGGTGGCCGCGTGGTCGTGGTTCCCGGCGATCGCGATCACCCGCGCGCCGGTACCGGCCAGCGCCAGCAGTGCGTTGACCACCAGCTGCTGGGCGGCGGCGGTCGGCGCGGCGCTGTCGTACAGGTCGCCGGCGATGAGCACCGCGTCGGGCTGCTCGGCCCGGGTGATCTGGACGATCTCGCGCAACACGTCGCGCTGCTCGTCGAGGCGCGATCGCCCCTTGAGCGTCTTGCCGACATGCCAGTCGGAGGTGTGCAGGAATCGCATAGGGCGCTCACCGTATGCGCCCCGACCGACAGCCCGGACCGCAGCCTCCCGCCGCGCAAACCCCCCGGCGCCGACCTGCACCGCTTAACCTGCTTCCCATGCCCGCGCGCCGCAACCGCTCCGTGTTGATCGCCAGGCTGACCAACGAGAGCCCTGGTCGCCCGCAGGCCGCGATCCTGGACGAGCTGCGCCGCTGCCTGCTGGACGGCGGGGTGCCGCCCGGTACGTCGATCCCGCTGGACGAGGTGGCCAGTGTGTTCGGGGTCAGCCGGATCCCGGTCCGGGAGGCGCTCAAGACCCTGATCGGCGAGGGGCTGGTGGAGCACCGGCCGAACGCCGGGTACGCGGTGGCCAAGCTGACCGAGCGGGAGCTGCACGAGCTGTACCTGGTGCGCGAGGTTTTGGAGACCGCGGCGCTCACGGCCGCTCTCGCCCAGGCGGGCCAGGACGACGACTCCGAGGCACGCGCCGCGCACCGGGCACTCGACGAGGCGATCGCTACCCGGGACGTCCGCGCCTACCACCGGGAGAGCCGTCGCTTCCACTGGGCACTGGTCCACCCATGCGGAATGCGCCGGCTGCTGGGCATGTACGAGTCGGCATGGAACATCACCGAGCCGCTGCAGCCGATGGCTCATGTGTCCGAGACCGACCGGGAGGCCCTGCACGCCGACCACGAGCGAATGCTGGACGCGTTTCTCGGGCGGGATACCCCGGCGCTGCTGCGGATCGCCCGGGACCACCACCATCGGCTGCGGTCCTCGCTAGATGCACTGCCTCACGACAGCGGCCTGTTCGCCGAGCCGAGTTGACCGCGCACCCCATCTGACGCGGCAAAATATACGATTCGCGTGACGGCGGCGTAACACTTCCCATTTACGGTTTTGGCACCCGGAGTTCCCGGTTCCGCCTCAACAGAGGCGCCCGCAGGGCTATTGACGAGCAGCGGCCGCGTCGTCCATAGGCCTCATTCTTGAGGGCCACAGGAGTTGCCATGACTGAAGCGCCGCACGCGCAGGAACGGCTACGACCCCCGCACGCCACCGCCGGCCACGACGACCTCGTCGAAGCGGCCGGGGCGCCCATCGGTGCTGGACTGATCAAGCCCGGCTACGACCCACGCCTGACCAACGAGGACCTCGCTCCGCTGCGCAAGCAGTCCTGGAGCAGCTACAACATCTTCGCGTTCTGGATGTCCGACGTGCACAGCGTCGGCGGCTACGTCACGGCCGGCAGCCTATTCGCGCTCGGTCTCAACAGTTGGCAGGTATTGATCGCGCTGCTGATCGGCATCAGCATCGTCAACTTCTTCTGCAACCTGGTGGCCAAGCCGAGCCAGCTGACCGGCGTGCCGTACCCAGTGATCTGCCGCAGCGTGTTCGGGGTGTTCGGCGCGAACGTCCCGGCGATCATCCGGGGCCTGATCGCGGTCGCCTGGTACGGCATCCAGACCTACCTGGCCTCCTCGGCGCTGAACATCGTGTTGCTCAAGCTGTTCCCCGCCCTGATGCCCTACGCGGACGTGAACCAGCACGGCTTCGCCGGCCTTTCGACGATGGGCTGGGGCACCTACGCGGTGCTCTGGGTCCTGCAGGCCGCGGTGTTCTGGACCGGCATGGAGACCATCCGGCGATTCATCGACTTCTGCGGCCCCGCGGTGTACGTGGTGATGTTCCTGCTCGCCGGGTACCTGATCTACCGGGCCGGCTGGGGCGCGATCGACCTCAACCTCGGCGAGGTCAAGTACACCGGGTGGGCCGCCGTGCCGGTGATGCTCGGGGCGATCGCACTGGTGGTGTCCTACTTCTCCGGGCCGATGCTGAACTTCGGTGACTTCTCCCGCTACGGGAAGTCGTTCGCGGCGGTCAAGAAAGGGAACTTCCTGGGCCTGCCGGTGAACTTCCTGGTGTTCTCCATCCTGGTGGTGGTCACCACATCGCTCACCCTGCCGATCTTCGGTGAGCTGATCACCGACCCGGTGGACACGGTGGCCCGGATCGACAGCGTGTTCGCCATCGTGCTCGGCGCACTGACCTTCGCCATCGCCACCGTGGGCATCAACATCGTGGCCAACTTCATCTCGCCGGCCTTCGACTTCTCCAACGTCAACCCGCAACGGATCAGCTGGCGGGCCGGCGGCATGATCGCGGCGGTCGGCTCGGTGCTGATCACCCCGTGGAACCTGTACAACAACCCGGAAGTGATCCACTACACCCTGGAGACCCTGGGTGCCTTCATCGGCCCCCTGTTCGGGGTGCTGATCGCGGACTTCTACCTGGTGCGCAAGCAGCACGTGGTGGTCGACGACCTGTTCACCACCGCGCCCAGCGGTAGCTACTGGTACAAGGGCGGCTACCACCCGGCGGCGATCATAGCCACGGGCGTGGCCGCCGCGATCGCCATGGTCCCGGTGCTGTGGACCAGCGGACCCGGTATGAAGACCGCCGTGCAGTACACCTGGTTCATCGGCATGCTGATCGGACTGTTGGTGTACCTGGCCATCGGCCGTCGAACGGCGGTCGTCAAGACCGAGCTGGAACCTGCCGGGAGGTAGCGCGCAAGGTGCTCATCACCGTCATCAACCCGAACACCAGCTGGGACATGACCGGCTCGATCGAATGGTCGGCGCAGGCGGTCGCGGCGCCGGACACCGTGGTCCGGGCGGTCTGCCCGGTCATGGGTCCGGCGTCCATCGAGAGCCACTACGACGAAGCACTCGCGGTACCCGGGCTGCTGGCCGAGATCGCCAGCGGGGAGGAACTCGGCGCGGACGGCTACGTAATCGCCTGCTTCGGCGACCCGGGGCTGGACGCGGCGCGGGAGCTGGCCGCCGGGCCGGTGGTGGGCATCGCCGAGGCGGCCATGCACGCGGCCAGCTTCCTGGGGCGCGGGTTCAGCGTGGTCACCACCCTGGCCCGCACCTGTGGCCGGGCCTGGGATCTGGCCGACCGGTACGGCATGCGCCGGTTCTGCCTGGGCGTGCACGCCTGCGACATCCCGGTGCTGGAGTTGGACGGCAACCCGGCGGCGGTCAAGACGATCACCGAGGCGTGCCGGACGGCGTTGGACACGGACGGCTCGGACGCCATCGTGTTGGGCTGCGCGGGGATGAGCACGCTGTGCGCCGAGATCAGCGCGGAGCTGGGCGTGCCGGTGGTGGACGGGGTGCAGGCGGCGCTGCTCACCGTGCAGTCGCTGGTCACCATGGGTCTGCGCACCGGCTCGCGCGGTGAGTTCGGCCCACCTCCGGCCAAGCCCTACTCCGGCATCCTGCGCGATTTCGGCACCGGCCGCTGACGGGGGCTCTTTGTCTCGTTCTGGGCCTTTGTCCGGACAGTCCGCCTGCTTCAGCGGGCGGGCTGCAACGGGCCGGCCGCGCCGGGAACGGGGGCGACCGCGAGCTGGTAGCCGCCGCGCGCGGAGAACTCGGCGCGGAAGGCGAACCGGTCGCCCCGGACGATGGTCTGCCGCCACTCCACCGCGCGCTGACCGGCCCGCCCGAGCCGCTCGATGACGAACGTGCCGGTGTCCGGCGGGCAGTCCAGCAGCCGGCGTTCCTCGGCTGAGGGCACCGCCGCGTAGATCTGCTCGGTGCCGCCCTCCAGCCGCAGCCCGGCGCGACGAGCCAGCTCGCCGTAGAGGGAGGTGTGTGTGAAGTCGGCGACCAGCAGCGGCTCGGCCAGCTCGGCCGGCAGCCACACCCGGTCCAGCGCGAGCGGCTCCGGCCCGGCCAGCCGCAACCGCTCCAGGTGCACCAGCGGGGTGGACTCCTCCAGCCCCAGGCGCACCGCGACCAGCGCGTCCGCTCGGCGGTCCAGGGTGCGCACCACGCTGTGCTGGTCCAGCCCGGCGGCCTCCACCGAGGCGAACAGGCTGTAGAGCGCCCCGAGTGGCTGCTGGATCTCGATGGGCTCGCCGACCCGGGGCGGGCGTCCGCGCTCGGCGGTCACCACGCCCTCCTCGCGCAGCGTGCGCAGCGCCTCCCGCACAGTGTTGCGGCTGACCCCGTACTCGCCGCGCAGCGCCATCTCCCCGGGGAACTCCGCGTCGAACTCGCCCCTGGCCAGTCGCCGGCGCAGATCCCTGCGCAGCTGGGCCCAGAGCGGGAGCGGGTCGTCCCGGCGCAATGCCCGAGCCGGCATGCCGAGCACCTCCTCTCCCCGCGTTCCGCCGCCCAGCCTATCCGGCGCGGCCTCCGCTGATGACTTCACAGCGCGGACACGCGCCGAGTCAACAAAAGTTCTAATGTTGGTACATATCGAGACCCGGCGGCAGGCAGAGAGGAGCCACTCGGTGTCCAGAGCGATGACCCACGCGGCGCCCACCCGGACCCGCGCCGAGACGACCACCCCGGTGCCGCGCTGGCCCGGTTCGGTCCTCGGCCGCGGCCGGCAGGTCGCGCCTGGACTGGTGCTGGCGCTGTTCGTGGCGCTCGCCGCGACACCACTGGGGCACGCGGTCCCGGTGGTGGGCGCGCCGGTCTTCGGCATCCTGCTCGGCCTGGTGCTGGCGGCGGCGGTGAAGCCGGGCGACGACCTGCGGCCCGGGCTGGACTTCGCTGCCAAGCCGGTGCTGCAGACCAGCATCGTGGTGCTCGGGGCCACCCTCTCGCTGCGCGAGGTGGCCGCCGTCGGGCTCGGATCGCTGCCGGTCATGCTCGGCACGCTGGCCATCGCGCTGCTCGGCGCCTGGCTGCTCGGCCGCCTGCTGGGGGTCCGGGGAGACGCGCGGATCCTGATCGGGGTGGGCACCGGCATCTGCGGCGCCTCCGCCATCGCGGCCACCACCGCTGTGCTCAAGCCCGAGCGGGCACAGGTGGCCTACGCCATCGGCACGATCTTCACCTTCAACGTGGTCGCGGTGCTGCTGTTCCCCGCGCTGGGTCACGCGTGGGGAATGAGCCCGCAGGCCTTCGGGTTGTGGGCCGGCACCGCCGTCAACGACACCTCCTCGGTAGTCGCGGCCGCGTACTCCTTCTCCCCCGCCGCCGGCCCGTACGCCGTGGTGGTCAAGCTGACCCGCACGCTCACCCTGATCCCGATCGTGCTCGCGCTGGCCCTGTGGCGAGCCCGCCGGGACGCCCGGGCCACCGCCGCCCCCGGCGAGCGCCGCCCGGGATGGGTGTCCCTGCCGTGGCGCAAGGTCGTCCCGTTCTTCCTGGTCGGCTTTGTACTGGCCTCGGCGGTGGACACGGTCGGACTGGTACCGGCCGCATGGCATCCGGCGCTCACTGACGTCGGCACATTCCTGATCACCACCGCGCTGGCCGGGATCGGACTGTCCATGCGGTGGGCCGACATCCGCGGCGCCGGGGTACGCCCACTCATGCTCGGCGGGATGCTCTGGGTCCTGGTCGCGGCGAGCAGCCTAGGCCTCCAGGCCGCCACCCACCTTCTCTAGCCGCCGCCCCCAACGACTTCGCACACCTGGCCTCCACCTCGCACAGGGTGAGACAGGGTGTGACGCATGCGAAGTGCAGCCTGGGTATGCGAAGTGGCGTTGGCGGTCACGCCATTCGCCGCGCCCACGCCAGCCGCCGCCACACCGGCCGCCCGCCTCGCCCGCGACCGCGCCCTCCAACCCTCGGGCTAGAACGGTGGCTCGTCGTCCACGGCGGGCAGCCGGCTGAGCGGGCTGCGCCCTGAGCCGTTGCCCGCCGAGCCGTTGCTGGACGCGAGCGTCCCCGTGGCCGGTGCCCGGACCGGCTCCCCCGCGCTCTCCGACAGCCGCGTCGCCCACGCCGGGAACGGGAACTCCACGGCCAGCGGCACCGGGATCTCCGGCTGGGAGACGAACATGGTGCCTGGCCGGGCCAGCGTGGCCCGCCCGCGCTGGGACGGCGGCAGGAAGCCGTACTCCGGCCGGCCGGCCTCCGCCGGGTCCAGCCGCCCCACCACCTTGATCGAGGAGTTGGCCACGATCCGCCGCTCCACCTCGCTGGCGGTCTGCTGTGCGCCGATCAGGATGATGCCCAGCGACCGGCCGCGCTCGGCGATGTCCAGCAGCACCTCCTTGATCGGGCTGCTGCCCTCCCTCGGCGCGTACTTGTTCAGCTCATCGATCATGGTGAACAGCAGGCCACCGGGGCCGGCGGCTTCCTTGCGGGCGGTCTCGGCGGCCAGCACCACACCCACCACGAACCGCTGCGCCCGCTCCGGCAGGTTGTGCAGGTCGACCACGGTGACCTGCTGGCCCTCCGTGCTGATCCGCCGCCCCGGAGTGTCCGCCAGGTCGCCGCGCACCACGCTGCGCAGCGGGGCGAGGCTGGAGCGCAGCCGGCGCAGGAAGGCGTTGATCGTGCCGGTCCCGGTGACCGGTCCGGCCCACGGCGCGCGCACCGAGGAGTCCTCGTCGGTGAGCTTGTCGGAGATGAACCCGACCAGGTCGGCGTAGGTACGCAGCAGCCGCCCCTCGATGCTCACCGCGCCGTCCACCCCGGCGGCCATCGCGTCGTAGCGCAGCCGGGTGCTCACCTGGTAGATCACCGAGGTGTACTGGTTGCGCTCATCCTCGGCGTCGGCGAAGGCGAAGCGCAGCAACTCCTCCGCGCAGAACTCCCGCAGGGTCCACCAGAACGGACTGATTCCGCTGGTCCGCCCGGTCACATAGGGCCGCCCCGACGGGTCGTCCGGGGTGGGCGGGGCGTAGAAGCCGGCCGAGGCGAACGGCTCGGCCGGCAGCCCCAGCCGAGCGTAGGCATCGACCAACTCAGGCCCGCTGGAAGAGTCCACCAGCCGTTTGTTGGCGTGGTCCAGGAACAGCAGGTCCTCGCCCTTGACGCTGAAGATCAGTGCCTTGGCGTTCACCGCGCGGTTGCCCAGCACGCCGCTGCGGAAGATCGAGTAGAGCAGGAACAGCGCAAAGCTGGTCTTGGTCGCCACGCCGGAGATACCGCTGATCGAGACGTGGCCGCCCCGCGTGCCGTCCAGGAACTCCAGGTTCAGGTAGATCGGCTCGCCGTCCCGGCCCATGCCGACCGGCACCTTGCGGTCCATCCGGTCGAAGTACAGCGCCTGGGCCCGCTCGTCGCCGGTGGCCCGGTGCACCGGCTCGCCGGGTCGAGGCGGCACGTAGCACTCCGGGTCCACCCGGGTGGTGGTGATCTCGGCGATCTCCTGTACGTGCGCCGGCAGCACGCCGTCCCTGATCAGGAACACGTCCGAGCCGAAGCTGGCGCCCTCGTGCCGGGCCCGCACCTGGGTGACGATCCCGGAGGTGAGCACCGGGCCGACGCCGGGAACCGCGCGCACGGTCACCACCACGTCGTCCAGCTGCAGGTACGCCTCCGGCGCCAGCGCGACGCTGAACAGCAGCGGGGTGGAGTCCTCCGTCCCGGCTACCAGCCCCACCGGAGCGGCCCTCGCCTGGGAAACCTCAACCACGGCCCCCTCCTCACCCCAAGCACCCGACGCACGTCGAGGCGGCATTGCTACCACGCGCGCGCAGGCATGCCGGCGGCGGGAGCCAGAGAATCGCCGAACAGCTCAGCCGCAGGGCGGGAGTTCCGCGACCACCGAGAACTCCAGCGCTTCTGCTTCGGCAAGGTAGATGCGCTGCGCGGTGTGACGATCGCGCAGCTGCAGCCGACCCCGGGCGCCTTCGTAGGTAACGGTGTCGGCGACCGCGGTGATATCCCGCACCTTCGGCGACCGCGCCCGCGCAATGAGCGCGTCCAGCAGGCGTACGCCCTCGTAACAGGACTGGCCGAGGTTGCCGGCCATCGGCGCGTCGAGCCCGAACCGGCGGGCGTAGCGGCCGGCAAAGCCCAGCTGTTCCGGCGTGGCCAGGGTGTCGAAGTAGCCGGCCGCCACGAACAGACCGATCGTCGACTCGGCGCCGGTGGCCAGCAACATGTTCTCGTCCATCAGCGGGGTCAGCCGGACCGCGCCGTGGTGTAGCCGGCGCTGCGCGAACGCGCGATGGAAGTGGACCGCGTCCTCACCGACCAACAGCACCAGCACACCGTCCATCGCGGACCGCTCGAGCTGGTCGACCACCGCGGTGAAGTCCGTGGTGCCGAGCGGAACGTAGCTCTCGCCGACGATCCGCCCCCCGCTGGCTCTGGCGTAGCCGCGGGCCATCGCCGCGGTCTTGCGCGGCCACACGTAGTCGTCGCCGACGATGTACCAACGCCGCACATGGCGTTCCTGGGCGAGCAGCCGCATCCCCGGCAGCAGCTGCAACCGCGGCGTTTCGCCGGTCATGAACACGCTGGGATTGCGTTCCCCGCCTTCATAGAGCGAGGTGTAGACGTACGGCACGCGGTCGGCGATTCGCGGGACGATGGCCCGCCGCACGGCAGAGGTGTGCGCCCCGATCACCGCGTCGACCTGGCCGGCGGACACCAGGGCGCCCACCTCCCGAGCCGCGGCTGAAGGAGCGGCACCGCCGTCCACGGTGATCAGACGGATCTCCCGACCCAGGATGCCGCCCGCATCATTGATCTCTTCGGCGGCCAGCTGCGCGCACAGTTCACTCGCCGGCCCGATCAGGCCGAGCGGCCCCTGCAGCGGGATGACGAGCGCAACGTTGAGCCCTGGGTCGGATGTCCTCGAAAGCATGAGGCCACCTCTGGCAGGTCTGGGCTGATCGCCGAGATGGTGATTAGAGTGGGCCGACGTTAAACCGCCGAAGGACGGCCAGGCAATGAACGATTCGTGGCGATCCCGTGACCTTGCCCACCTTCTGAGCACGCTGGAACGCCACGTCGTCGAGCGCCAGCGCGCCGCGCTCGGAGTCGAGGGCTGCGGTGTCGAGGAGTGGCGGGTGATCGATTTCCTCGCCGAGGGTGGCCACACCATGAGCGAGGCGGCCAAGTACGCGGGACTGGCCTCGCCGGCGCTGACCAAGCTGGTCGACCGGCTGGTCACGAACAACATCGCGTACCGCCGCATCGATCTCGAGGACCGGCGCAAGGTGCGAATCTTCCTGACCCGACGGGGCAAGAGCCTGCACCGCCGGCTCGCCGGAATCGTCGATCAATGCCAGGCGGAGCTACTCGCCGAAACTACCGACGGCGAGCTCATCGAAGAGCTGCTGCAGCGCCTCGGCACGCCGACAGTTCTTCGAGGAATAGTTTCCACAAACTAAAAACCGCTGATCAAAGGGATTTCATTAACCTAGCCGCAACATAGCCGGTCGACCTGTAACAAAGTTGAGCGGTGTACGACAACGCTCGCAACATCCCGTGCTTAGCGTTCCAGCCGCAGGTTTGGCTTCGGCGAGCAACGGCGGTGTCATGGTGTTGTCCGGCAAAAGATTCCGGCTTCTGTTCGCGGCGGTGATCGCGCTCGCGCTCCTCGCCGCCTGTGGCGGGCCCAGCGCGAGCTCGGGTGCATCCGGCCCGCCGCACAGTGGCGGCACGCTAGCCATCGGCATCGAGTCGGAGGTGGACGTCCTCGACCCGCAGCGCGCCGGCGGCTGGGTCTCCTGGCGGGTCAACCGGCAGATGTTCGAACCACTCGTGGATGAGGACCTGAGCAAGCCATCGGCGCAGGCGGCGGTGCCCGCGTTGCGGCCGGGGCTGGCCACGTCGTGGGAGCTCTCCCCGGACGGCACCGTCTACACCTTCCACATCAGGCCGAACGTGAGGTTCCACGACGGCACACCGCTGGACGCGGCCGCGGTGGAGTTCAACGTCCGGCGCATGTGGGACAAGAGCTTCCAGTACTACGACGCGAAAGCCGCGGGGCAGACGACCTTTGTGTGGCAGCAGCTGAAGTCGATCGCGACACCCGACCCGATGACCATCCAGCTGACCATGAAGCAAGCATTCGAACCATTCGTGCGCCTGCTCTCGCAGGGGGGCAGCGGCTCGACCGGGATCATGAGCCCGGCGTCGATCAAGCAGTACGGCAGCGACAACGTGGGCGAGCATCCGGTCGGCACCGGGCCGTTCAAGTTCGTCGACCGGGTGCGCGGCCAGCGAATCACCTTGGCCCGCAACGACGATTACTGGGGAACGAAGCCGTATCTGGACAAGGTGGTGTTCCGGCCGCTGCCGGACCCCTCCAGCCGCGTCGCGTCGCTGCGCGCCAACGAGGTGGACATGATCGCGGTGCCGCCGCCGGACAGCGTGGCCAGCCTGCAGCAGTCCGGCTTCCAGGTCTCCGACGGAGCCCCGCCGCACGTGTGGTTCCTGTCGTTCAACTTCAACGACCCGATCATGAAGAACAAGCTGGTCAGGCAGGCGATCAACCTGGCCATCGACCGCCAGGGCATGGCCACGAACCTGCTCAAGGACACCGTCAAACCGGCCTACGACGTGCAGGCCCCGGCGAACGCGGCGTACGTGGCGAACACCGAGGCCTACGGCTACAACCCGGACAAGGCGAAGCAGTTGCTCGCCCAGGCGGGATATCCGAACGGTTTCTCCACGGTGATGATGACCTCGGTGGACGGCTCCGGGCAGATCATCCCGGTGCCCATGGCGGAGTACATCCAGCAGAACCTGGCCAAAGTCGGCATCCAGATCCAGCTGCAGACCACCGAGTGGATCTCGTACCTGACGAAGTGGGCGCAGGGCACGCCGACCGGGGTCGGCTGGGCCCAGCAGTCCTGGGGCATGACGACGCCGTACTGGCTCTACATCGTCACGTCGTCCTCGCTCAAGGCGCCCAACGGCCCGAACGTCGGTGGTTACACGAACCCGCAGCTGGACCAGGTGATGCAGCAGGCGATCACCGCGACCACCGAAGCGGGCGCGGTGGAGAAGTGGAAGGAAGCCAACCGGATCGTCACCGATGACGCGGCGATCGCGCCGATCGTGAACGACAAGGCGCCCTACATCCTCAGCTCGAAGGTGCACGGCTTCGTGTCGCCGAGCGAGGAGTGGTACGACCTGAACACGGTCTGGCTGTCCTGATGGTCGGATTCCTCGTTCGCCGCCTGCTCACCACCGTCCTGGTGCTGATCGGGGTGTCGATCCTGGTGTTCCTGATCATGCAGCTGGTGCCGGGCGACCCGGTGCGCACCATGCTGGGCCAGGCGGCCACGGCGGAACGGGTGACCGAGGTCCGGCATCAACTCGGGCTGGACCGGCCGCTCATCGTGCAGTACCTCGACTGGGTCCTCGGGGTGCTGCACGGCGACCTCGGGCAGTCGCTCACGCTGAGCCAACCGGTGTCCAGCATCCTGTTCCCCAAGCTGGGCAACACGATGATCCTGGCCGGCGGCAGCCTGCTGATCTGCCTGGTGATCGGGGTACCGCTGGGCATGGTCGCGGCGCGGCGCCAGTACTCGGTGGTGGACCGGGGTTCGATGTTCGTCGCGTTGGGCGGCGCGAGCGTGCCGGTCTACTGGGCCGGGCTGGTCATCATCAACATCTTCGCCTTGAAGCTCGGCTGGTTCCCGACCTCAGGCATGCACGACACGCGCAATCCTGGCGGGTTCGACGACGTGCTGGTGCACCTCGTGCTGCCCTCGGTCGCCGCGGCGGTGGTGCCCACCGCGGTGGTGGCCAGGATGGCGCGCGGCTCGATGGTCGAGGCGCTGCACGGCGACCACGTCCAGATGTTGCGGGCCAGCGGAGTGCCGGAGCGGCTGGTGATCTGGAAGCACACGCTGCGCAACATCCTGCCGCCGGTGGTCAATATCGTCGGCCTGCAGGCCGGCTACCTGCTCGGCGGCGTGATCTTCGTCGAGGTGGTGTTCAACTGGCCAGGTCTCGGCGGGCAGCTCTACACCTCGATCACCTCCGGCGACATGCCGATGATCCAGGCCGGGGTGCTGTTCATCGCGCTGGTGTTCGTCGTGGTCAACCTGGTCACCGACATCGCGGTGGCGCTGCTGGATCCGCGCACCAGGAGGGCGGCCTGATGACCACCGCGACTGTGAGGACCCCACCGACGACGACGTGGCGGCACCGGTCCCAGTTCCGGCTGGCAACCCGGGCGCTGGCTCGGGACAAGGTGGCGGTGGGCGCGCTGGTGGTGCTCACCCTGGTCGTGCTGGTGGCCATCTTCGCCCCGTTGATCAGCCCGTACGACCCGCTGCTCGGCGACCCGACGATACGGCTGCTGCCGCCCGGCACCCCGGGCCACCTGCTGGGTCTGGACGGCCAGGGCCGCGACATCCTGTCCCGGCTGATCTGGGGCGGCCGCTACTCGCTGTCCGTGGCGATCGTGCCGGTGCTGTGCGCGGGGGTGGTCGCACTGGTGCTCGGCATGGTGGCCGGGTACTCCGGTGGTCGGTGGGGCGAGCTGGTGATGCGCGTGCTCGACGTCGTGTTCGCCTTCCCGATCGTGCTGTTCGCCATCGCGATCGCCGCCGTGCTCGGGCCAGGACTGGTCAACAGCATGCTCGCCATCGGCATCACCCTGGTGCCCTACATGGCCCGCGTCGTATACACCGCCACCGTCCAGGAATCCGCCAAGGACTACGTGGAGGCGGCCCGGGCCGCCGGTCTCACCGAGGTGGAGATCCTGGGCAAGCAGTTGCTGCCCAACGTGTTGTCGCCGCTGGTGGTCTATGCCACCACCCTGGCCGGGCTGGTGATCGTGCTCGCCGCCGGCCTGAGCTTCCTCGGCGTGGGCATCACCCCGCCCGCGCCGGACTGGGGCGTGATGACCTCCGACGGGCGGCAGGTGCTGCTCGAAGGCTATGCGCACGTAGCCACCATCCCCGGGCTGATGATCTTCATCGTGGCGATCGCCTTCAACCTGCTCGGCGACGGCATCCGGGACGCCCTCGACCCGCACAAGCAGACGGGAAGCCGCACGTGACCAATGATCCGCTACTCAAGGTGACCGGCCTGCGGACCCATTTCTCATCCGAGCACGGCACCGTCAAGGCCGTCGACGGCATCGACTTCGAGATCGAGCGGGGTGGGATCCTCGGCGTGGTCGGGGAATCCGGCTCGGGCAAGTCCGTTACCGGTCTGTCGATCCTGCGGCTGCTCGGTTCCCGCAACGCCACCATCGCGGGCGGCCAGGTCCTCTTTCACGGCGAGGATCTGCTCACCAAAAGTGACCGCGCGATGCGGGATATCCGCGGCAAGAAGATCAGCATGGTCTTCCAGAACGCAATGACCGCACTGGACCCGTTCTTCCGGGTCGGTGACCAGCTGGTCGAGGTCATCCGGCTGCACCAGCGGGTCGGCAAGCGGGAAGCGAAACTCAAGGCGCTTGAAGCGATGGAGCTGGTGCGGATTCCGGAGGCGTCGCGCCGGTTGTCCAGTTATCCGCACCAGCTTTCCGGCGGGCAGCGGCAGCGGGTGATGATCGCGCTAGCGCTGTCCTGCGGCCCGGACCTGCTCATTGCCGACGAGCCGACCACCGCGTTGGACGCGACGGTGCAGAAGCAGATCATCGACCTGCTGGCCGAGGTCAACCGGGAACTGGGCACCGCGATCCTGATGATCACCCACGATTTCGGTGTGGTGGCGCGGCTGTGTCGGACGGTCGCGGTGATGTATCGGGGCAAGATCGTGGAGTCCGGCGACGTGGCCAGGGTGCTGGAGAAGCCGGAAGACCCGTACACCCAGAAGCTGCTGGGCTCCGTGCTGCGCCTGCGTTCGGAGGTGCGCCGTGTCAGCGCGTGACGTGCTGGTCGATGTGCAAGAGCTGCGGAAGGTGTACCGGACACCGGGCACGTTCGGTAAGGGCACCGAGTTCGTCGCGGTGCACGGTGCCTCGTTCCAGGTCGACCGGGGCGAGACCTTCGGCCTGATCGGCGAATCCGGCTCCGGCAAGACGACCATCGGCCGGATGCTGCTCCGGCTGTTGGAGCCGACCAGCGGATACATCGAGTTCGACGGGTACGAGGTGCTGACGCTGACCCGGCCGCGGCTGCGCGCGCTGCGGCGGCGGATGCAGATCGTGTTCCAGGACTCCGGTTCCGCGTTCAACCCCCGGCTGTCGGTCGGCGACCAGGTCGCCTACCCGATGCGGAAGTTCGGGCTGCACCCGAAGGGCGAGGTCAAGGCTCGGGTGATCGAGCTGCTGGAGAAGGTCGGCCTGCAGGCCGAGCAGGCGCAGCGGTACCCGCACGAATTCTCCGGCGGGCAACGGCAGCGGCTGGGCATCGCGCGGGCGCTGGCGGCACAACCGGACCTGGTCGTGCTCGACGAGCCGACGTCGGCTCTCGACGTCTCGGTGCAGGGGCAGATTCTGGCGCTGCTGCAGGAGATCCAGGCCGAACGGGGACTGACCCTGGTGCTGATCAGCCACAATCTCGCGGTCATTCAGCACATGTGTGATCGGGCGGCGGTCCTGCACAACGGCGAGATCGTCGAACAGGCACCGGTTGACGAGTTGTTCGGCTCGCCTCGATCCGAAGTCACCCGGGAACTGCTGGATGCCGTGCTGGAACCGGTGCTGCCATGACCCGGATGGACACCCTGCTGCCCACCGTCTCCGAGGCCGCCGCGGCCATCCGGGCGGGCACCCTGTCGCCGGTGGAGCTGACCCAGGCTGTGCTGGCGCGGATCGAGCGGTTCGACCCTCGGCTCGAGTCCTACGTTGAGGTATATGCCGAGGAGGCGCTGGCCCAGGCGCGGGCAGTCGAAGCCGCTATCACCCGTGGCGCCCGGGTGGGGCTCCTGTCCGGCGTTCCGTTGGCGCTCAAGGATCTCTATGACGTCGCGGGCAAGCCGACGCTGTGCGGTTCGGCGGTCCGGGCCGGGCACCTCGCGGTGCGGGACTCGGCGGTCACCAGCCTGTTGCGGGCGGCGGGCGCGGTGCTCGTCGGCAAGACGGTCACCCACGAGTTCGCCTTCGGGGTGGTCTCCGCGCCGACCAGGAACCCGTGGAACCTCGACACCATCCCGGGCGGGTCGAGCGGCGGTTCCGCGGCGGCGGTGGCGGCCGGACTGTGCTTGGCCGCGATGGGCAGCGACACCGGAGGCTCGATCCGGATCCCCGCCGGGCTGACCGGCCTGGTGGGGCTGAAGCCGACGTTGGGGCGGGTCAGCAAGCGGGGCGTGGCGCCGTTGTCCTGGTCGCTCGACCACACCGGCCCACTGACCCGGACAGTCCGGGACGCGGCGCTGGTGTTCCAGAGCATCACCGGGTTCGACCCCGCCGATCCGGACTCGGTCGACGAGCCGGTGACCAATGTGCTCGCCGGGCTGGACTCGGGGATCGACGGGCTGCGGATCGGCGTCCCGGCCAACCACTTCTTCGACGGGTTGATGCCCGAGGTCGGCGACGCGGTGCAGGCCGCGCTCGACGTCCTGGTGGGCGCCGGGGCACGGCTGGTGGAGGTGACCGTGCCCGACGTGGAGATCTCCAGCGAGGTGATCACCGCGATCGTCGGCGTCGAGGCGGCGCTGATCCATCAAGCAGAGATGGCCGCCCGGGCGCACGACTACACCGAGGACACTCGGGACCGGCTGGCGGCCGGCGCGGCGATCCCCGGCACCGCCTACGTCGACGCCCTGCACCGGCGACGGCGCATCGTGGCAGGTTTCCAATCCGCGTTGTCCGAAGTAGACATTCTGGCCACGCCGACGCTCCCGGTGACCGCGCCGCCGTACGGTTCGGTTCCGGGCGAGGTCATGCCGATCCTGAGCCGGCTGACCGCGCCGCTCAACGCGGCCGGGCTGCCCGGACTCGCCGTGCCGTGCGGCTTCACCGAAGGGCTGCCGATCAGCATGCAGCTCGTCGGCCGGCCGTTCGACGAGGCCACGGTCCTGCGCGCCGGCGAGGCGTATCAGCAGCGGACCGACTGGCACACCAAGCAACCCCCGCTGACCGAGTGATGGGAGATCGAATGCCCCGAACGTTCCAAGGCGATGCGCTGGAGCACGCCTTGCGCACCGCGCGCGTGGACCTGCCGGCCGAACGCATCGAGATCGTCCGCGATACCGCCGAATCGGTATACGCGATGCTCGACCAGCTCGACACCCTCGAGCTCGGCGAGACGCCACCCGCCACCGCCCTCAACGCCCGCTGGGAGTGACCGTGGAACCCTACGAACTGACCCTCGCCGGAGCCGCCGAGAAGATCAAGGCGAAGGAACTCTCCCCGCTGGAGCTCACCGCCTCGGTGCTCGCCCGGATCGACGCGGTGGAGGACAAGATCACCGCGTTCGCCACGCTGACCCCCGACCTCGCCACCAAGGCCGCCGCCCGGGCCGAGGCGGAGATCGCCGCCGGGAACTATCGCGGGCCGTTGCACGGGATCCCGGTCGGCATCAAGGACCTGTACGAGACGGCCGGCGTGGCGACCACGTCGAGCTCGAAGGTGCGCGCCGATTACATTCCCGATCAGGACAGCGCCGTGGTGGAGAAGCTGTTCGCGGCCGGCAGTGTGATGGTCGGCAAGACGCACACCCACGAGTTCGCCTTCGGCGCGGTCACCCCGACCACCCGCAACCCGTGGGACCTGGATCGGATGCCGGGTGGGTCGAGCGGGGGTTCGGGCGCGGCGGTCGCGGCCGGTGAGTGCTTCCTCGGCATGGGCAGCGACACCGGTGGCTCCATCCGGATTCCGGCGTCGGTGTGTGGCACGGTCGGGCTGAAGCCCACCTATGGCCGGGTGTCCCGGCGCGGGGTGGCCTCGCTGTCCTGGTCCCTGGATCACGTCGGGCCGCTGACCCGCACGGTCGCCGACGCGGCGCTGGTGATGAACGCGATCGCCGGATACGACCGGGCCGATCCGGCGAGCGTGGACGTGCCGGTGCCCGACTTCACCGCGACACTGGACGTCGCCGGGCTGACCATCGGGGTGCCGACGAACTACTACACCGAGCGGGTCGACCCCCAGGTGGCCTCGGCGGTCGCCGCCGCGATCGCGGTGCTGGTCGGGCAGGGCGCGCGGACCCGGGAGATCGAGATCCCGCTCCCCCAGTACGTCCTGCCCACCGAGTGGGCGATCATGCTGCCCGAGGCCAGCGCCTATCACCAGGAGATGCTGCGGGACAAGGCCGACCTGTACACCGAGGACGTGCGGCTGTTCCTCGAGGTGGGGGAGCTGGTGCTGGCCACCGACTACATCAAGGCGCTGCGGGCCCGCACGTTGATCCAGCAACGGTGGCGGGACATGTTCGCCGACATCGACGTGTTGATCGCGCCGACGCTGACCACGCCGGCCCTGCCGGCGCACGACCCGAAGGTGACCTGGCCCGACGGCAGCATCGAGTCGGCCACCGACAGCTACGTCCGGTT
>DASWST010000209.1:0-19568 GCA_036402515.1 Pseudonocardia sp.
CGTCCAGCTTCACATAGTTGAGGTCCTTGGCCTTCGCCTTGGCCTCCAACGGGTCCTCGGCGCGCTTGTCCACCAGCGCCGCGTGCCCCGGGTGCCGGAAGCCGGCGTTCTCGTCCAGGGTGACCTTGCCGTCCAACGCGATGATGTCGCCGTCACTGGAGCGGACCAGGGGGTTGACCTCCACCAGGGTGGCGTCCTCACCCACGAACGTGTCCCACAGCGCGACGATGGCGTCGGCGGCGTCGTCCGCGACCTCGGCCGGAATGCGGGCGGCGGTGACGATCTCGAGGGCCTTGGCCTTGTCCACCCCCGCGATCGGGTCGACCGGGATCCGGGCCAGCGCCTCGGGCCGCTCCACCGCCAGCTGTTCGATCTCCATGCCGCCCTCGGCGCTGGCCATCGCGAGGAAGGTGCGGTTGGCCCGGTCCAACAGGAAGGAGAAGTAGTACTCCTCGGCGATGCCGCTGGCCTGGGTGACCAGTACCTGGTGCACCGTGTGGCCCTTGATGTCCATGCCCAGGATCGCGGCGGCCTTCTCCTGCGCCTCCTCGGGCGTCTTGGCCAGCTTGACCCCACCGGCCTTGCCTCGGCCACCGGTCTTCACCTGGGCCTTGACCACCACGGCGGTGCCGATCTCGGATGCGACCGCGGCGGCTTCCTCCGGGGTCGATGCAGTGCGGCCCGGCAGCACCGGAACGGAGTGCGCGGCGAAGATATCCCTCGCTTGGTACTCGTACAGGTCCATGGAGAGGCATCTCCCGTCGGTCGACTCGAGCGGCGTAGCTCGAGATGGTGTGCCTCGTCGACTGTATGCAGTATGGAAAGTGATGTCTAGAGCCTCTATGGTGAGGTGTCCGCGATCATGCGGAAAGGGAACTGTCAATCACCGAAACTGGTGGTCGACAGTATACAGTATGGTAGGTAGTGTGGCCCTCATCACGAAAGCACCTCAGCAGTCCGTCTGGACGGAGGGTGACATGTCCGAGAGCGAGGACGCCGGTCGCGCGGTGCGCGACTACTACGGCCGTGGCTACTACGTGCGGGACACCCCCGCGGACCGGGCGGGCCGCTCGTCAGCGGTCTGGTTGGCCTGGCCGCCGATGGCCGCCGTCGGGGTGATGCAGTACGGCTTCGGTGCCGCTGTGCCCGCCTTGATGGACCGCAACGGCTGGTCGCTGGTTGGCGCCTTCTCCGTGCTCGCGGCGTGGGCGGTCTGCCAGGCCGGCGTCGCCTTCCCGGCCGCGTGGCTGCGCGAGCGCAACCGCATTTCCCCGCGCACCCTGATGCTGCTCGGCGCGGTGCTGTGCGCCATCGGTGTGGCCAGCCTGGCGCACGGGCCCGGCCTGTTCGGGGCGGTGATCGGCTACGCCTTGCTCGGTGGCGCCGGCGCCGGTCTGGTCTACTCCACCTGCAGCACCTCGGTGGGCAAGTGGCACCCCGACCGGGTCGGCGCCAAGGTCAGTCTGGTCACCGGCGCGTTCGCCTACGGCACGGTGCCGTTCGCGGTGGCCGCGGTGGTGCGCTTGACGCCGGCCAACCTGGCGTTCGCGCTGGACGCCACCGCGATACTGCTGCTCCTGGTGGTCGCCGGGTTCGGGGTGTTCTTCCGGGACCCGCCGACGGACTGGTGGCCCGCGCACATCGACCCGAGGGAATGGGCGCTGCAGCACGTGCCCGGCCGGCGGGCGAACGCCCCGGCGGTGGCCCAGTTCTCGCCGGGAAGTGCGCTGCGGACTAAGGCCCTGCCGGCGATGTACCTGATCGTGCTGGCGGCCGGCGCGGTGTCGCTGTTCAACGCGGCCTTCGTCGTGGTGTTCGCGATCCGGGCGGGCACCGCGGTCGCTGCCATCGCGGTGGCCGTCGCGCTGTTCACCGCGATCAACGGGGCTGGCCGATCGGTGGTCATGCGCATCTCCAATCGGCTCGGCCGCTGCCGCACACTGAAGCTGGTGCTGCTGGTGCAGGCCACCGGCCAGCTGCTGTTGGCGATGGCCTCGGCGTCCAGCTCGCCCGGGTTGCTGATCGTGGCGGCCGCGGTGGCCGGCGCCGGGGGCGGCGGTTTCTATCCGCTCTTCGCCAGCCTGGCCAGGGACTACTTCGGCGATCGGCGGGCGCTGGAGGTGCACGCGATGGTGTACAGCGCCAAGGCGTTCGCCGGTGTGCTCGGCATCGGCTTGGCGGCCGTCGCGGTCACCGCGTGGGGATACCCGATGACATTCCTGGCCGCCGCCGCACTGTCGCTGGTGTCGGCGGTGGCGATCGCCCGGCTGCAGCGTCCTGGGCTGCCGAACACACTGCCCAGGATGCCGGCGGGGGCACCCAGACTGGCCGGCTAAGGGGGGCGGCCAGAGGTCCAGCTCCGCCCGGTGTCCGCCTAGCGGGCGCTGCGGCGGGGCTCGACCTCGTGGATCTCTTCGTCGCCCGAGGCGGTGCCGTCCAGGTAGGCGCGGCGGGTGTGCTCGGTGTGATCCCGCATGATCTGGGCAGCCAGGTCACCGTCCCTGGCCTCGATGGCATCGATCAGGGCGGCGTGCTCCCGCCAGGATTGCTCGCCGCGCTGGCGTGCGATCGGGGTGTAGTACCAGCGCACCCGACGGTCGACCTGCGCCGCCAGCTCGACGAGTACTCGGTTGCCGGAGAACTGGGCGACCGCCGCGTGCAGCTCCGCGTTGGCGGCGACCATGCTGGCCAGGTCGTCCGCCTTGAGCGCGGTCACGCCCTGTCCGCAGAGGTCGCGCAGCTGCGAGATCTCCTGGGCGGTGGCGTTCATCGCGGCCAGCCGCGCGGACTCGGTCTCCAGTAGCGCGCGGACCGCCAGAAGCTGGTCGGCTTCGGTGACAGTGGGCGCGTGCACGAATGCACCGTGTCCTGGCCGAAGATCAACCCAGCCGTCGTTCTTGAGCCACTGGAGTGCCTCGCGCACCGGTTGGCGCGACACACCCAACATGACCGCCAGCTCGTTCTCCACCAGATGCTGGCCCGGGCGCAGCGTACGCTCGACGATCATGTCCAAGATCGCCTCGTAGACGCTCTGCCGCAGCGGCACGGGCCGAGCAATCTGACGTGCCGGCTTGTTGTCAGAGAGCGTCATGAGCGACTCCAGCGGTCACGCGAGTAAGTGCTCCTTCGGGATGAAGGATCGGGCGGGCGAGCTGGCTACAGCATACGATGTGCGAGCCCAGTTCTGCCGAACACGCCCAGGTCGGTGGTCACACCATCGGGCGGCCGGCCGGCGGCTCGGGGCAGCCCGCCGGCCCTCGGGGGCACGTCGACCCTGGTCTCGGTTGGGGTCTCCGGCCTGCTCGCCCGCGGGGTCCGGTGCGACCGTCGCCTCTCAGGCGGCGGCAGCCGAGCGGCGGTGGACCCGGGCGCAGTGGTTCGAGAGCATCGGCATGCGGCCCGGTTGGCTCCAGGCGCGGCTTGCCGCGTTCACCGAGTCTGGGCGAGGGCGAGCCACGGGTAGATGTCGGTGATCGAGCCGGACAGCTTGGCCTTGACAGCCCGGCTCCGCTCGTCGGCGACGACCTCGTAGGCGCCGGCCTCGACGCCGTCCAGCGCTAGGCCGGCGATCATCGCCGGGTCCGACTTGGGCTCGTCCACGTCGGCGACCATCTCGGTGTTCATGTAGCCCACGTGCAGCGAGGTGACCAGCGTGCCGGCCGGCGCGAGCTGCTGACGTAGGGCGTTGGTCAGCGCCCACTCGGCGGACTTCGCGGCGGAGTACGCACTGACCGGCGGGGGTGCCACCCAGGAGAGCACGGACAGCACGTTCAGCAGCGCGCCGCCGCCATTGCTGGCCAGGATGGGGGCGAAGGCCCTGCTCATGGCCAGGGTGCCGAAGTAGTGAGTGTCCATCTCCAGGCGGATGTCGGCCAGGTCGCCGTCCAGCAGGCCGGCGTTGGTAAGCACACCCGCATTGTTGATCAGCAGGGTCACATCGCCCGCGTTTGCCGCCGCGGCCGCCACCGCGTCGGGGTCGGTGATATCGAGGGCGAGCGGCGTCAACCCTGGGACGTCGATGGACGCGGGGTTCCGGGTGGTCGCATAGACCTTTGCCGCGCCCCGATCCAGCAGCGCCTGGGCGAACTGCCGGCCGAGGCCCCTATTTGCTCCGGTGACCAGGGCCACCGAACCGTCGATCCGCATGGTGCTCTCCGATGCTCGAGCTGACTTGGTTCGTCCAATCTAGCACTGGGTGTCATGCAGCAACTCAGGATAGGATGAATCGGTGACCGCGAGTAGGAGCGAACAGCGCAGCGGCTCGATGTGCTCGATTGCGCGCAGCCTCGACGTGCTCGGCGACAGGTGGACACTGCTGATCATTCGTGAGGCGTTCTACGGGGTGACTCGCTTCGCTGATTTCAGGGCGGTCCTCGGCGTCGCCCCGGACGTGCTGACCGAGCGGCTGCACCGGTTGGTCGGCGCCGGCGTGCTGGAGCGCCGGCCCTATCGGGAGCAGGGCAGCCGCCCTCGGCACGACTACCACTTGACCGCCGCCGGCCGCGAGCTGCGGGTGGTGCTCGGCGCCCTGCAGCAGTGGGGGGACGCGTACCGGCCCGCTCCGGGCGGCCCGCCCGTGGTTCGGCGGACGGACGCCAACGGCAGTGAGGTCCGGGTCGCGTTCGTCGACGACGCCGACCGGGTGGTACCGGTGGAAGACGTGCGCTTCGTGCGCACCGCCGACGCTCCGCCGGGCAGTTGAACCGGACGGGCCGGCGCCTGCTCGCTAGTGCCACACGCTCGCGGACGAGCCGGAACCCGCTCGCTAGGGCCACACGCTCGCGGACGATTCGGCACGCGACACTAGAGCGGCTGGCTGTAGCGAGCGGGGCGGGTCTTAGAGGAGCTTCCAGGCTTCGGACAGGGTGTGCCGCAGGATCTGCTCCATCTCGTCGAACTCCGCCTGGCCGCAGGTCAACGGCGGGGCCAGCTGGACGACCGGGTCGCCGCGGTCATCGGGGCGGCAGTACAGGCCGTTCTCGAACAGTGCGCCGGGCAGGAAGCCGCGGATGATCCGGTCCCGCTGCTCGGCGTCCAGGGTCTGCTTGCTGGCCTTGTCGGTGACCAGCTCGATCGCCCAGAAGTAACCGTCGCCGCGGACGTCGCCAACGATCGGCAGGTCCGACAGCTTGTCCAGCGTCGCCCGGAACGGCTCCTGGTTGGTCAGCACCCGCTGGTTCAGGCTCTCCCGGTCCATGATGTCCAGGTTGGCCAGCGCGACCGCGGCGGAAACCGGGTGTCCGGCGAACGTGTAGCCGTGCGGGAACTGGACCTTGTCGGCCAGGAACGGCTCCATGATCCGGTCGGTGGCGATCATCGCGCCGAGCGGGCTGTAGCCGGAGGTCATACCCTTCGCGCAGGTGATGATGTCCGGCACGTAGCCGAACTTCTCGCAGGCGAACGTGCTGCCATGCCGGCCGAACGCGCAGATCACCTCGTCGGAGACGAGCAGCACGTCATACTTGTCGCAGATCTCCCGCACCCGGTCGAAGTAGCCAGGCGGCGGGGTGAAACAGCCACCGGAGTTCTGTACCGGCTCGAGCACCACCGCCGCGACGGTGGCCGGTCCCTCGAACAGGATGGCCTCCTCGATGCGGTCGGCGGCCCAGCGCCCGAATGCCTTCGGGTCATCGGTGTGCTCCGGGGCGGCCCGGTAGATATTGGTGTTCGGCACCCGGTGACCGCCCGGGGTGAGCGGCTCGAAATCCTGCTTCACGGCGGGCAGGCCGGTGATCGCCAAGGCTCCCTGGGGCGTGCCATGGTAGGCAGTGGCCCGGCTGATCACCTTGTGCTTCAGCGGCTTGCCGGTCAGCTTGAAGTACTGCTTGGCCACCTTCCACGCGCTCTCCACGGCCTCGCCGCCGCCGGTGGTGAAGAAGACGCGGTTGAGATCGCCCGGCGCGGCGTGGGCCAGCCGCTCAGCCAAGTGGATCGCCTGCGGGTGCGCGTAACCCCAGATCGGGAAGTAAGCCAGCTGCTCGGCCTGCTTTGCGGCCACCTCGGCCAGCTCGCGCCGCCCGTGCCCAACCTGGACCACGAACAGGCCGGACAGCCCGTCCAGGATCCGCCGGCCCTGGTCGTCGTAGATATAGACGCCCTCACCTCGGGTGATAATCGGCACCGGGTACTGGGCGGCGCGGCCCATCCTGGTGAAATGCATCCAGAGGTGGTCGGCGGCCTTACCGGCGAGGCCGGTCGGGCCGGTTGGTGCGGGGTGCTCAGCCAGCGTCATCAGCGAGCCCTTCTGGTCGGATCGAATCGCGGGGCCGGGCTGGGGCGCGCCGCGACCGGACTGCTACGTACTCCTCGACCCTTCCAGGTAACGCACGCCGGAGCCACCTGTATCGCATCGTCCGGTCCGGACGGAAGGTTCCGCTGTCCGGGGCCGGGCTGGGGTACGTGGCGGCGTGCGTCGTTGGGGGCCGTTCGTTGTGGTGGCCGCCGTACCGTTTGGTCGCCTCAGGATGGCTGGTCATTTCGAAAAGATGCTTTGAACGGGACAGCAGTCAGTTGCAACTGTCTGGCTTCCGCCTTTTATCTGTGGGGTCGGGGACCCTGGTCGGGGACGGCTGGCGAGGCGTCCAGAAAAATCGTTGAAGAATTACGCGCCCAGCTTCGAGTGAGCTTCGGAAAATGTCGGACCCGCTGCGACAATGTTGGTATGTCGGAGAGTCCGCTTGTCCCCTCGCGGGGGTCCGTGTATGCGGGTTTGGCCGCGATGCGGGTGGATGTGCGCTCCGGCTCCAGGCAGGATCGGGTTGATCAGCTGTCGTATCTGAAGACGGTGCTGCGCCAGGCCGAGCTTGACATGGTCGAGTTGGTGGCCTCGTTGGATAGCGGCGGTGATTTCGTCGAGCTCGGGGTGCGCCCGGCCCAAGCGGTGGCGGATCTGTTGCGGTGTCGGGAGGCTGAGGCGCGTCGGATGGTCGCGGTGGCCCGGGCGGTGTTTCCCACCACGCTGGGTGGGTTGGCGTTGGAGCCGAGGTTGCCGGCCACCGCGATGGCGTTGGCCGGGTGGGAGATCGATCAGGCGCACGCCGAGGTGATCGAACACGCGCTGCGTAAAGGCGCCGCCGAGCGGATCAGCCCGGAGCAGTGGTCGAGTTTGGAAGAGCAGCTGGCCGGCCTGGCGCGGCTCTACCGGCCCGATGAGTTGGCCGGGTTGGCCGCGCAGATGCTGGACCGGCTGGACCAGGACGGTCCACCCCCGGACGAGGACGAACCGCAGGTCAACGAGCTACACCTGTCCGCGGCGGCGGACGATGCGGGTGGTCGGGTCAAGGGCCGGTTGGACGCGGCGACGTTTGAGGTGCTGTGCCGGGCGGTCCGGGCGGTGTTGTGCCCGGCCACCGATGAACTCAAATCACTCGGCGAGCGCCAGGCTGATGCGCTCGGGGAAATCTGTGAGCACGCCCTGGACGAAGGGCGACTCCCCCTGGAGGGTGGGGAGCGGCCGCATGTGACCGCGATACTGGACTACCAGTGGATGCGCGAACAGGCCCGCGGGTTGATGTTCGACTTCGGCGGCCGGGGGACCGCCGCGGACCTACGCACCCTGCTGTGTGACTGCGGAGTCACCCCAGTGGTGTTCAACGGCGCCAGCCAGCCACTGGATTTGGGCCGGGAACGCCGTTGTGTGAGCCTGGCGCAACGCAGGGCGGTGGCCGCCCGGGATCGGGGTTGTGCGCATCCGGGGTGTCATCGCAACCCCGCCTGGTGCCAGGTGCATCACCTCGTCGAATGGGTGAACGGCGGCGAAACCAACATCGAAGATCTGGTGATGCTCTGCCGGACTCATCATCGGATGATTCATCAATCCGGCTGGGAAATCCGCATGCGCCATGGCCGGCCGGAATTCATTCCGCCCCGGTGGCTGGATTCCACTCAGGCACCCCGCCGACAACCCGTGCCCGCGTAAGTCGCGGATTCCGTCGGGTGCCAATCGCGGAGTTCGTCAGCGAGTCGCGGGTTTCATCGGACTGAATCGCGGATCCTGGAGGCGCGACTCGCAGATTCGGTTTGGGTGAGTGGCGTTGTGCGTGCCATGGCTCCCGGCGACCGGCTACGCGGCGGTTCCGACCGTCCCCACTACCGGGCGCTCGGAGCGTTCCCGTAGGCCGAGCGCGGTCACCGAAGCCACTACGACCGCCATGCCCAGCCACTGCGTCCAGGACAGCGAAGCGCCCAGCAGGCTGACCCCGAGCAGGGCGGCCGTGACCGGGAACGTCAGCTCGGCCAGCGTCGCCCGGGACGCGGCCGTCGAGTGCAGACCCAGGTAGTACAGCGCCAGGCCGAGCAGCCCGGGGATCAGCGCGAGCAGCACCAGGGGGCCGAGCTGCGCCGTGCTGACGGCCACCGGGGCACCCCGGGCCAGCAGCACCACTCCGGCGGCGGGCAGTCCGATCGCGAACCGCAGAACGGTGATGTCCCTGCTGGACAGGCGCTCGCTCACCATCCGGCCCAGCACGGTCCCGATCGCCCACAGCGCGGCGGCCGCGACGGCCAACAGCGCCGCCTCGGCGTCGGCGAACCCGACGTGGAACGGGTTGGCGAAGGCCATCAGCCAGGCTCCGAGCAGCGCGGGGACCGCGAACGCCCAGTATCCGGGCCGCAACCGCTCGCCCAGCAGCGCGGCGGCCACCGCGATGGCGATCACCGGTTGCAGCTTCTGTAGCACCAGCGGGGTCACCGGGTCACCCAGTGCGAACGCCGCGGTGAACAGCGCGGTGGCCACCGCCGACGCGCCCGCGCCGATGCCGACCAGGGCCCAGCGGTCCCGCGCGGTCGCCGACCGGAACGCGCGCAGCGCGGCCGGCAGCCAGGGCAACAGCACCGCCACGATGATCAAGTGTTCCCAGAACACCACCGTCGAGGCGGGCAGCTGGCCGCTCAGCGGCTTCCGTAACAGCCCGTCGGTGCCCCACAGCGCGGCGGCCACCGCGACCAGCCAGGTGCGGTCGGAGATGCGATCGCTCATGCCCGTGTGCAACGCGCCGGCACCGGAGGCCATACCGCAGGCTGGGCGG
This sequence comes from Pseudonocardia sp., assembly GCA_036402515.1. Classification (GTDB taxonomy): domain Bacteria; phylum Actinomycetota; class Actinomycetes; order Mycobacteriales; family Pseudonocardiaceae; genus Pseudonocardia. The sequence goes on from DASWST010000209.1 coordinate 9,027, forward strand.
TCATCTAGAGCGTGTCTCCTAGTCCTATGCCGAGCGAGCGGTGATCCAGGTGGATGCACCGCAAGGCCGAGGAGGCGCCGATACCGCTGTTGTATCGGCGCCGACGAGTACGCAGCGGGGCGCCGCCTGGGCGCCGCGCAGCCGGCTGAATGGTTTGGGAGACACGCTCTAGTCCGCCGCGGATGACCGGCCGTCGGAGGCGCGGCGCAGCAGGTAGGTGTCCATGATCCAGCCGTGGCGCTCGCGGAGCAGCCGGCGGGTCCGGGAGATCTCGTCGATCACCTCGTCCAGCGGTCCGGCCGCCAGCGCCTCGTCCTTGGTGCCCAGGTACGCGCCCCAGTAGATGTGCCAGCCCGGGTCCGCGCGCAGCTCGGTGCAGGCCAGCCCGGCGTCGAGCATCACCACGACGTCGTCGACACCGGCGGGTAGGCCCTCGCGCAGCCGGCGGCCGGTGGTGATGTGCACCGGGCTGGCCACCTGGTTCAGTGGGATCCGGTGCCGCGCGGCCAGCACCTGGACGCTGCTGATTCCCGGGATCACGCGATAGTCCAGCTCCAGCGCGCCCTGTTCGAGGATGGTCTCGATGATCCGGATGGTGCCGTCGTAGAGGGCCGGGTCCCCCCACACCAGGATGCCGCCGATGCCGTCCGGCCCCAGCTCAGTCTCAAGTGCGGCGGCCAGGTCGCCAGCCCTGGCGTCGCGCCAGTTGCGTACCGCCCCGGAGTAGTCGGCCGCGGTTCGGTCTCGGCGCGGATCGGCCAGCTGCACCATCCGGTACCGGTCGTCGCGGATGTAGCGTCGACAGATCTGGCGGCGCACCTCGGACAGGTCGGCGGCGTTCTCCTTGTCGAAGACGAAGAACACCTCGACCGCGTTGAGCGCGTTGACCGCCTCGATGGTCAGCTGATCGGGATCGCCGGCGCCGATACCGATCACCAGCAGCGTGCGCACAGTTCTCCCTCGAGTCGACGTGACCTGCAGGGTAGCTAGCCCGCCGCTGACCCTGTATCGGCGCTGCCTCGCTACGCCGCGCGCAGGTAGTGCAGCAGCATGGCGGTGAGCTCCGCCTCGAACCGGTCGGCGTCCTCGGGCCGCCCCCAGCCCACGAACCGGTGCACCAGCGACTCGATGCTGGCCACCAGCAGGCGGGCGGCCATGTCCAGATCCGCCCGGCGCACCGAGGGATCCGCCTCGAGTAGGCCCCGCGCGGCGGAGACGATAGTGGCCTCCGCCTCGCGCAGCGTGCGCAGCAGCTCGGGTGGATGCGGAGCCTCCTCGAACAGCACCCGGTGCAGCTCCGGGGCGTCCCGGTGGCTCTCCAGCGCCGCCCGGACGAACAGCCGCAGCTTGGCTTCCAGGGACTCCGGCAGCGGCCCGCCGTGCAGGTAGCGCTGGATGACCTCAATGCCGGCGTGGGCGTGTTCGGTGGCCAGCTCCACCAGGATGGCGTCCTTGTTCGGGAAGTACTGATACAGCGAGCCGATCGAGTGCCCGGCTTCCTCGGCGATCCGGTTGGTGGTGCCGGCGGCGTAGCCGTGCTCGGCGAAAACGCGAGCAGCGGCGTCCAGCAGACGTCGCCTGGTATCCAGCGCGCGCTGTTGACGTGGGCTTTTCCTGGGTTCCAGGCGAGCGGTGGACACGGCGCTGACCTCCGAAAAGCGAGTAGCCAAGAAACCGAGCAATCCCTCAGGATTTACCTACAGTAACCGTTGGAGCGGAGAATCCATGCGTACCGTCACGGTGCAGACTGACCTGCCGACCGACGCGGACCGGGTGTGGCAGGCGATGTGCCACCCGGCCTCGTTCAACTACGTGACCAGGGGAGTGATCGGCTTCCCAGCGCTGGCCGGCCGCACCGAGGCCTACCGGGAGGGGGAACGCGGGCGCGGCTGGATGCTGCTGTTCCACGTGATTCCGCTGGCCAGGCACACCATCCAGCTGGTGGAGTTGAACCCGGCCACCCGGACCCTGCGCAGCCGGGAGCACAGCTGGCTGCTGCGGGTGTGGAACCACACGCTGCAGGTGGAGCCCGCCGGCCAGGGCGGCTGCCGCTACCGGGACACCGTAGAGCTGGACGCCGGCCCGCTGACCGGGTTCGTGGGCGCGTTCGCCAGCTGGTTCTACCGCTACCGGCAGCGCCGCTGGCACACCCTCGTCCGCAGGCACCTCACGCCCTAACTCCGCCACGCGCATTGTGCGCGCCCACGCGCATGGTCCAGCGTCTGCGCGAGCCACCGAAAGCGTGCGTGGGCGAGGGCGCTACGCGTGCCTAGCCGAGGCCGGCCAGGGTCGGTTCGTTGCGGTAGCTGGCCACCTCGCGGGCCTGGCGCGCCTCATCCCAGCCGAGCGGCGGCCCGACCAGCGCGGCCACGTTCGACGCCGCCGAGGCGCCCCCGTCCGGGCGTTCGATGGCCAACCGGGTCCGCCGAGCCAGCACGTCTGCCAGCCGCACCGCGCCCTCATGCGTTGCCGCATAGCGGAACTCGGCGGGCAGGTACTCGCCGGTGCCCGGGATCGGCCGGGCCAGGTCCGGGTGGTCCAGGATCGGCGCCAGCACGGCGGGCAGCTCGTCGCCGTAGCGGTGCAGCATCCGGTCCAGCGCGGACTCCTCAACGCCGTACTCCGTGGCCAGCCGGGGCAGCCGGTTCCCCACCGCCTGCCAGCCCGGCGCCCCGACCAGCGGCAACTGAGCGGTGGGGGAGGGCGGCAACGACGCGCCGAGCGCGCGCGCCGAGGCGTCCACCGCATCCTTGGCCATCACCCGGTACGTGGTGTACTTCCCGCCGACCACGGTGATCAGGCCGGCGGGTTCCTCGAGCACGGTGTGGTCCCGGGACAGCGCCGACGTCACCGCCGAGGTGGCGGCGGCGCCAGCCCCGCCACCCTCGCCGCGTACGCGGGCCGGGGCGGGGGCGAGCAGCGGGCGCAAACCCGCGTACGCGCCGAGCAGCACAGATCGGTCCAGCGGCCGGGCCAGGTACCGGTTCACGTTGCGTAGCAGGTACTCCACGTCAGCCGTCTCCACCGGCGGGTTGCTCAGGTTGCCCTGGTAGGGGGTGTCCGTGGTGCCCAGCAGCCAGTGCCCGAACCACTTCCGCAGAATGATCACCGAGTCTTCGGCTCGAGCCAGGATGCCGGTGCTGGATTCGAAGGCGTCCCCGGCCACCACCAGGTGCACTCCCTTGGCCGGGGTGACCTGGAAGTTGGCCGCCCCGGCCATCGCCTGCACCTGGGCCGCCCACACCCCGGCCGCATTGATCACCACCCGGCCGGCTACGTGGAACTTGTCCCCGGATTCGGTGTCCACCGCCTCCACCCCGGTGACCCGATCACCGTCGCGGCGGATCCCGGTCACCCGCGCGTAGCTGACCAGCCGGGCGCCGTACCGGGCCGCCGTGCGTGCCACCGCCAGGGTGTGGCGCGCGTCGTCCATGCGGCCGTCGTAGTACCGCAGCCCGCCGGTGACGACCGCGGGGTTCAGCCCCGGTGCATCCCGCAGCGCGCCCCGCCGGGTCAGGTGGCGGTGGTGCGGCACTCCGCCGCTGCGACCCAGGCCCGCCGCCATCAGGTCGTAGAGCGCCACGCCGGCGCCGATGTAGGGCCGTTCCCAGCGCCGGGTCAGCGGAAACAGGAACGGCTCCGGCTTCACCAGGTGCGGGGCCAGCGTGCGGATCATCAGGTCGCGCTCCCGCAGCGCCCCGGCGACCAGCGAGAAGTTCAGCTGCTCCAGGTAGCGCAGGCCGCCGTGCGCTGTTTTGCCGGAGCGGGAGGAGGTTCCGCTGGCCAGGTCGCCGGCCTCCAGCAGCACCACCGAGAGCCCCCGGCTAGCCGCGTCCAGGGCCACCCCGGCGCCGGTCACCCCGCCGCCGATCACCACCACGTCGTGCCGCTCCCCGGCCGCGGCGGCCAGCGCCGCCCGCCTGCTGGCCGGGTCTAGCCGGCCCGGGTCTCGGCGAGCCGCGCCGAGATCGACAGCGGGGCTGCTCGGGTCATGATCGAACAGCCTCCGTGTCGATGTCGGCGGGTCGTTCCTGGGGTTCGGGCTCATAGGTCCTCCGCGGAGCCGGCCAGCACCCGGCGACGGTGCTGCTCGTCGGTTCGGCTGTCCAGCTGCCGCACGGTGTCCGGGGAGAGGTAGTTGGGCGAGCCGACGGCGAGCGCCCCGGACAGCACCCGGGCCGCCTTGACCGCCATGGTGGTCACCGCCAGCACCTGGGCGGCGTTCTCGCCGAGGGCCACGATGCCGTGGTTGGCCAGATGGATCAGCCGGGGTGGCGAACCATGCTCGTCCAAGTAGCTGGACAGGCCCCGGCGCACCGCTCTGGCCAGCGGTAGCCCCGGCTCCGCGTAGGGCACCAGCAGCGCGTACGCCCCGCACACCACCACCTGGTCCGGGAACAGCGCACCCGCCACCAGGTCGGCCGCCCGGTCCGAGCAGAGCAGTGCGTTCACCGCCGTCGGGTGGGTGTGCCCGACGACCTGGACGCCGGGCAGCTCCAGGGCGAGGGCATGCAGCATGGTCTCGATCGAGGCCGGCTTGGGCGGGCTGGGCGCACCGGCGTCCGGCTCCCGGCTGGCCGCGCGCATCCGGGCGGCCAGGCCCGCTTGGTCGTGCTCGTCCAGCGTCGGGTCGTCGATCAGCTCGAGCACGCCGGCGTGGTCCAGCCGGACCAGGTCGTCCTCGGTCACCCTGCCCAGGCTGGTGCCGCTGGCCTTGACCAGGAACGTGCCGTCGCCCAGCGCCGTCGAGGTGTTGCCTTCGCCGAGCACCACCAGATCGGCGGCCGGGTCACCGAGCTGGTGGGACAGCGTGACCAGGCCGCGCCGGGCGCCGCCGAACTCGGCCGGAATGGGCTGGGTCATTCCGCCGCTCCGGAGGTCGTGGACAACTCGGCCGGTCGCGGGTCGGACCACAGCGGGCGGGCGGCGGCGAGCTGCGCCAGGTAGCGCCGGTAGCCGTCCTCGTATCGCTCACGCTGGCGCGGGTCCGGCTCGACCACCGCGTCCGGGGCGGTCCAGGCCGCCGTGTCCAGCTCGATGCCCCGGGCTCCGGCCGCGACCAGCACGGCGCCCCTGGCCCCCACCTCCGGGGTGCGGGCCAGCTCCAGCTGCACCCCGAGCACGTCGGCGAACACGCTCATCCAGGCGCGCGAGCGGGTACCGCCGCCGCACACCACCAGCCGTCCGACCGCCTGGTCCGGACTGGGCGGCGCCGGCCGGCCGGCCGCTTCGAAACAGTGCCGGGCGGCGTAGGCCAGCCCCTCGCACATCGCGCGCACCAGGTCGTGCCGGTCGGTGGTCATCCGCACCCCGGTGAGCTGCCCAGAGGCCCTCGGATCCACAAACGGCGCCCGCTCGCCGGCGGTGGCCAGGTAGGGCAGCACGGCCACCCCGCGCGCGCCGGGTGGGCTGGCCGCCAGGGCTTCCTGCACCGCTCCGACGCCGAGCCCGAGGGTGCGCAGCAGCCAGTCCAGCGACGCGGTACCGACCATCGCCGGCATGGCGCGCAGCCAGCGGCCGGGCACCCCGGTGGCGACGTGGAACCCGGCCGGCTCGCCGCTGGTGTGCAGCCGGTCGACGTGCACCAGGCAGCCCAGCGTGGTGCCCACGATGAGCAGCGCGTCGCCCACCCCGGACAGGCCGCCGCCGAATCCGCAGGCCGGGAAGTCGAACGGGCCGGAGCTGACCGGCAGCCCGGCGGGCAGGCCGAGCAGCCGTGCGCCGGAGTTGGTCAACTCCGCGACCGGGACCGGTCCGACGATCGGGGCGAGCAGCTCGCGGCGGTGGGTGAGCCCGGTCAGGGAGAGGACCTCGTCGCTGTAGCCGGCACCGGTGCCGTCGCCGAAGGGCATCGAGCTGTCCGAAGGGTCAGTGGCGCGCACCCCGGTCAGCCGACCGAACACCGCGTCCTTGCAGTAGCCGGCGGTCTCGGCGCGGTCCAGCACCGCCGGTTCGTGCCGGTCCAGCCAGGCCAGCAGGGGCGCCGGGGCGCCGGGGAACAGCGCGCTGCCGTTCACCCGGTAGATCTGCTCGGTTACCCCGGAGGCGGTCCACTCGTCGAGCAGCCCCGCGGCGCGCCCGTCCAGCCAGGACAGCGCCGGGCGGACCGTGCGGTACTCGGCGTCGGTTACCCAGCAGCCGTCGCCCTGGCCGGTCAGCGCAACCAGCTCGGGTGTCACGCCGGCCTCGGCGACGACCCCGTGCACCACCTCGCCGAGCCGCGCCAGCACCTGCTCCAGGTCCTGCTCGACCGCGCCGGCCACCCCGCCGCCGTCGTGAGTCAGCTCGACCGGGCAGCCGCCCACCGCCAGCGCGCCGCCGTCGGCGTCGAACGCCACCGCCTTGACCACGGAGGTGCCGACGTCGATCCCCAGCCGGACACCCGCCTGGGAGCTCATGACCCGGTTTTGACGGTCTGCCCGTAGCTGTTCAGCACCTCGGCCACCCCGTCGATCTCCTCCAGCGGCAGCAGGTTGGGCTCGCCGAGCAGCCGGGCCTGGTGGTAGAGCCGGCACACCCACTCCAGGTAGACGCTGCGGGTGTAGGCCTTGGCCAGCGTGTCGCCGTAGGTGGTGGCGCCGTGGTTCTGCATCAGCGCGCCGTAGCGGCCGGCCATCGCGCGCACGCTGTTCTCGGCCAGCTCGGGGCTGCCGAACCGGGCGTACTTCGCCACCCGCACCGGGCCGCCCAGCAGCGCGATCATGTAGTGCACCGGCGGCACCTCGTCCAGCAGCACGGACAGCGTGGTGCAGTACAGCGGATGGGTGTGCACCACGGCGCCGGCATCCGTGGCCCGGTACACCGAGGTGTGCATGGGGACCTCGGAGGAGGGGTCGAGGCCGTCCTCCACCTTGTTGCCGTCCAGGTCGATGACACAGATCGACTCCGGGGTGAGATCGTCGTACACCACGCCGCTCGGGGTGATAGCGATGTGGTCGCCGGAGCGCACGCTCAGATTCCCCGAGGTGCCGACGGTCAAATCGTCGGCCTGCATCCGGTGGCAGAACTCCACCAGCTGGACGCGTTCGTCGTACAGCAGCATGTCGGGGTCCCTTCCCTCGCTGTTCAGTGCTCGCTCGGGCCGGCCACATCGACCCGCACGTCGTGCTCGCGCAGGGTGGCCAACGCGCTGTCCGGGGTGCCGGCGTCCACGATGACCGACTCGAATCGGCGGATCGGCAGCAGTCGGTGCATCGCGCTGCGGGCCAGCTTGGAGTGGTCGATCAGCAGGTGCGCGCGGCCGACCACCTCGACCATCTCGCGTTTCACCGCGACGATCCGGTCCTCCTGGTGGAAGGCGTGGCCCTCGCGGACCGCCGAGGTGCTCAGGAAGGCCGCGTCGAAGCGCAGCGACCGGATGGTGTCCACGCACACCGTGCCCAGGTAGGAGTCGTGGTGCACGTCGTACTGCCCGCCCAGTGCGATCACCCGGATGTCCCGCATCCTGGCCAACTCGTTGAGCGCGGTGAGGTAGTTGGTGGCCACCGTGAGCGGGGTGAGCTCGGCCAGGTGCGGCAGCATCTGCAGCGCCGTGGTGGAGTCGTCCAGGATGAGCGACATCCCCGGCTCGACGTGCCGGCAGGCGTACTGCGCGATCATCCGCTTGGCGTCGATGTTCGCCTTCGCCCGATACTCCACATTGGACTCGAATGTGCCACTCGGCTGCGCGGTGGCGGCCCCCCGCGCCTTGCGCAGCACCCCTTGGCGCTGCAGCTCGTCGAGGTCCCGATGGATGGTCATCACCGAGACACCGAACGCCTCGGCGAGTTCCTGGGCGGACACCGAGCCGGCGTTCAACACCAGTTCGGCGATCTGGGCCTGACGCCCCTCCGGGCTCAACCGGCGCAGCCGCGGTCCGTCGTGGGGCTCGACGCTCGGGTGCGGCGCGGCCTCCGTCACCGGTGCCTCCTCCTGGTCGAACCACCTGCGACTCGCATCACAACGCCTCCAGGGGGTTCTCGTCAAGCTCGGATGTGAAATAAACAGCTCTGAACGTTAAGTTCTGCGGGCTTTGACTCCCGGAATCGCCGGTGCCCGCGCGTGACCAGTCGAAGATCCAGGTCAGTGACCCATAGAAGTCACGATCCAGAACGTGACTTACACATATTGACCTGAGATGTACGCCAGCTTTAATGTGACCCGAATCGGTGAGGCCGGTGAGGCCAGTCACATCCGCCGACCGGTCGGCGTTCGTCGTCGATCGCGGACAGTGAGGAGCTGCGGTGCTCGGTCCCCAGGGCGTGGAGCCCGCCGGCGCGGCCACCGAGCTCACCCTGGTCCGGCACGGCCGCACCATCTGGCACCGGGAGAACCGGTACGCCGGCGCCAGCGATGTACCACTGGACGAGGTCGGCCGGGCCCAGGCCACCGCGCTGGCCCACTGGGCCCGCAGCCACCCGCACGATGCGGTGGCCTGCTCGCCGCTGCACCGCGCCCGGGAGACCGCGGCCCCGGTGGCCGAGGCGCTCGGGCTGTCCGCCGAGGTCAATCCGGCGCTGCGGGAGATGGACTTCGGCGTCGCCGAGGGCCGCACGCTGGCCGAGCTGCACCGGGAGTACCCGGATGCGGCCGCCGCGTTCGTTTCCGACCCGACGGGCCGCCCGTTCCCCGGCGCGGAGCCTCCGGAGCAGGTCGCGGAACGGGCGCTGGGCGCACTGCGCGCCATCGCCGGCCGGCACCCGGGCGCGTCGGTGCTGGTCGTCGGGCACAACACCGCGCTGCGGCTGGCGCTGTGCGGGTGGCTGGGCATCGCACTGGAGCGCTACCGGGACGTGCTGCCCCGGCTGGAGAACGCAGCGGTCACCCGGCTGCGAGTGTCCGCCGACCCGCGCCGCCCGCCCGCGCTGCTCTGCCTGAACGTCCCGGTCACCGCGGCGCCAGCCGCTGTGCCGCGAGCCGCTGTGCCGCGAGCCGCTGTGCGGCCAGCCGCTGTGCCGCCGGACGCCGCCGAACCCGCTTCCGCGCCAGCCGAATCGCAGCCCGCCTCTCCGCAGGGCTCCTCGCCAGCCGCCTCGCCGCGCAGCGCATCCGGCGAACCCACCCCGGCCGTACCCCACCCATCGATCACCCGGAGGACCCGATGACGCGTCCCGAGCTCCGCGAACCGCTCGCCATGGGGCTGTCCCGGCGAGACCTGCTGCGCATCCTCGGGGTAGGAGGCGCGGCCGCCGCGTCCGCCGCCGCGCTGGCCGCCTGCGGGGTGGGCACCGGCGGCGGGCCCGCCCACCAGAACGGCGCGAACGAGGTGACCGGCGGCTTCGACTGGCGCAAGGCGGCCGGCACGGAGATCTCCGTGCTGCAGACTCCGCACCCGTACCAGGTGGCGTTCCAGCCGCTGCTGGCCGAGTTCACCCAGCTCACTGGGATCAACGTGAAGGCCGACCTGGTCGCCGAGGCGGACTATTTCACCCGGTTGAATACCGAGCTGGCCAGCGGCGCCGGCAATTACGACGCATTCATGACCGGCGCCTACTTCATCTGGACCTACGGGCCGCCGGGCTGGATGGAGGACCTCAAGCCATGGCTGGCGAACACCTCGGCGACCTCCGCCGACTACGACTTCGAGGACATCTACGAGGGGCTGCGCAAGTCCACCGCGTGGGACTTCCAGGCCGGCAGCCCGCTGGGCACCGGCGGCCAGTGGGCGATTCCGTGGGGCTTCGAGACCAACGTGATCTGTTACAACAAGGCCGAGTTCGACCGGCGCGGCATCAAGCCGGCGGACACCTTGGACAACTTCATCCAGCTGGCCACCGACCTGACCGACCGGTCCGCCAACCGCTACGGGGTGGCCTTCCGAGGCTCCCGCTCCTGGGCGACCATCCACCCCGGCTTCATGACCCAGTTCACCCGTGAAGGCTGCAAGGACTACACCAGCGAGGGCGGCAAGCTGACCGCCACGATGAACTCGCCCAAGGCGGTCGACTTCACCCGCAAGTGGGTCGCCCTGGCCAAGGCCGCCGGCCCGGTCTCCTGGACCACCTACGAGTACCCCAACTGCACCGCCGACCTGGGCGCGGGCACCGCGATGATGGTCTACGACGCCGACTCGGCCACGTACCCGCAGAACATCAAGGGCAACGCCGCGCAGGCCGGCAACCTGGCCTGGCACCCCGGCCCGGCCGGCCCGGACGGCAACTACGGAACCAACCTGTGGACCTGGTCGCTGGCCATGAACGCGGCATCCAAGAAGAAGCTGGCGGCCTGGCTGTTCATCCAGTGGGCCACCGGCAAGCAGGCCCAGACCAAGGCGGTACAGACCGGCCAGCGCGGCTTCGCCGACCCGACCAGGACGTCGGTGTTCAACGGAGCGTTCAAGCAGACGCTGGGCAAGTTCCCCGGCTACCAGGACACCTTCGAGCGGGTGATCCAGTCCACCGACATCAAGTTCACCCCGCAGAAGCAGTTCTTCAAGACCACCGAGGACTGGGCGGTCGCGCTGCAGGACATCTACGCCGGCCAGGACGCCAAGACCCGGCTGGATGCCCTGGCCACCGCCAGCACCGCCGCCGTCAACGCCACGTCGTGAGTGGCGGTGGTGGC
>DASWST010000210.1:0-19414 GCA_036402515.1 Pseudonocardia sp.
GCGTCCGGATCGGCGACGTGAAAGTGCCGGTCAGCTCCCGCCTATCCCGGTCAGCAGGGTGTTGACGGCGATGTCCGCGACCTCGGCGGCATCCTGGTCGCGGAACTGCCGAGCCAGCAGGATGATGATCTGGTGTAGCAGGGCCTGGGCCAGCCCCTCGGGCAGATCGGACCGGATCAGGCCCTCGTCCATGGCCCGGCGCAGGAAAGCGGCAATCTGTTCACGCTGGGCCAGCATTCGGCCATAGGTCTCCGCATCGCCGTGCAGCTGGTCCTGGTCGATCGGATACCGGCGCATCACCGCGATGATGCCCTCCACGAACCGGTGCAGAGCCACCGCGACCGGTGCGCGGTCCAAACCGGGCCTCACCCAGGATCGCATCGACCGCGTCGAGTTTGGTGTGCAGCACGGCGTCGCGCAGCGCGTCCCGAGTGGCGAAGCGGCGGTGGACCGCGTTCCGGCTGACCCCGGCCTCGGCGGCGATGGCGGTGATGCTGGTACCCGGGTGTTCGGCCAAGAGCCGGGCTCCGGTCCGAAGGATCGTGTCGAGATTCCGTGCGGCATCCGATCGCATAGTTACAGAGTGGCAATTATTGCCGTTTGATTCACACTGCAGCGCTTTTTGTTCAACTAAATGCCACTACTCCGTGATGGTTCACCGCTGATGCAGTGGGTCGCCGGGAGCGGAGCGACTCGCCGGGGTCGCCGGCCAGCGCGGAACCACCAGCGGCCCGGCTCGGTGGATGCGCTGGTCGGAGACCTTGGAGATAGCGCAACTGGACCGGTCCTGGACCACCCTGAAGGGTGCTGCGTGTCTCGTGGGAGATCGCTACATTTAGCGAGCCGTTAACCGGCAATTGTTCGCGGTTTTGGGGGTGACCATGCGTCCGCGAGCGAACTACAAGCCGGTGCGTGTGCAGCTCCCGCCGAAACGTCTCACACCTCCGGAGCTGCTCCGGCTGATCGATCTTGCCGTCGACTCGCCCCAGCGGACCGCGGTGACTGTCATCTGGGCCGACGGATCCCGGGCTCACGCCACCGACACGCCCGGTCTCGACTACCTCCGGAGTTACCCGAAGTCTGACTCCGCCATCGCCCAGGTCTTCGTTCACCACGCGGACAATTCACGTCTGGCGTTCGAGCCAATGCGCGGCTTCGTGACAGCCACGGGTAATACGAATAACGAGGCCATCGCCCGCGTCGTGAGGCTGCGAGACGAGTACGAGTCGATACCGAATCGGCGAGGCGTCGTCGTCACCTCGAAACTGATACTTCGCGTGTCACTGCTGGCGATCCTCATCTCTAGCGCTTATTTGCTCTATCACGCGGCGACCACCTTGTTGGCGGCCTATCACCTGGGTCTGTTCGCTCTCGGAGCGGTGGTCGTTGTCGGGTTCGGAACGTGGTCTGAGTACCTGGAGGGCAAAATTGACCCGCCACAGACCCAGGTACTCCCAGCGCACTCCCGCTGGTACAGCCAGCCCCCGGCGGTGATCGCCACGGCCAGCGTGGTGCTCGCGATGATCGTCGTCGGAGCGGCGGTATTCGTGCGGCTCAACGTCTAGCACTCAGCTCGACGACGCCGCCGCCAAGCAACCGACATCCCGCTGGCACAGACCGCCTCTAAGCCGCACAGACTCTGCAGGGTCTGTGCCGCATGCGCCCGGTCTGTGCGCCCGGTCTGTGCGGCCCATCAAGCGGGGCGGGGCCGGCGAGTTCGGGCATCTACAGGCTGAGCCGAGATATGGATTGCATCCATGGATGCAATGTAGGTTGTCGAGGTGACGTATCTGTCCCGCCCGGACTCGACCGTGGTCGAGGCCAGCGGGCTTGCCGAGGAGATCGCCTATCGGCTGCGGGCGGACATCTTGGACGGCAGGCTGCCCCTCGGCTCCCGGCTGCGGCACGAGGACCTCGCCGAGCGTTTCGGCGTCAGCCGGACACCCATCCGCGAGGCGCTGCGCCAGCTGCAGGCGCTCAACCTGGTCGACGTGCGCACCAACCGCGGCGCCACGGTGCGGGTGCCTACCCGAGCAGAGCTGATCGAGGTCTACGAGCTGCGCGCCAACCTCGAAGGCTTCGCCTGCGAGCTGGCCGCCAGCCGGGCGACCTCGGCCGACCTGGACGAGCTCGAACGGGCGCAGGCACAACTGCACAGGGCCGTTGAGGCGGCAATGTCCCGGCCGGCCGACACGCCGCTGGACGAGGTGGAGTTCGATGCCCGCCTCGCCGACGCCAACGGCGCGTTCCACGCGGTGGTGCATCGCGCCTCGGGCAACCGGCGGCTGCACGACTCGATCCTGGACCTGCAGCGGTTCTTTCCCCGCGACTCGGTGTGGCGGGCGATCGCGCACGACCGGGAAACCATGTGGCAGATGAACATCCACGAGCACGAGGCCGTCGCCGCCGCGCTGCGCGCCCGCGCCGGCTCCGCGTCCAGCACGGCGATGCGCGACCACGTCCGGGCCGCCGGTGAGATTCTCCTCGGCTACCTCGACAACCAGCGGTTCTGGGGATGAGTCAGCCTCTGCCGGGTCGGGCGCTGGTCCTCGGTGGGGGAGCCATGGGGGTGGGCATCGCCGCCGCGCTGGTCGCCGCCAATGTGGACACCACCGTGCTGCTGCGCCGACCCGAGGCCGCCGAGGCCACCCACCGGGAGCTCGACCGCAGGGTGGTCCAACTGCTCGAGCTGGGGGTGGCATCCCGCCCGGTCGGTTCTGCCTCGGTCACCGCCGGCCCGGTGCACGGACCATTCCCGCTCGTGGTCGAGTCGATCGCCGAGGACGTCGAGGCGAAGCGGGCGGCGCTGGCCGAGGCGGAGGCGGCCACCGATGACCTCGGGGTGCTCACCACCAACACCTCGTCGCTTCGGCTCGGCGAGATCGGACGCGACCTGGCCCGCCCCGAACGGTTCGCCGGCTGGCACTGGTTCAACCCGGCCGAACTCGTGCCACTGGTCGAAGTGGTCAGCGGCCCGGCCACGTCTCCCGCCGTCGTCGACTGGTTGACCGCGCTCTCCGCGAGCCTCGGCAAGCAACCGATCACCGTGCGGCGGGACGTACCCGGATTCGTGGCCAACCGCCTGCAGTACGCCCTGCTCCGCGAGGCGTACGCCCTCGTCGAGGCGGGCGTCTGCGACCTGGCCGACGTCGATCGCGCGGTGGTGGCCGGGGTCGGGGCAAGGTGGGCGGCGATCGGCCCGTTCACCGCGATGGACGCCGCCGGGCTGGACGTGCACGAGGCGGTGGCCGCGCAGCTGTTCCCTCAGCTGGACCGCGGCACCGAGGTCCCGGCCCTGCTGCGCGGCCTCAGGGCGGCCGGCGCGGCAGGCATCAAAGGGGGGCAGCGGGCTGCGCGGGGACTACCCTCCGGACGCGGCGCACCGGCTCGCCGCCCGCCGCGATGCCATCCTGGCGATGTTGGCCCGCGCCACGGGTGAGGAATCGCGGTGAACGCCGTCGTGCCTCAGGGTCTGGCTGTCCACACCGGCGCGACGCAGCTGGTGCTCGGCGACGGGCCACTCGAACCGGCCGACGTGGCCGACGTGGCGCGCGGCCGCTCGGTGGTCCTCGGCGAGGCGGCCAGGCACCGGATGCGCACCTCCCGGGACGTGCTGGAGCGCGCGCTGGCCCGCGGTGAGTTGATCTACGGGGTGAGTACCGGCGTGGGGGCCATCAAGACGGTGCCGATCGACGCCGACGGGCAGGCGCTGTTCCAGACGCTGCTACTGCGCGCGCACAGCGTCGGTCACGGTGATCCCGCGCCGGCCGAGTTCGTCCGGGCCGCGATGCTGGTGCGCGCGGCCGGCCTGGCCGTCGGGGTGGCCGGGGTACGCCCGGACTTGGCCGACGCGCTCTGCCGTGCCCTGGACAGCGCGGTGAGCCCCCGCGTGCATCAGTTCGGCTCGATCGGGCAGGCGGACCTCAGCCAGATGGCCGAGATCGGGCTGGCGCTGATCGGGGACGGCGAGCACGGCGCGGTGTTGGCCGGCCAGGGGTATCGGCCCATCGCGCTGGAACCACGTGAGGCGCACGCAATTGTGAACAGCAATGCGTTCTCCGTCGGCATCGCCTGCCTGGCCCTCGAGCGAGCCGCCCGGTCGCTGCGCGCGCTGGACGTCTCGGCGGCGGTCTCGCTGGAGGCGTTGGTAGCCAATGTGGACGCGCTACACCCCGCTGTCGTCTCGGTGCGTGCCTATCCCGGGGCGGTGGCGACCGTCCAGCGGCTGCGCGCGCTGCTGACCGATGGGGCGCTGCTGCGTGGTGAGCGCCAGCCCCGTGCCATGCAGGACCCGTTGGCGTTCAAGGTGGTGCCTCAGACCCACGGGGCGGTCCGGGACGCCCTCGCGCACTGCGCGGCCCAGCTGCGCATCGAGCTCGCCTCCTCTGGGGACAGCCCGATCATGGTCGTCGACGAGGACCGAGTCATCTGCGCGGGCAACCACGACATCACCCCGATCGCCATCGCGCTGGACTACGGCAGGCTGGCGCTGGCCCAGGCGGTCACCATCGCCAACGAGCGGGTGCAGAAGCTGCTCGACGGCACCTTCACCGGGCTCGCCACGGGGCTGCGCGCCGACCCGTTGGCGCCGCACGACAGCCTCGGCGTGGTTGGCCACGGTGCGGCCAGCCTGGCCGCGGAAGCCCGGTTGCTCGCCCAGCCGGTTACCCTCGAACAGCCGACCAGCGGCCTGGCTGAAGGGATCGAAGACCGCATCACCATGGCCCCGACCGGGGCGCGCCGGCTGTACGAGATGGCCGGCATGGCCAATCGCTTGGCGGCGGTCGAGCTCACCTGCGCCGCGCAGGCAGTCGACCTCCGGGCCAGAACCGGCGAACTCGGCGCTGGCACCCGCACCGCGTACCGAGCGACCAGACGAGCGGTGCCCTTCGTCGCCGCCGGGGAAGCTCCGCGCCCCGACCTGGACGCACTCCAGTGCTGGCTGGCCAGCGACGAACTGCCCTGACCGAGGAGAGACAGCACCATGACCCACCCCGTCACGCCCGCCGAGCTGGCCACCCTCGCCGCATCGGATCGGCCCTTCCTGCCGGTGGAATGCGCGGATCTCGCCCGCCGCGCCTCGGCGTTCGTCGACACCGGCGCGCTCGACCGCACCGGCCCCGGCTCGTACCTGCTGCTCTGGCGCGACGACAACTCCGAAGCCTGGCTCAACACCTGGTGGGAAGCTCGGGACACCGGCTACCACGACCACCAGGGATCCTGCGTCGGCGTCTATGTCCTGGAAGGCACCGCCACCCAGGAGGGCCTGCCGATCGGCGGACCGCGGCGACCGCGGCGCTATCGGGCCGGCGAATCGTTCAGTTTCCCCGGCTCTGGCATCCACCGGATGGACCACGACGCCGGCGCGGTCACCATCCACGTCTACTCGCCGCCGCTGCGCACCATCGGCCACTACGAGATCGTCGAGGGGGACTTGCACCGCACCGCCGGTGCCGCGGACGAAGGCTCCCCGGTGAGCCCGCGACTTCTCCGCGCGCTCGACAGCGATCGGTACTCGGCCGCACCGCGATCCTCGTGACGCTACGTCGCGTGCGTCGTCTCCACCGAGCGCTGTTGTGGTGCGCCGTCGAGTAGTGCGGCGAACCCACTTGGCGTGTGCGGGCCGATGACCAGTTGCTCCAGTACGCCGAGTCCGACCCGGTCCCGCCAGCGGGCGCGGACCACCTGCTGCACGTGGATCCGGTCGAGGGCTAGGCCATCCAGCTCGTCGACACTGTGCTGTTCGCCGTCGACCACCAGCTCACCGTGCCAGCGCCCGTGCGAGTAGGTCGGATGCAGGTAGCCGGCGCCGCGCATCCGGAAGGTGAGCAGCGGCTCGAGCTCGACAACCTCGGTCCCACCGGGAAGCCGGAGTGACAGTTCGGCTCCGGCCGCTCGACGCGATCCTGGCACCCACCGCACGCTGTGTGCCATCTCGACGTGTTGCACTTCCCTGCCTGGTCCGCCGGTTACCGGGTCGCCCTCGCCGAGGAGTGGTAGGAGCGCGCCGGACTGGGCCCACGGACGTCCCCGCGCGTCCTCGAACACCATGAAATGCAATCCCTCGTCGGCGAAGTTCAGCGGCGCCCACAGGAAGAACACCTGCGGCACGGTCTTCTCCGGAGCCGTTGGTGTCGGGTCGCCTACCGGGCGCAGTCCCCAGGATCGGTCCTTGGTGCCCCATAGCCGCGAGGGCAGCGGTACCCGGTGGCCGGCCACCTCGAGGCGCCCGGTCCAGCCGCCGAGCGCGGTTGCCCGGGTCACGTCCATCCTGAGCTGGGTGCCTGACCAGCGGGTTTGCCGTGGTTCTTCACACAGTGCGGTGCGGGTGGTGAATTCGAGGTCGGCGACCAAGCCGTGTTCGGGGGCGTGCACGCGGACCCGGTTCACCCGCATCGGCTCGACGAGTTCGATACTGATTGGCCCGACCCTGGTCACCGTGCGGTCGGTTGGCGCCCGTCCCGAGGCGAACACCGAACGCTGCACGCCGGCATGCACCACCGAGAACGCGGCGTCGATCACGCCGCGATTCGGGTAGATCCCGAGCGCTACGGCGAAGTAGAGATCCTCGGTGTAGCCGTTGAACCAGAAGCGGTCATAGTGATTGGGGTGTCCGCCGCCGGCATGCGCGAGCGGCAGCGCGGTCTGGTGTATCGGGTAGTCGTCGAACGGGATCAGCAAAGGAAAAGCCTCCTCGGCGTGCGCGATGACGGGCTGTCAACTGGGCAGCAGCTCTTCGGCGGACAGGTCGGCGATCTGCGCGACGGCACGGTCCAACGCGGTCAGAAACATCCGGTCGCCCCGCTCGGTGCGTTTGACCAGGACGGCCGACGGAGCCAGGAAGGTCAGGGCGTAGCAGGCGTAGCGTCGGTAGTCGCGCCAACAGCGGTCCCAGTCGTATCCCTCGACTCCGCCGGCGCACAGTGCCTGGTGGTAGCCCCGAACCAGGTCGACCTCGTGGGCACGGCGTGCCTCGGTGTCCAGGCTGGTGCCCAGCACGAAGGCCACGTCGATCATGCCCGGTCCCAGCCCCACCGTCTGCCAGTCGACCACGGCCACCGGCACCTCACCGTTGCGTGCGCCGAACAGCATGTTGTCCGGGCGGAAGTCACCGTGTTGGGCCGTCCACGGCTTGGGTTGGCGCAGCGCGAACGCGGCGGCATTGGGTGCGACGCGCTCACACAGCTCCAGCACGTGCGGTGGGGCGGTATCGGCATAGCGCTTCACGAACTCGATCATGAGCTGCGGCAGGATCATGACGTTGACGGCTGTGCGCCCCTGCTGCCCCGCCAGCCAACTCAACGTGCTCAACCAGTGACTGCCCCAGAGCGGGGCGTGTAGCGCGGCGGCCTGTTCCAATGCCAGCATTGCGTGGTCGGCGCTGAACCCGGTGAGCTGATCCACCAGTGCCGTTGGCGGCAGATCCTCCAGCACCAGAACGAACCGCCCGCTCGGTTCGTCGATGGCCGCGTGGTAGCAGGCCGGAATGCGGATCCTGACTCGGGGCGCCAGCCGCCGGTAAAACAACACCTCACGCCGATACAACCCCATGACCATGGCCGTCGAGCGACTGGTCGGATCCTCGGACGCCTCTTTGAGGACCACCGAACGCGGCGCGCCGAATTCCTCGACCTCGTAGTCGAGCCGGTAGCGGCGGTTCTCCGCGACCTGCCCGGTACCGATCGACTCCCCGACGGTGGACCGGAGCCGGGCCTTGTCCAGCACCCCTGCTTGGCGAAGCACGCTGGTCAGCCAGCTCGGTTCGATCACCTCCGGCACCCCGAGAGGAGGATCGGCGTGGCGCTCAGAGGTTCGCGAACCGTCGGGTTCCACTCAGGCTCCTCGCTCACAGCGGGCGTCGTTGCCCGGCCGGCGCTCGGCCACTAGCGAGAGCCGTCGCCGGCCGGTGAGGTGAGACGGATCATACTAGAGGGTATGTTTCGGTGCGCCCAGAATTCATGGCCGCCGGTTGGAAGGTACGCCGGTAGGTGCTCGGGGAGACGCCGATCGCGGTGCGTAGGTGGCCGCGGAGTGATGCGGACGTGCCGAGGCCCGTTTTGTCGGCTACCTGATCGATCGGCAGGTCGGTGGACTCCAGCAGGCGGCGGGCGTAGTCGATGCGCTGGCGGGTCAGCCATTGGTTCGGGCTCGTTCCCGTCTCGTCGCGGAACCGCCGGGTAAATGTTCGGACGCTCATCGACGCGTGCCTGGCCATGCTCGCCAGGGTCAGGTCGGTATCGAGCCGTTCCAGCGCCCAAGCCCGAGTCGACGTGGTCGAGGCGTCCTCGTTGTCCGGCACTGGCGCCTCGATGAACTGGGCTTGGCCACCCTCGCGCCACGGGGCGACTACACACAACCGGGCCACCGCGTTGGCGACCGTACTGCCCTGGTCATGCCGGATCAGGTGTAGGCAGAGGTCGACGCCGGCGGCCGCACCGGCGGAGGTCAGCACATCCCCGTCGTCCACGAACAGCACGTCGGCGTCGAGCCGAACCGCCGGGAATTCCCGGGAGAACTCCGCGGTGTGGTTCCAGTGGGTCGTTGCCGGTCGACCGTCCAGCAGCCCGGCCGAGGCCAGTAGGTGTGCGCCGGTGCAGATGGACATGATCCTCGAGCCGCGCGGCCTGTGCCGCAGTGTCTCGATCACGACGTCGACCTGGTGCGGATCCAGCTCGGCGAGTTCCACCGCCGGCACCACCACGGTGTCGGCCGATCGGATTGCGTCGCTGAGGTTCGCCGCCGGATTGATCGTGAAGTCGGAGTTGGTCCGTACCGGTTTGGCGTCCGTGGAGGCGGTGGTCACCTCGTAGAGCGGCCGACCGGTCGCATCGCGCGCCGCGCCGAACAGCCGGGCCGGGATCGAGAACTCAAAGGGGATCACGCCGTCCACCGCGATCACCACGACACGGTGCGGCCGGCTGGTCGCGCGAAGGGCCATGGCCCGATTCTTTCATATGTTGTCCTTCGGGCCACTGTCGACGCGGTGCGTCGCTACCGACGATGGAAAACATGAAGACCGGATTGGGATTCTTTGTGACCTCTGTGCCAGACACCATGGCCTTGATCGAGCGGGCTGAGCGCGCGGGAGTGCCGGCCGTGTGGGCGGCCATGCCGGTGACCAGCTACGACACAGCCACCTTGTTCGGTGCCGCGCTGGCCCGCACCGAGCGGATCACCGTCGGCACCGCGATCGTGCCAGCGTTCACCCGTCACCCGGTCGCCCTGCTCAGCCAGGCCGCCACGCTCGAGGCGCTGGCGCCGGGTCGGCTACGGCTGGGAGTGGGGACCGGAAACCTGGTGGTGACCGCAGCCGCGCTGGGTGCGCCGGTGTCGCAGCCGTTGGCGCGGGTGCGCGAGTACGTCGGCATTCTGCGGGACGGGCTACGGGACGGAAAGGTGAGCCACCAGGGCCGGTTCTACACCGTCGATGCCGAGTTTCCGGCCGCGCCGGCCACCCCGGTCGTGCTCGCCGCGTTGGGTCCCAAGGCATTTGAAGCCGCCGGCGCGGTAGCCGATGCGGCGATGTCCTGGCACTGCCCTCCGGCATACCTCGATGAGGTCGCCCGCCCCGCGCTCGCTCGCGGCGCCGCATCGGCTGATCGGGCCGTTCCGCCCATCGTGGCGCAAGTCGCGGTCGCGGTAACCGAGGACCGCGCGGCCGCGCGCGAATGGGCCCGCCCGCACCTGGTCCCTTCGTCAACTCGCCGGTCTACGCAACCATGTTCGCTGCCGCGGGATACCCACAACCCGGCGACGGCGGCGTGACCGACGACCTGCTCGACGCGCTGGTGATCTCTGGTTCGCAGGAGGCGATCACCGAAGAACTCGCTCGGCTAGCCAGCGTGGACGAAGTATTCGCCACCCACATTCCCGGACCCGACCCGCACACCGAGATGGGCAGCCTCCTCGCCGCCCTGGCTACCGTGGCCGCCCGGCCGTGAACGTTCCGAGATGCGGAGTGTCTCGCGGGATCACGTTCCATAGATGGCCAGTTGGATCTCAATTTCGTTGGATAGCACCACGCCACCCCCATGTACCGGCAGGTTGCTGCCGATACCGAAGTCGCCGCGGTTGATCGATCCGGTGGCGCGGAAGCCGCACCGAGTGCCGCCGGCATCCGAGCCGCCGCGGAGGTCGAATTCCAGCTCCAGCGGGACAAAACGGGTCACCCCGCGCAGGGTGAGCCAGCCTTCGAGCACAAAAGGGCCGCCGTAATCGCACAGCCCTGTGGAGCGGAAGGTCATGGTCGGATACGTCGCCACATCCAGGACGTCGATCGAGCGGATGCACTCGTCCCGCTCGTCGATGCCGGTGCTGACCGAGGCCAGGTCGACCGCGATCGTCACCGAGAAGTCGAGGAAGTGCTCACCGGTGACGATCTGACCGGAGAGCGAGGTGAACCGGCCGCACACCGTGCCCAGCATCGTGTGCCCCGCGGCAAACGACACTGCCGAGTGGGCCAGGTCGATCTCCGAACTCCCAGCGAGCATTCGCTCAGTTCACCTCCAGCCCGTCACTGGCAGGCGGCGGCGCCTAGAGTGAGTGGTCACTTCAAGTTGAAGTATGCGCGCGGTCTGGGTCGAGCTGGTCAGCGGTCGGCGCCGATCGCGGTGAGCCTCAGCCTCGATCAACGCTTGGTAGACGGTTTCGGCGGCTTGGACGCACCGCTAGTTTTGTTCAAACTGGGCGATGTAGTGCAGGGCACGCTCGGCCTGGCGTGGCACAGTTTCTGTCGCGGCCGGCTCGTCGAGGAGTTTGCCGGCCTCCCGGAAGGGGGTGCGGAGAAGATGAAGTACGCACTGGTGATCTGGCACGGCGAAGAGTGAGTCGCCGGAGGAGATCGACGCATGGCCGGAGCACCAGGCCTGGCTCGCCGACCTCAGAGCGCGTGGCGGGTACCAGCCCGGCGCCCGGCTGCGGCCCACCGCCACGACCAAGGTGCAGGTCCGAGGCGGTGAAACGCTGGTGTCGGACGGCCCGTACGCGGAGACCAAGGATCTGATGGGCGGCTTTCTTCTGATCGAGTGCGCGCATCTCGACGAGGCGATCGAGATCGCCGCCGGACACCCGTTCGCCAAGTTCGGCACCATCGAGGTCCGGCCGGTGTGGGAGTGACCGCCGCCGGGCCGCCGAGGTGTGGGATTACGCTGCCTCGCCGACGGTCTGTTCCACTGCTGGCGGCGCTGCCTCGGCCACGGGTGGCTTGAGGAAGTTGGTGGCCAAAGCCGCCCCGATGGAGATGACGGCGATGATCAGACCGGTGACGGCCGCGGCCGAGGCGGTGGAGCTGCCGATCGCGAGGCCGCCGGCGACGGAACCGAAGGCGATGCCGAGGTTGGCCGCCGAAGCCGGTAGCGACTGCGCCAGCTGGCCGCCGGGGCCCGCGAGCTCCACGACGCGGTACTGAAGCGAGGGCGCCATGCCCATGCCGAACAGCCCGGCGGCGAACAGCGCCAGCGCAGCGAGGAACGCGATCCCACCGAGGAGGTCGAGCGCTGCCAGGGAGACCGCCACGCCGCTGGTCCCGACGATCAACGTGCGCGCCGCATTGGCGTCCGCGAACCGGCCACCGCCGAAGGTGCCCACCGCGGTGGCGACGCCATAGGCCATCAGGAACACGCTGACCATTGCGCCGGAGATGCCGGTGACGTTCGGTCAGATCTGGTGGAGACGAGGGGAATCGAACCCCTAACCCCTGCCTTGCAAAGGCAGTGCTCTGCCAATTGAGCTACGTCCCCGGTTCCGGGTGGGAACTCTGGCCCCACCCGCCGCCGGATGGCGGTGCCGTCAGCTGTTTGTGGTCGCCTGCTGCCAGAGGTCATCGCCGGAGCGTGACTTGACCTTGGTGAACACGAACAGCGCGGCACCGACGACAGCGGCGATAGCCAGCAGCTTCTTCATGAGATCCCTAATCCTCTGTGTGGTAACTGGGAGTGGGCCCAGGTGGACTTGAACCACCGACCTCGTCGTTATCAGCGACGCGCTCTAACCGACTGAGCTATGGGCCCCTCGAAACGAGGCGTTGGCGAGCCTAGCTCAGCCCGCCGCGCGAGCCAAAACCGGGCCGCAAGATCCGCCGGAGGAGGTGTCGGGCATCACCTGGTGTCCTAGTCCCGCTCGGAGAGGGTCACCTCGACGCCCCCGACCAGGTCGGCGGAGACGTTGTAGACGAACGCTCCCACCGACAGTGCCACCGCGAAGAGCAGGCTGTTCACCGCCCCGATCACCGCCGCCGCACCGAACACCCGCCCGGCGCTGATCAGCCGGGCACCGGCCTGCTCGGTGACCAGGTCCGCGTACTGCCCGTTGAGCCGGTCCCACACCCCGATGCCGTCCAGCACCCCGTACAGCACGCCGACCGCGACCAGCCAGATGAGGTACAGCACCACGGCGAGTACCAGCGCAATCTTGAGCACCGACCACGGGTCCAGCCGCTTGAGTTGCAGGCTGGCCTGCCGGGGACGGCGGTTGCGCGGCCAGCTCATCCCGAATGCACCCTGCGCGCGGCCCGACCTGGCCCGCTCACCCCCCTCTCCGACGCCTTCCTGACCGGGCTGGCCGGCCAGGCGACCCGAATCCAGCGAGACGGTGCGCGCCCGACCCAGGTCGGACTGGCCGGTTCGTTCAGCGGGGCCGGGGCGAGCTGGGCGTGGTGCCCGAGGCGGAGGTCCACCGGCCGCTGAAGGGCCAACACCAGCCGCTGATGCGGCGACAGCGCTCGCCGCCGCGGCACCGGTGGGCGCGGCACCGGTGGGCGCGGCGCCGGTGGGCGGCGCTACCCCGCTCCCCGGCGCCATTCCACTGCCGGGCGCCGTTGCGCTGGCCGGCCCCGCGCCGCCGCCGGGACCAGCTTCGATTGTCTGTGCCCCGGGATCGGGTTCCGGGCGAGGTCTGGGGGATGGCCGGCGGGCCGGCGAGGGTGAGGCCGCGGTGGGCCCCGTCGGTGGGGCGGCTCCGGTGTGCTCGGTGGAGCCGGAGGATTCGGTGGCTCCGGGCACCCGCTGCCATGGCGGTGGCAGCGCGGCCGCCGGGGGCTCGGGCTGGCCGCTGATCAGCCCCGTCGGATCCGAGCTGGCGGCCGACCGGCCACTGACCGACTCGTCGGATTCGCCGACCGACGCCCACTCACCAGCCGACGCCGGCTCGCTGGCCGCCGACTCACTAGCCGACCAGGTCTCGTTGGCCGCCGTTTCGCTCACCGCCGGTTCGCTGGCCGCCGCCTCGTTGCCCGCCGCCTCGTTGCCCGCCGCCTCGCTGGGCGCGGGCTCGCTGACCGCCGGTGCAGTGGGCGGCACCGGCTGCGTCGGGGGATCCACCGGTGCGCCGGGTGAGCCGAGCGACGGGGACGGTTGCCCGCTCCCGTTGCTCGGCCCCCAGGCATCCTCGGAACGCCGTTCCGTATCGGCCTGGGCATCGGTGCCCCGGGCGCTGTTGCCGTTGGCGATGCCCTCGGCGGCGGTCCCGGTGGCCTCCGCCGCGGCGGCATCGGCCGCCGCGGTTCGGGTCCAGTCCTGGGGGTCGGTCGGCTTGGTCACGAGCTGCCTCGCGCTTCCTCAGTGCACACGTCGTCGGTTCCGACCCTAGCTCGCCGAACCGTTGCCGTTTGCACCCCCGTCGCCGTTGGCACTCCCATTACCGTCGGCCGCCCCATTGCCGGGCTCGTCCTCGTCCGCGATGTCCTCGGCGTTGCGTGCGATGGCCAGCAGGGTTGCGCCCTCACCCAGGTTCATCAGCCGCACGCCCTTGGTCTGGCGGCCGGCCTTGCGCACCTCACGAGCCGTGGTGCGAATCACCCCGCCGCTCGACGTGATGGCGTAGATCTCGTCGGCCACGTCCACGATCAGCGCACCCACCAGGGTGCCGCGCCGGCGGTCGTACTGGATGGTCAGCACGCCCTTGCCGCCGCGACCCTGCACCGGGTAGTCCTCGATCGGCGTCCGCTTGGCGTAACCACCACCGGTGGCGACCAGTACGAACGTGTCCGCCCGGACCACGCCCAGGGACAGCAGCCGGTCCTCCCCGTTGAACCGCATGCCGAACACGCCGGAAGTGGCCCGGCCCATCGGGCGCAGCGCCTCGTCGTCGGCGTGGAACCGGATCGACTGCCCCTCCGCGGACACCAGCAGCAGGTCGTCCTCGGGGCCGCACAGCACCGCGCCGACCAGTTCGTCGTCGTCCCGGAGGTTAATGCCGATCAGGCCACCGGAGCGGTTGGAGTCGAAGTCTTCCAGCTTGGACTTCTTCACCAGGCCGTTCTTGGTGGCCAGCACCAGGTACGGCGCGGCGGCGTAGTCCTTGATCTGCATGACCTGGGCGATCTGCTCGTCCGGCTGCAGAGCCAGCAGGTTGGCCACGTGCTGACCCCGGGCGGCCCGGTTGGCCTCCGGCAGCTCGTATGCCTTGAGCCGGTACACCCGGCCCTTGTTGGTGAAGAACAGCATCCAGTCGTGGGTGGAGCACACGAAGAAGTGCGCCACGATGTCGTCCTGCTTGAGCGCCGCGCCCTGCACACCCTTGCCACCGCGCTTCTGCGCCCGGTAGAGGTCGGTCTTGGTGCGCTTGGCGTAGCCGGTCTGGGTGATCGTGACGACCACGTCCTCGACGGCGATCAGGTCCTCGTCGGTGACCTCGCCGTCGTCGGGGATGATCTGGGTGCGCCGGTCGTCGCCGTGCTTCTCGACAATCTCGATGAGCTCGTCGCGGACGATCGCGCGCTGCCGCTCCGGCTTGTCCAGGATGTCCTGCAGGTCGGCGATGATCACTTCGAGCTCGGCCAGCTCGTCGATGATCTTCTGGCGCTCCAGCGCGGCCAGCCGGCGCAGCTGCATGTCCAGGATGGCCTGCGCCTGGATCTCGTCGACCTCGAGCAGCTCGATCAGGCCGGTACGCGCGATGTCGACCGTGTCGGACGCCCGGATCAGCGCGATGACCTCGTCCAGCGCGTCCAGCGCCTTGACCAGACCGCGCAGGATGTGGGCCCGCTCCTCGGCCTTGCGCAACCGGTACCGGGTGCGCCGGACGATGACCTCGATCTGGTGCCGGATGTAGTGCCGCACCACCTGGTCCAGCCGCAGGGTGCGCGGCACCCCGTCGACGATGGCCAGCATGTTGACGCCGAAGCTGTACTGCAGCTGGGTGTGCTTGTAGAGGTTGTTCAGCACCACCTTGGCCACCGCGTCACGCTTGAGCGTGACCACGATGCGCATGCCGATCCGGTCCGACGACTCGTCGTTGATCTCGGCGATGCCGGCCAGCCGGGCGTCCCGGACCAGCCCGGCGATCGACTCGATCAGGTTGTCCGGGTTGACCTGGTAGGGCAGCTCGGTGATGACCAGGATGGTCCGGCCCTTGACGTCTTCCTCGACCTCGACCACCGCGCGCATCCGGACCGAACCCCGGCCGGTGCGGTAGGCCTGCTCGATGCCGCTGCGCCCGACGATCAGGCCGGAGGTGGGGAAGTCCGGGCCCTTGATCCGGGCCATCAGCGCCTCGAGGAGCTCCTCGTCGCCGGCCTCGTAGTTCTCCAGTGCCCACACCACACCGGCGCCAACCTCGCGCAGGTTGTGCGGCGGGATGTTGGTGGCCATCCCGACCGCGATGCCGGAGCTGCCGTTGATCAGCAGGTTCGGCACCCGGGCCGGCAGGACCAACGGCTCCTGCGTCTTGCCGTCGTAGTTGTCGGCGAAGTCGACGGTGTCCTCGTCGATGTCCTGCAGCATCGCCATGGCCAGCGGGGAGAGCCGGCACTCGGTGTACCGCATTGCGGCGGCCGGATCGTTGCCCGGCGAGCCGAAGTTGCCCTGGCCGTCGATCAGCGGGTACCGCATCGACCACGGCTGGGCCAGCCGGACCAGCGCGTCATAGATCGACGAGTCGCCGTGCGGGTGGTAGTTACCCATCACCTCGCCGACCACGCGCGCGCACTTGACGTACGAGCGGTCCGGCCGGAAACCGTTCTCGCCCATCGAGTACAGCACCCGGCGGTGCACCGGCTTGAGCCCGTCCTCGACCAGCGGCAACGCCCGGCCGACGATCACGCTCATCGCGTAGTCGATGTAGGAGCGCTGCATCTCCTGCTGGATGTCGACCGGCTCAATCCGGTCGCCACCGCCGGGCGGCGGGGCGGTGGGGTCCATGGTGTCCGTCACGTAGTCCTTCTTCTACTCGTACGGCTGGCTTGAGCTCCTGGCGCGGACCGGCCGGTCACACGTCCAGGAACCGGACGTCCTTGGCGTTGCGGGTGATGAACGACCGGCGGGACTCCACGTCCTCGCCCATCAGGATGGAGAACAGCTCGTCGGCGGTGGCCGCGTCGTCGAGGGTGACGCGCATGAGCAGCCGGACCGCCGGGTCCATGGTGGTCTCCCACAACTCCTTGGCGTTCATCTCGCCGAGGCCCTTGTAGCGCTGCACGCCCTCTTCCTTGGGCAGCTTCTTGCCCGCGGCCCGGCCGGTCTCGATCAGCCCGTCGCGCTCCCGGTCGGAGTAGGCGAACTCCGGCTCGGATCCCCGACCGCCCCATTTGATCTTGTAGAGCGGCGGCTTGGCGAGGAACACGTGGCCGTGCTCCACCAGCGGGCGCATGAACCGGAACAGCAGGGTGAGCAGCAGAGTCTGGATGTGCTGGCCGTCCACGTCGGCGTCGGCCATCAGCACGATCTTGTGGTAGCGCAGCTTGGCCAGGTCGAACTCGTCGTGGATGCCGGTGCCCAGCGCGGTGATGATGGCCTGGACCTCGGTGTTCTTCAGCACCCGGTCGATCCGGGCCTTCTCCACGTTGATGATCTTGCCGCGGATCGGCAGGATGGCCTGGAACATCGAGTCCCGACCGGACTTCGCCGAGCCGCCGGCCGAATCGCCCTCCACGATGTAGACCTCGGAGCGGCTCGGGTCGGTGGAGCGGCAGTCCGCCAGCTTGCCGGGCAGCCCGCCGATGTCGCCGGCGGACTTGCGGCGCACCAACTCGCGGGCCTTGCGCGCGGCCATCCGGGCCTGCGCCGAGGACACCGCCTTGTTCAGGATGGTCTTGGCCTCGGCCGGGTTGCGCTCCAACCAGTCCGCCAGCCACTCGTTGCACACCCGCTGGACGAACGACTTGACCTCGGTGTTGCCCAGCTTGGTCTTGGTCTGCCCCTCGAACTGCGGCTCCTTGACCTTCACGCTGACGATGGCGGCCAGGCCCTCACGGATGTCATCGCCGGTCAGCGCCGGGTCCTTCTCCTTGAGCAGCTTCTTGTCCCTGGCGTACCGGTTCACCGTGGAGGTGAGCGCGGCGCGGAAGCCCTCCTCGTGGGTGCCACCCTCGTGGGTGTTGATGGTGTTGGCGAACGTGTACACCGACTCGCTGTAGCTGGAGTTCCACTGCATCGCGACCTCGAGCTGGTGCTGGTCGCCGGCGGCCTGGAAGGAGACCACCTTCTTGTGGATCGGCTCCTTGCTCCGGTTCAGGTGCGCCACGAAGTCCTCGAGGCCGCCCGGGTAGCAGAACGTCTGTTCCTTGACCTTGGCCACGTAGCCCTCGGCGTCGGGCTCCTCCTCCTCGGCCGGGTGCCCGTTGCGCTCGTCGAACAGCACGATGGTCAGCCCCTTGTTCAGGAACGCCATCTCCTGCAGCCGCCGGGAGATTGTCTCGATGTTGTACGTGGTGGTCTCGAAGATGCCCGGGTCGGCCCAGAAGGTGATGGTGCTGCCGCTGGACTTGGTGGGCTCACCCTTGCGCAGCTGACCGGGCACCGAGCGCTCGTAGTGCTGGCGCCACACCACGCCTTCCGTGTGGATCTCCACGTCCAGCGCGGTGGACAGCGCGTTGACCACGCTCACGCCCACGCCGTGCAGACCGCCGGAGACCGCGTAGGACTTGTCGTCGAACTTGCCGCCGGCGTGCAGCTTGGTCATCACCAGCTCGACCGCCGGGACCTTCTCCACCGGGTGCATGCCGACCGGGATGCCCCGGCCGTCGTCGCGCACCGACACCGACCCGTCGGACCGCAAGGTAACCTCGACACGGGTGGCGTAGCCGGCCATCGCCTCGTCGACAGCGTTGTCCACCACTTCCCAGACCAGGTGGTGCAGGCCGCGCTCGCCGGTGGAACCGATGTACATGCCCGGGCGCTTGCGGACCGCCTCCAGGCCCTCCAGAACAGTGATCGAGGACGCGCTGTAGGCATTTTTCTTCTGGGCAGCCACGGGCCTGTACGTCTCCTTGCCTGAGTGCGAACCGGCCGGGCGGCGCTATGCCGCGGCCGGGGGCCGTCGCGCGGAATCGGGGCCACGCAACCCTCCCTACTACATCTTACTGGTCCGGCCGACGACAAGGGCGTCTAGGACACCCCTAGAACGCACACAGAACGCCGATCGGCGCCTAGGACGGGTCATTTCGGCTGAAATAGGGCTCTGAGGTGCCGTTCGCCGGCACAGGGCGCCCTGAAATCGCCTGCGCGGGCCTGCTGGCTCCCGGCGAGGGGTGCGACACCGGCCGGTGTCGCACCCCTAAAGCTCAGCCATACGTGTCCCTCGGTCCTCGACCAGGGGCGTGTCGGGGCCCGCGCCGCCAACTCGGCGCCGACGGGCCCTGGATCTTCATCTGACGCACCACCCCGGGGCCCAGCCCCACCGCGATCTTGACCAGCAGTTGGCGCTGCAGGGTGCGCAGTTGAGTGGCCCACGCGGTGGAACTGGCGGCCACCGTCAACTCGCCGTCCCGCAGGCTGATCGGCGTGGCGTGCTCGGCCACGTCGGCACCGACCAGCTCGGCCCACCGGCCGAACACCGACGCCGAGGTGAGCTTCTCCTGCCAGCCCTGGTCGGCGGCCATCCGGGAGGCCAGCCGGCCGAATGGCTGCGGGTCGCGGTCATCCGGGCCCGCGCCCGACCAGCCCCGGCGGCGACCGCCCCGGCCAGCCCGCCGCCATCGTCCCTTCGCCGGCGCTCCTGGCCGGCTACCCCGGGCGGCGGCCGCCTGCTGGGCAGCCCGCAGCGCATCCCGGGCCAGATCGGAACCCGAGGCGGGGGACGGCGTGCCTGGCGTAGCGGGTCCTGGCGTAGCGGGTCCTGGCGCACCGGGTCCCGGAGCTCCGGCGGGGCGAGCCGCCCCGGCCGAGTCCGATACCCCCGACGAGCCCGGTACCGGCCCTGACCCGCCACCAGGGCGCTCGTCCGGCTTCGGCGTGTCGTTACTCATCGCCGCGCCCGGCGGCTCGGCGGAACCATCCCCAGGCCTGAGGACAATCTCAGACGTCCGGCGCCGGTTGAGCGGTCTCTCAGCCGCGGCGGGCGGTCGCTGACCTGCGGCGTCCCCAACTGAATCAGAGTTATCCACAGTATCCACAGTGTTGTCCACATCGACGCCTCCCCCGCTTTCCGGCTAGGCCGGCCCGATGACCTGGCCGGATTCGACGGTGAACCACGCGCCGCG
>DASWST010000211.1:0-34816 GCA_036402515.1 Pseudonocardia sp.
CGAGCGGTGATCCAGTTGCATCGCATCGGGTCGTGTGAAGGGAGGGGCCGATACCGCTGTTGTATCGGCGCCGACGACAACGCAGCGAGGCGCCGACTGGGCACCGCGCAGCAGAGCATGCATTGTTCAGGGCGCTCCTAGGGGAACGCCCTCGGGGCGGCTCGCTTGGCTGCGCGGCGGCGGACCACCGCATACCAGAGCAGGCTGCAGGCCACCCACCCGAGGAACACGTACGGCAGGACGTCGTAGGGCGCGGTCAGCCCCGGGAACACGCTGTTGGCCGGGTGCTGAGGTATCCAGTTGGCCCAGAACACGAAGATCATTGCGGCCACGCTGATCACCGCCAGCAGGGTGATCAGGGTGCTCGGCTCGCCCCGGGTGCGCAGGAACCAGGCCGCGCCGATCGCCGCAAGGCAGTAACCGAGCATGAACCCGAAGACCGCGACGGTGCCGATCCAGCCGCTGAGCGATATCGCGTCGTTGCCCAGCAGCAGGAACACCGACGGCACCAGCAGCATCGGCACGCCGACCGTCCACATTGACACGTGCGGGGTGTGGTGACGGCGGTGCACCCGCGTCAGCCGCCGGGGCGCGAGTCTGTCCTGTGCCATCGCGAACAGCACTCGGGAAGCGGCGTTGATGCAGGCCAGAGTGCAGGCGAACATGCTGCACACGATGCCGAGGTCGACGATCGGCGCCAGCACAGGTAGGTGCACGACGTCGGCGAGGTCGGGCAACGGCGCGGTGCTCTTGGCGAAGCCCGGCTCGGTACCGCTGAATCCGTACACCTGGGTGTAGACGACAAAAACGTAGAACAGGCCGACCAGCCCGCAGCTCCACAGGATCGCCCGGCCGATGCTGCGTTCCGGGTTGCGGGCCTCGTGACCGAGCGAGCCGGCGCTCTCGAAGCCGACAAAGGCGAAGATGGCGAGGACCACGCCCACGGTGATCCCACCGAGACCACTGCCCCGCAGCGAGATTTGTGCGGGGTCGACCACCGCGCCGCGCTCGAAGTACACCGCCCCGCAAATCGCCAGGATCGCCGCCACCGAGACGGCCTCGAGCACCATTGAGGTGCGCACCGAGATCCGTACATCGGAGATCGCCACCAGCACCGCACCGACCAGGTCCACTACGTAGAGCGCGACCTGGACATACGAGACGCCAGTGCCGAGGCCGAGGCGGGTGAGCAGGTCGGCACCGTAGATGCCGAAGCCCAGTACGCAGGCCATTCCGGTGGCGATGTAGCCGAGCAGCAAAGCGCCACCCGCGGTATGTCCCGCGCCGACGCCCAGGCTGCCCCGCACCCAGTTGTAGAACGAACCGCTGGCGTTGGTGCGCTTGGCGAATTGGGTGATGCAGAGGCCGACGAAGAGCATGAGCACTAATGCGATGACGAAGGACAGCCAGGAACCATTGCCCGCATTCAGGAACACCAGCAGCGGCAACAGCGCCATCGCCGCGCTGGGCGCCATGTTCGCCACCGACTGGGCGAGCACCTCGGGGATCGTCAGCACGCCGTGTCGGAGATCCGAACCCCCTACGGTAGGCACTCCATCGGTAGGCACCCTGGTGTTGCTTTTGTCCACGCCGGTCACCGGTCCTCCTGAAGGGTGTGGGAGTGGGTGCACTTGCGCCAAAGCGAGCTGGGCTGGGCGAGTTAGTAGCGGCCGACCGTCGCGGTTCACAGCCCGCTGAGGTCGGCCAGCCGACGCTACCTCTCCGACTCAGCGCGGACAAGAACCTCCCTGTTCAGAGGTCTAGCCAGACCCCGGGGCGTCCGGACTGCCCGAGCCCCGGGCGGCCGTTCGCGCAGACCCCGCACTGCTCGCATTCCGCTCGCACAAACCCGAAAAACGAATACGACCCCGGAGCAGGGTCCGGCACAGTGGTCGAGTGCACGAGATCTACCGGACCCGGCTGGATGCACTGGGCGAGAGTTGGCGGGCGTGGGGTGAGCTCGGCGAGAGCCTTACCGACGCGCAATGGTCCACGCCGACCCGGTGCACAGGTTGGGACGTAGCCGCCGTCTACGCGCACCACTCGGTTTTTCCACTGGTCATGAGCGAGCCGCCGCCGCTGGTCGACGCCGCCGCGGCCGGCCAACCGTTGACCGCCGCGGAGATCCTGAGGCGGTTCAACTCCCCGGGCGGGGTGGCGCACTCCATGGCCGAGACGGTCGCCGAGGTCGCCATCACCGACGTCGGCAGGCACACTCGCCGGGAGTTGGTGGAGCGGTTCGCTCAAGCTGGCCCTCCGGTAATACACCGGTTGCGTGCGGCCCAGCCGAGGCTCGTGCTGCCCTGGCCGGCCTCCGGGGGCGTCACCACGCTGGTCGAAGCGCTGCGGATCGTGCTGATGGAAGCGACCGTGCACCTGCTCGACATCCAAAGAGCTCTGCACTACCCGCCGGCCGTGCCCGACCTGGCCCTGGCAGACACCGCGCGTCTGCTGGCCGAAGTGGCCTCTGCCGTCGAATTCATCGAGGCCGCGACAGGCCGCTCGACCGATTCCCCGCTACCTGTGCTGCGCTGAACGGACGGCAGGCGAGGCCCAGATAGCAGCACCTCGAGTCAACCGAGAGTCACAGCGTCCCGCCCGGCCCGGCCCGAGAAGCGCATGTCCGGTAACTCACGCGGGAATCGCCGCCACTCGAAAGGGTGGTTCCTGTGACACATCGTGATGTCATCGGATTGATCCGCACATGTACCGGGTAAACCCGTCTCACACAAGTTTCGCCGCTGGTCGCTGGGGAGCGGACCGAGCGGATGCGAAGCCGGGCCCGGCGTCGTCTCGGGGGACGAACCGGGCCCGGCTTGTGTCTTCTCAACGCCTCTGTGGCGGAGCAGACGACATCGCCGGCGATGACGGCGTCGCGCTGGGGAGCAGTGCATTCTGTTGTAGTGGTTGGCACGGGCCCACCGCCATCGCACGCCTGGTTGGCGCGCCCAGCGGAACCGCGAGGATGCTCGGCGGTACCCGCCCGCTCATCGTCGATCAGGACCGTTGAACGCGTCCGAACGTCCGTTCAGCACGGACGAAGCAGGTACCGCAGGTCGGGGGTCAAACCAGGCTGAGCGGCGTCATCCACTGATGACGCCTACGGTGTGTTAGGGCGCTCGTTAACGCGGCCTGGAAAAGGGTAGGCAGCACCATGGCTGCCTCCGGAAGTCCCGAAACAGCACCGATTGTCCGCAATGTAAAACGCACAGGCGGCATTATCGCCGTCGTGGGAGGGTTGCTGGCCGCCCTGGCCTACTGGGTAATGCCGGTCGCCACCATCCCGTTAGTGGGATCCGTGACCGCGCCGGCGCTGATCGAGGAAGCCTCCGATACCGCGTCCCTTGGCTTGCTCCGCATCGTTCCGGTGGCCGCCATCGTGACGATTCTGCTCGGTTTCTGGCTACTGCTCGCCAGGCCTTCCGGCCGATTCAGGCCCGTCGCGGCGGTTGTCGTACTTCTGTGTTCCCTGCTGACCGTGGTGGCCTACCTGATCCCGCTGGGCAGGATCGACAACGCCATCACCAGCTCAGGTGCCTCAGAACTGGGGATTCGCGCTACCACCTTCACCGGCGCCGGCTTCTGGCTGGCGATCATCGGTGCTGTCGTCGCGGCGATCGGCGCGATAGTGGAACTAAGCAGCCTCAGGGCACCCGCCTAGGAACGGCTCGCGCAGACCCGGTACCGCTGGCACACACCCCGCGGGCTCTGCGCGAGCCGCGGCCGGTCTGCGTCAGCCACATTCATGATCAATAGATAGGTCATCTAATCAAAGCAATGTTATCCTAATGAACATATAGGGTCTATGGTTGACTCATACGTGCTCTAATGAATGTGATTGGGCTACTGTGGACACGTGACCACCCGTAAGTACGCCTCGGCGGTGCGCGACCGGCAGGCGCGGCAGACTCGCCAGGAGATCATCGGCGCCGCGTCTCGGTTGTTCGCCGAGCGGGGGTACGCGCAGACCAGCGTCGCCGAGATCGCGGCCGCGGCCGGGGTCGCGGTGAACACCGTGTACTCCAGCGTGGGCGGTAAGCCGGACCTGATCAGGGTGATCGTGGAGTTGTCCACCACCGACCACAACATCTCCAACAGCCTCGACCGCATCGCCGACAGCACGGACCCCCGGGAGGTCCTGGCGCTGTTGGGCCGGGGTACCGCCGAGGTCAACCGTCGGCAGTGGGAGGGGTTGAACATCCTGCTGGACAACCAGTTCGCTGACCCGCTGGCGGACGAGTTGGCCGCCCAGGCACTGGACATGTACCGCAAGCGCCTCCACGCGGTCGCCGACCACTTGCGCAGCCTGGATGGCGTCAACCCGGAACTGTCCCGACCGGCGGCCGCGGAGATCGTCGAGTTCTACTTCGGGCCGGCCGCGTGGCGCTCGGTGCGCGCTCTGGGCTGGGGCTGGGAGCGGGCCGCCCGGTGGCTGGCCGACCAGGCCGCCCACGCACTGCTGACCTGAGGCGGCGCCGTCCCGCGGGTGCCCCCGTCGCGCACGAGCGAGCAGGAAAAATGTCGCCAGGCAGACCAGCGCGAGCGCGAGCGTGGGTGACTTCACGAACGGCGAGGGCCCGAACGCGTGCCCGTCAGGCGACGCTGTCTACGTACGTCATGCTTGATCAGCTGATCGCGGCAGGGGGCTCACACTCTGGGTCAGGCGAAAGACCGGTACGGTCAGGCATGCTCGCCCGCGCCTGGGGAATCGGGCGATCCCTGGTCATGTACCACGGACTGCCGGGCAGGCACGGCCGGATGGTGCGGTTCTACCGCGAGTTCCTGGGGCCGGGGGAAGTCGGCTTCGACATCGGCGCCCACGTGGGCAGCCGGGTGCGCGCATGGCGGAAGCTCGGGGCGCGGGTGATCGCGGTCGAGCCGCAGCCCGACTGCCTGCGCATCTTGCGTCTTTTCTTCGGCCGCGACGCTGGCATCACCATCGCGGGGCTGGCCGTCGGGGCCCAGGCTGGCCGGGCGCGGCTGGGCCTGTCCACCGCGACTCCGACGGTGTCGTCCATGTCGCCGGACTGGATCGAGTCGGTGACCGAGGACCGCGGCTTTGCCCGGGTGCGGTGGGACCGCTCGGTCGAGGTGGACGTGGTGACCCTCGACGACCTCATCGCGGTGCACGGCGTGCCGGCGTTCTGCAAGATCGACGTCGAGGGGTTCGAGGTCGACGTGCTGGCCGGGCTCAGCCGACCGCTGCGCGCGCTGTCGTTCGAGTATCTCCCGCCGGCGCACGACGCCGCGCTCACCGCGCTGGACCTGGTGGAGAAGCTCGGCGCGCCGGCGGGTGGGTACGAGTTCAACTACTCGCCGATCGAGACAATGCGGTTCGCCAGCGACCGCTGGCTGGACGCGGCCGACCTGGTGCGGCTGCTCGAGCGGTTCCGCCCGCTGGGCCGCTCCGGGGATGTGTACGCCCGCCTGGTGATGCCGGAACCCGAAGCGACGTCAGGGCAGTAGCCCGGTCAACGGTGCGCCCGGTCGCTTCCGTCCACCGAGCACGCGCCGTTGAAGGCGAGCAGCAGTGGCACCCGGCCGCTGGTGTCGATTCGACACACCGCGGCGTCGGTCAGGAACATCCGCCAACCCACCTCGTGGCCAACCCCCAAGGCCCAGGTGACCGCGGCCTTGATCGGCGAGACATGGCTGACCACCACCACATCGCCGCTCGCGGCGTCCTCGGCCAGCTCCAGGCAAGCCTCCTGCACCCGGGCACAGACCGCCGCGAGGGACTCGCCACCAGCGGGTACGAAGTGCGGGTCCTGCTTCCAGGTCCGCCACGACCCCTCGTCCAGTGCCGTCGCTGGCCTGCCATCCAGCTCGCCGTAGTCCATCTCGATCCACCGCGGGTCCACCTCCACCCCTTCGGCTTCGGTGACACCCGGGGGCGCGCCGGCGAGCACGGCGGCGGTGTGCCGCGCGCGGGTCAGCGGGCTGGACACGATGCGATCCGCCTTCGGCAGCGTCTGGGCCAGGGCGCAGGCCTGGCGGTATCCGGTCTCGTTCAGCGGCGGATCAGCCCGACCGAGCAGCAGCCCCCGGGCGTTGGCGTCCGTCTGCCCATGCCGCACGAGGATCAGCACTCCGCCACCCTAGCCGCCGGCGGCGGAACGGGGCACCGGCTTATCGGACGTCGCAACAGCAATACCCCGAGGCCGGGGAGGCAAGAAATCAGGCTGAGCGTCCCATACGCCACAGCCACGGTGAGCCCCTGCGCCGCACCGAACCCCACCGCCCCGAAGGCAACCGTGGTCACCGCCTCCCGGGGCCCCCAGCCACCGACGTTCAGCGGCAGCCCCATCGCGAGCAGCCCCAGAACCAGCAGCGGGAGCAGCTGCCCGAGCGAAGCGTGAGATCCCGACGCCCGCGCGGCGACGACGAAGAGGGCGAGGTACCCGGCCAGGGTGGCCAGGGACAGCAGGACCACCCCGGGCCAGGTGCCGAGGGAGCACACGCCCGCGCGGACGTCCGCCAGACCGGTGCGCAACGCATTGTGGAACCGCGACGCACCCTGCCCACGCATCGCGGCGGCCCCGAACGCGAGGACGACGACGAGGACCGCAACCGCCCCGGCCACGACCACCGGGCCGGGCACGAGGTCGACGGCCGCGGCGGCGAGCAGGGTCGGCTGGGCGAGCAGCACACCCACCCCGACCAGAACCAGGACCAGCAGACCGGCGACCCGTTCGAGCACCACCGCGCGGACGCCGCGTCCGACGTCGCCCGCCGCCCGACCGTGGCTCAACCCGCGGTGCACGTCGCCGAGCACGCCCGCGGGCAGCACCGAGTTGAGGAACACCGCCCGGTAGCAGTCCGCCACCGCGTCCGCGAGACGCAACCGCAGACCGAGGCCGCGCGCCACCAGGCACCATCGCCAGGCGCTGAACACGGTGGTCAGCAGGCCGATGCCGAGCGCGGCGAGCACCGATTCGGTGCCGATCGCCCGCAGCCCGTCGAGGACGGCGCCGGCGCCGAGGCGCGCTACCAGCGCGGCCAGGATGCCGACACCGACGAGTAAGCGCAGCGCGGGCGCTAGTCGCCGCATCACGACGCACCCGCCGGGAGCGCGAGCACATCGACGTGGCCGACCACGACCCGCAGCTCACCGGCCGACCAGGCGTCGAGCCTACGGCCCAGGTAGGCGGCGGCGTGGCGCTCGAGATCTGGCCGGTGAACGCAGGCGGCGCCGATCCAGCCCCGTAGCCACTCCTGCGCCAGCTCGGCCTGGTCGGCACCGAGGCGCCACGGACTGGGCCGGGTCCGCACCGTCGCGCCGCGCCGCGTGAACACCCCGACGGCGGCGGGACCGGCGTCCGGCCCGAGCAACCGCCGGCCGTCGGTGCGCCGCCGTTGATGGGCATCGAAGGCGGCGGCGAACTCCCCATCCAGCGGATCGGGCGGGTCGATCTCGACCCGCCCGATCAC
The DNA here is from genome assembly GCA_036402515.1 of Pseudonocardia sp. Classification (GTDB taxonomy): domain Bacteria; phylum Actinomycetota; class Actinomycetes; order Mycobacteriales; family Pseudonocardiaceae; genus Pseudonocardia. The sequence goes on from DASWST010000211.1 coordinate 7,432, forward strand.
CGTCAGCGTGAGCATCGCGGCGCATCGGGCTTGGACGCATGCGGCGGCGAGCCCGTCCACCTCCTCGAAGGTGAGCAGGTCCAGCACGGCGGACGCGGTGACCAGCGACGTCCCGGCGAGCTCCTCGGCCCGCAGGCTGGTGAGGTCGCCCTCCCAGCTCCGCGCGGTGACCGGAGCGTCGTCGGCGGCCGCGCTCGGCATGCCGGCACCAGCCCGGGCGAGCAGAACGGGGTCGCGGTCGCACAGGATCCAGAGCTGCGGGCCGGGCAGCCGCCCGGCGAGCCAGCGACCCATCGAGCCGGAGCCGCAGCCGAGGTCCCTGATCACCGTGGGAGCATCGGGCCGGGCAGTGGCCGCCAGGTGGGCGCGGACCTCCTCGACCAGCTCGGGTGCGCGAGCAGCGGCGTCGGCGCCCTCTCGCAGCGCCAGCCAGTCCGGCGCGCAGACGGGCGATCCGGGCACGCTCAGGCGGGCGTCCCATTCAGCCGTTCCAGCACTTCGGCCAGGCATCGTGACGTCACCTCCCACCCGTCCAGCGTGTCGCGCCGCCGCCGCGCCGAGCCGCGCAGCCAGTCCCGCAGCACCGGGTCGCCGAACCAGCGGCGCAGGGCCTCGGCAAGTGCCGCGACGTCGGCCGGAGGCACCAAAATTCCCGGTACCCGCCCGCCCGGGTCGTAGCCGATGCTCTCCGGCACGCCACCCACGGCCGCCGCGATCACCGGGATGCCACGGGCCAGCGCTTCGGTCACCACCATCCCGTAGGCCTCGACCCGGGACGGCAGCACCAGCAGGTCGGACTCGGCATAGGCCGCGTCCAGCAGCCCACCGGTCTTCGAACCGGTGAGCCGTATCCGCTCGTCGAGCCCATGGCACTCGATCATGCTCCGGACCGAGGCCACGTGCACGGGATTACGGCTCAGCGGCCCGGTGAGATCGCAGCTCCACGGCAGGTCAGCGACGGCGGCCAGGGCCTTGACGAGCAGGTCCTGGCCCTTGGTCGGGGTGATCGAGCCGACGCAGAGCAGGCGGCTCGCGCCGTCCGTTCCGGGAGCGAGCGGCGCGGGATCGGCGCCCGGCGTGGCGACGTGGATCCGGTTGGCGGCCAGACCGTGGGTGGTGACGAGCCGGCGCGCCACCCACGAGCTGGTGGCCACCACCGCGCTCGCCGCGTGCAGGGTCTCCCGCTCGAGGGCGGCCAGCTCCGCCGCCGCTGACGGCACAGCGCCGACCTCGTCGCCGAGGGGCAGGTGCACCAGGACGACGAGCCTCAGCCGGCGCGCCTGTGGGACGAGGACGTCCGGCACGCCGCAGGCCACCAGCCCGTCGATGAGCACGACGGCGCCGTCGGGCAGCGTGGAGAGGGTGCCGGCCAGCGCTTCGCGGGCGGCGGTGTCGGGTCGGGGCCACCCTCCGGCGACGGCCAGCTCGTGCACCGAACAGCCGGTGTCCGACAGGCCGAGGCAGACGCGGCGGTCGTAGGCGTTGCCGCCGCTCGGCACGGTGGCGTCGTCGATGTCAGCCGGCACGACGACATGCACCGAGCGGAGGTCGGTCGCTCTCACAGGGTGCGCTCATAGCTGGCCCAGGCGACGTGCGACTCGTGCAGTGCGACGGTGATCCCGGCCAGGCCTCGGGCCCCCTCGCCCAGCGCGCCCGCGTGCACCTTGTCGGCGAGCCGATCGGCGATGACCTTGGCGAGGTACTCGGTGGAGGTGTTCACGCCGGCGAAGGCGGGCTCGTCGTCGAGGTTGCGGTAGTTGAGGTCGGCCAGCACGGCGCCGAGCTCCTCGGTAGCCAGCCCGATGTCCACCACGATGTTGTCGGCATCGAGCTCGCCGCGGCGGAACGTCGCGTCCACCACGTAGGTGGCGCCGTGCAGCCGCTGCGCCGGGCCGAAGACCTCGCCCCGGAAGCTGTGAGCGATCATGACGTGATCGCGGACGGTGATGCTGAACAAGTCCGACCCTTTCTTGGCGTGGTTACCTCTCCGGGTAAGTGACACGGACGCACAGTGCGGAAGGTTCACCGCCGGCGAGACGAGGCATCAACCGGGGTAGGTCCTCGAACGGGCTCTCCTCGGTGATCAGCGCATCGAACGCGGGGTCGGCGAGCAGCCGCAGGGCCAGCGCCAGCCGGTCCCCGAAGCTCCGGCGCGCGCGCCGGGCCGCTGCCACCGCGCCCACCTGGCTGCTGCGCACCACCAGGCGGCGGGAGTGGAAGAACTCGCCGAGCGGCACGCTCACCCGCCGATCGCCGTACCAGCTCAGCTCGATCACCTCGCCCTCGACGGCGAGCAGCTCGAGGGATCGGGCCAGCCCCGCCTCCGTGGCGCTGGCGTGCACCACCAGGTCGCACTCCGCCGCCGCCTGCTCGGGCGTGGCGAACCCGACGCCGAGCGCCTTGGCGACTGCCGCGCGCGCGGGGTCGATGTCGACCAGCTCGACCCTCACGCCGGGAAAGCGGGCGAGCACCGCGGCGACGCTGCAGCCGACCATCCCGCCTCCGACCACGGCGATCCGGTCGCCGACCAGCGGGGCCGCGTCCCAGAGCACGTTGACCGCGGTCTCCACCGTCCCGGCCAGCACCGCCCGCGCGGGCGGCACGTCGTCCGGGATCGGCGTCACCGCGGCGGCCGGCACCACGTACCGGGTCTGGTGGGGATAGAGGCAGAACACGGTACGGCCGAGCAGCGCGGGTGGACCGTGCTCGACCACCCCCACGTTGAGATAGCCGTATTTGACCGGCGCCGGGAACTCGCCGTCCTGGAACGGCGCCCGCATCGCGGTGAACTGGCTCTGCGGCACGCCGCCTCGGAAGACGAGGGTCTCGGTGCCGCGGCTGACCCCCGAGTAGAGCGTGCGGACTTCTACCTCGTCGGGGCCGGGCCGGGGTACTTCGACCGGACGTATCTCACCCTCGCCCGGCGCGCGGAGCCAGAAGGCTCGCGCGGTGCGATCCACGTAATTCCTCCTCCTGGTGAACCCCCGGCGCCTCGGATCCGTGCTGAGTGAGGTGGATAGAGGCTCATTGAAGACCGTAGTCTGGCCGAAAACCGCCCGGCCGCGGGCCACCGGCGCAGGCTTCCACCGCGCCGGGAAGCGCGGAGGCAAGCGTGCGGTCGCAGCCCGGGTGACCACCGCGTGCGCCGGCCTGCTGGTGTTCCTTGCCCTCATCGCGCCGCAAACGGTCGGTCAGCTCACCCCCGCCGCGCTGGTGCGCATTCCGGTGGAAGGGCTCCTCGGTGTGGCCCTCGTGCTCGTCCTGCCGGCCAGGGCGAGACGGGTGGTGGCGGCGTTCGGCGGAGTTGTCCTCGGTCTGCTGACCATCCTCAAGATCCTCGACGTGGGCTTCGGCGCGGTTCTCTCCCGGCCGTTCGACCCGGTGCTGGATTGGAGCCTGGCCAGCGATGCCGGGGCGTTTCTCACCGGCTCCATCGGCCGAGCGGGCGCGATCGCCGTCGGGGTCGCGGCGGTGGGTCTGGTCGCCGGCGTGCTGATCGTCATGACGCGTTCTGTGCTGCGCCTCACCGGCGTTATCGGCCGCCATCGGACCGCCGCGATCCGGGCCGTGGCGGTGCTCGCGCCCATCTGGGTCGCCTGCGCCTTGCTCGGCGCGCAGATCGTCACCCCGGTGCCCATCGCCGCCAGGAGCGTGGCCTCCCTCGCCTATTACAAGGCCCGCCAGGTGCCGGTGAGCCTGCGGGATGAGCAGGTGTTCGCCAGCCAAGTTGCTGTCGACCCCTTCCAGAACACGCCCGGCGACAAGCTGCTGACCGGACTGCGCGGAAAGGACGTCATCTTTACCTTCGTGGAGAGCTACGGGCGCGACGCGGTGCAGGACCCGGAGTTCGCGCCGAAGGTCGGCGCGGTGCTCGACGACGGGACCCGCCGGCTGAGCGCGGCCGGGTACGCCTCTCGGAGTGCCTTCCTCACCTCACCGGTTGCCGGCGGCGGCAGCTGGCTGGCCCACGCCACGTTCTTCTCCGGCCAGTGGATCGACACCATCCAGCGCCACCACACCCTGGTCTCCACCGACCGCCTCACCCTCACCAGCGCTTTCCAGCGGGCGAACTGGCGGACGGTAAGCGTCATGCCGAACACCGGCGGGCCCTGGCCGGAGGCAAAGTTCTACGGCTACGACCAGGTCTACGAGTTCGAGAACCTGGGGTACCGCGGCCCCAAATTCGGCTGGGCCACCATGCCCGACCAATACACCCTGTCTACCTTTGATCGCACCGAGATGGCCAGGCCGGGCCGCGGCCCGTTAATGGGCGAGCTCGTCCTCGTCTCCAGCCACATGCCCTGGACTCCGCTCCCCCGGATGATCAACTGGGGCGATGTCCGTGACGGCTCGGTCTACGGCCCGATGGCCAAGGAGGGCGAGTCCGAGGGCGTCGTCTGGCGTGACCGTGCCAAGGTGCGCACCCAGTACGAGCGTTCCATCGAGTACTCGCTGAACAGCCTCATCTCCTACGTGCAAACCCACGGCAACGACAATCTGGTGCTGGTCTTCCTCGGCGACCACCAACCCGCCCCGATCGTCACCGGCGAGGGTGCCAGCCGGGACGTTCCGATCACCATCGTCGCCCGCGACCGGGCCGTGCTGGACCGGATCTCCGGGTGGGGCTGGCAGGACGGGTTGAAACCGGGCCCGGACGCCCCGGTCTGGCGAATGGACGCCTTCCGCGACCGGTTCCTGACCGCCTTCGGATCTCAGCCCGCACCACCCCCACATTGAGGTAGCCGTACTTGACCCTCTCGTGCACCCCCATCCCGTCGTATCCACAATGAGAAACGTGTATAGAGGCCCCATGACCACGCAAGTCCTGCCGCGGACCACGCGGCAGCAGGCCGTCGCGGCCGTCGTACAGGTCGTCCTGCTCTGCGGTCTGTCAGCCGGGGTTGGCCTCGGCCCGGTGGGCTGGCTGGCCGGTATCGCGTACAGCGTGGGCCTCTGGGCTCTGCTGACCGCTGCCGTCCGGCGAGCCGAGGTCAGCACGCTCGGCCCGGCCGACCTCGTCACCCTGGCCAGGGCGGCGCTGGTCGGCGGCGTCACCGCGCTCGTCGCGGACGGGCTCTGGAGCGGTGACACAGCCGTGGTTCCCCTCGTCGTCACGGCCACGGTGGCGCTGGTCCTGGATGCGGTGGACGGACAGGTTGCCCGGCGCAGCGGGACGGCGTCCGCGCTGGGCGCCCGCTTCGACATGGAGGTCGACTCGTTCCTGGTACTCGTGCTGAGCGTCCATGTCGCCGCGCTGCTGGGCCCGTGGGTGCTGGCCATCGGGGTGATGCGCTACGCCTTCGTCGCGGCCAGCTGGATCGCACCCTGGATGCGCTCGCCACTGCCGACGAGGTACTCCGCCAAGGCCGTGGCCGCGCTGCAGGGAATCGTCCTGGTGGTGGCCGCCAGTGAGGTCCGGCCGCAGCCGCTCACGGTCGCGCTGGTGTGCGCGGCACTGGCACTGCTGGTCTGGTCCTTCGGCCGCGACGTGGTGTGGCTGTGGCGCCACGGTTCGCGGCCGTGAGCAGACTGTGGCGGACGGGTCCGGATCCGTCGACCGGCGAGGACGACGCGCCAACGGGTGAGGACGCGCCGCCAGCAGGCGGACGCCCAGAGCGTCCAGACAGGCCAAGAAGAACGCACCGTGTGGCGGCGCGGGTGATCACTGCCCTGGCCGGTCTGCTGGTGCTCGTCGCCCTGGTCGCCCCGAACGAGATCAGCCATTTCACACCCCTCGCGCTCGTGCGCGTTCCGATCGAGGCGCTACTCGGCATCGCCCTCCTGCTCGTCCTTCCAGCACGACCGAGGCGGGTGGTGGCAACGCTCGCCGGGATCATCCTCGGGCTGCTGACCATCCTGAAAATCTTCGACTTCGGCTTCTACTCGGTGCTCGAGCGGCCGTTCAACCCCCTGATCGACTGGTACCTGGTCGGCGCCGGCCTGGAGTTCCTCAAAGGCTCGATCGGCCAGCTCGGCGCGGTCGGCTCCGCCGTCGGTGCCGCGCTGCTCGCCGCCGCAGTGCTGCTCCTGATCACGCTGTCGGTCGTGCGGCTGGCCGGGCTCGTGGTGCGGCGGCGAAACACCGCGACCCGCGCCGTCGCGGCCCTCGGAGTCGTCTGGGTCACCTGCGCCGTGCTCGGCGCGCAGATCGTTCCCGGCGTGCCGGTCGCCGCCGGAAGCGCGGCCACCCTCGCCTACGACCACGCCCTCCAGATCCGCGATGGCCTGCGGGATCGGAAGGCGTTCGCCGGGCAGCTGGCTGTCGACGCCTTCCGCGACACCCCGGCAGACCAGCTGTTGACCGGCTTGCGCGGCAAAGACGTCGCCCTCGTCATCGTAGAGAGCTATGGGCGAACCGCGGTGGAGAACCCGGAGCTCGCGCCGCAGGTCGGCGCTGTGCTCGAGGACGGGAATCGTCGTCTCGCCGCCGCCGGATTCGCCTCCCGTAGCGCCTTCCTCACCTCATCGACGACAGGCGGCGCCAGCTGGTTGGCCCACGGCACGCTGCTCTCCGGCCTGTGGATCGACAACCAGCAGCGCTACCGCGACCTCGAAGCGAGCAACCGCCTGACCATCTCCAGCGCCTTTTCGCGGGCGGGCTGGCGGACCGTCGGGATCATGCCGGGGGTCACTTCGACCTGGCCGGAGGCCGCTTTTTACCACTACGACCGAATCTACGACTCCAAGAACCTCGGATATCACGGCCCGAACTTCAGCTGGTCCCCCATGCCGGACCAGTACACCCTGTTGGAATTTCAACGCCTCGAGCGGACGGCACCCGGGCACCCCCCGGTGATGGCGGAAATCCCCCTCGTCTCGAGCCACGCTCCCTGGTCGCCCATTCCACAGCTGGTCGATTGGCACAACATCGGAGACGGCGCGGTCTTCGGCCCCATGGCGGCGGGCGGCGCCGCACCGAACGCGATCCTGACCAGAGACCCGACCCGGGTACGCGCCGACTACCGGCGTTCCATCGAGTACTCGCTGAACAGCCTGATCTCCTACGTCGAGACCTACGGCGACAACAATCTCGTGCTCATCTTCCTCGGCGACCACCAGCCCAACCAGATCGTCACCGGTGAGGGCGCCAGCCGGGACGTCCCGATCACCATCGTCGCGCGCGACCGGGCGGTGTTGGACCGGATCTCCGGGTGGGGCTGGCAGGACGGCCTCAAGCCCGGCCCGACAGCCCCGGTCTGGCGCATGGACGCCTTCCGGGACCGGTTCCTGACCGCCTTCGGACCTCAGCCCCAGCCTGCCCGATCACCGTCCGCGCCGCGCCGGTGACGCACTCGACCCGGTCAGAGGCTGAGCGCGACTGACCGCAGGATCAGCACCGCGACAAACACGGCGGTAAAGGCCAGATCCAACGACAGCGAGCCGATCCGGACCGGCCGAAGCACCCGTCGGACCGGCGCGATCACCGGCTCGGTCAATCGGTGGGTGAGCAGGCGCGCCCGCGACGACCAGCCGCTGCCGCCACCAGCCGGCACGGCGATCCAGTCCAACACCATCCGGGCCACCATCACCAGCTCGAACAACAGCAGCAAGGTGGCAAGAACACTTCCGATCGAGCTCATCGTGAGCTCCTTTCCCCTGTACCACCACCTTGCTCCCGGAACTTAGGAGGAGGCTGAGGACGCTGCCGCGGTTGCCGATGCCGGCCTGCGTGGGGTTACGGTTCGGCGTGCCGCTTGCCATCTCCCTGGCCGCTTGTATCCGCCTGCTGAGGATCTCTCCAGCGTTGGCGGCGGCAGTGTTGTCGATGGCTATGGTGTCGCCGGCCGGGCACCCACCCCCGCCGATCCGGCCGGTGATCAACCACGATTTCGCCGACCCCGCCGTGTTGTGGGCGGAAGGCCACTACTACGCCTACTCCACGATGAGCCGCTACGGCGCCACACTCTTGCACGTGCCGCTGGCCCGCGCCGACCACCTCACCGGCAAGTGGACTGTCCTCGGTGACGCCATGCCACGATTGCCGGGCTGGGTGGATACGAGCTCACACGGAGCTGGGGACGTTTGGGCCCCCGACGTGTCCGAGCAGGACGACGAAAAATACCTCCTCTACTTCACCGCCCGCTCGGCCGCACACAAGATCCAGTGCATCGGAGCGGCGTCAGCGCGTTCACCCCGAGGACCGTTCGCCGGATCGGGTTCACAGCCACTGGTGTGCCAGCCGCAAGGCGTCCACGTCGACGCCATCGACCCCAGCGCGTTCACCGACACCGACGGCACCCGGTATCTGCTGTACGCCAGCGGCTTGGGCAGGACCGCGATCTGGCTACAGCAACTTTCCTCTAGCGGACTGCGTCTGGTCGGGCGACCCAGGAAGTTGATCGAGGCTGACCGGTCCGACGAGGCGCACGTCGTGGAAGCCCCCACCCTGGTGCACCACGGCGGCCACTACGTGCTGTTCTACTCCGGGAGCCCCTTCAACAGCGGCAAGTACTTCGTCAACTACTCCACCGCGCGCTCGTTGACAGGCACCTTCGTCAAACACAAAGGGCAGTTCCTCAACAAGACCAGCCTGAATGAGGCGTACCAGAACCCGGGAGGCGAAGATGTGGTCACCGCTCACCGACGCGATGTCCTGATCTTCCACGCCTACACCACGGCCAGCCAGCGATCGCTGTTCGCCGTCTCCTTGAGCTGGGACGGCCACGACCACCCGACGCTCAAGCTGCACGGCCGCGCCATCGTGCCGCGGTTCGCGGACTAGGCCTTCGCGTCCGCACAGTACGGACCTGAGAGACAGCTCCGGCATTGCTGAGAGCACGGGGCCACAAACCGCGCTGCGCGAGGTAAGGATTGGGGGTGCGTCATGAAAGCCGATTGGTTCGGATGTTGTGCGCGGCGTTCCTGGCCGGAGTGCTGCTCGCGGTGTTGGTCTCTCCGGTGGTCGTCGGTGCGGGCCTGCTGGCCAACCAGATCGCCGACTCGGCCAGCCGCGGCTCCGATGATGCGTCGCTGGCCGGAATGAGCAACGCCCGGATGCCGGCGGTCACCACGGTGACCGACCGCACCGGCGCCCCGATCGCCTATCTGTACGACCAATACCGGCTGCCGGCCACGTTCGACCAGATCTCGAACGCCATGAAGGCGGCGATGATCGCGGTCGAGGACCGCCGCTTCTACTCCGAGCAGGGGGTGGACCCGGTGGGCACCCTGCGCGCCCTGCTGCACGACACCGGTGGCGGCTCGCTGCAGGGCGCCTCCACGATCAGCGAGCAGTACGTGAAGAACTACCTGATCAACGTGATCGACCGGAACGACCCGGCGGACCAGGCGGCCGATCGGGCGGACACCCTGGGCCGCAAGCTGCGCGAGGCCGAGATGGCGCTGCGGCTGAACCGGGACATGCCCAAGAACGACATCCTCGCCGGCTACCTGAACCTGGTGGAGTTCTCCGGCAACATCTACGGGGTGGGCGCCGCCGCGGCCGCTTACTTCCACACCACCCCGGCCGCGCTGAGCGTGCCGCAGGCGGCGCTGCTGGCCGGCATGGTCAACAACCCCAACCTGTTCAACCCGTACACCCATCCCCAGCAGACACTGGACCGGCGCAACCTGGTCATCGACGACATGGTGGCCACCGGCGCGCTGGCCCCGGCGCTGGGCGCTCAGGCCAAAACCGCGCCCCTGGGCGTGGTCCCTGGCGGGCCAACCACCCCGGGCGGCAGCTGCCTGGCCGCCGCTCCGGATGCCGGTTTCTTCTGTGACTACGCGGTCAGCTACCTGCGCCAAGCCGGGTTCAGCATCGACCAGTTGGACACCGGCGGCTACACGATCACCACGACGATGGACCCGGTGGCCAGCGCGGCGGTGAAGGCCGCCGTCGAGCGGAACGTGCCCACCGCGCAGCCCGGCGTGGCAAACACGTTCGCCCTGATCAAGCCCCAGGACGGGCAGCATCAGGTGCTGGCGATGGCGGCCAACCGCAACCTCGGCACCAACGCCGCCCAAGGCGAGACCTCGACGAACATCGTGGCCGATCCAAGCAACGTGTTCGGCGCCGGTTCATCGTTCAAGATCTTCACCACGGCGGCGGCCCTGGAACAGGGCACCGTCGGTTTCAACAGCGAGCTGCCCAACCCCGGCTCGGCCTGCTTCACCCCGCCGGTGACCAATCGGTACACCCCCTGCTACTCGGTGGCGAACGACGGCGTGGGATACCCGGACCCGATCAGCCTGCAGAGCGCGCTGGCCACGTCGCCCAACGTCGCCTTCGTCGACCTGGAGAGCAAAGTCGGCATGCCCGCCGTACTCCAGATGGCACAACGTCTCGGCTTGCGCCACACCCTGGCCACCAACCTCGCCGGCGGCCCGCCGATCACCGACCCCAACGATCCGCGATCCGCCGATCCCCGCTACAACCGGCCGCAGTCGAGCTACTTCCAGAACCTGCTCTCGTTCACCCTCGGGGACAGCCCGGTCAGCACCCTGGAGATGGCCAACGTGAGCGCCACCCTGACCGACGGGGGCACCTGGTGCCCGCCCAATCCGATCCTGGGGATGACCGACCGCGCCGGCCGCCCGGTCGCGGTGGACCAGCAGCCGTGCGAGCAGGTGGTGTCGAAAGGCTTGGCCGATACGTTGCTGGCCGGGCTGAGCCAGGACACCAAATTCGGCACCTCAGCGGCCGCCGCTCAGGCCGCCGGCTGGAACCGGCCGGACATCGGCAAGACGGGCACCACCAACCAGAGCGAGTCGGTGGCCTTCGTCGGCGCGGTGGACGGCTACGCGGCATCCTCGATGCTGTTCGCCGACGGCCGCCACCCCGCCGAGCTGTGCCCTGGGCCACCGGTGCACCTCGGCAACTGCGGCAGCGGCGCGTTCGGCGGCACGGTCGCCGCCCCGCCGTACTTCCAGGCGATGAACCAGATCCTGGGCAGCCAACCCGACCAGCCGATCCCGGCGCCGGACCCGACCTACCTGGACGCCGGCCAGCACGGCGCGGTGGTCCCGTTCACCGTCGGTCAGTCCGAGGCGGCCGCCGTCCAGTCCCTGGCCCAAGCCGGCTACCCACCGCGCACCGTCCCGATCGCCTCCCCCGCGCCGGCCGGCCAGGTGATCGGGCAGACCCCGCAGGGCAACCTGCCCACCGGCACCCCGGTCACGGTCTACACCAGCACTACGCGCACGCTCGCCCAGTAGCGTGGCGTGTCACTAGCGTCTGGAAGACGATCAGCGGGGCGGGGTGGGCCGGTCCACCCCCAAAAGGCGCACCTGGGCGCACAATCCGCACCGCTCGTCCCCATATCGAGCACCAGCCCGTAACTCAACGCCGACAGGGCTACTCTCAACGGCGGCGATGCTCCCCCGCCGATCATCGGTCACCACTGGCCGGTCATCGTCTCGCTCCCCTTCGTGAGGTCACTATGTCGCGCCATCTCCACCTCGTTTCCCCGCTCGCGCAGGTCCGCGACGTGGCACGCGAGCTCGGCACCACCACCCAGCAGCTTCTGCCCGTCGCCGCGCACCTGGGCATGCGGGTCTCCTGCCCCTGCAGCGTCCTCACCATCGACCAAGCGGAGCAACTCGAGGATGCCTGGCTCTACCACCGGCCAGCAACAGAACTGCACACCAGCTGAGTAGCCGCTGGAGCCAGTTGATCTGGGCGGTTGACCGTCCAGTGGGACACGGCCGCGCCTCGTCGCTGGAGTCGACCTCGGCGTAGTTTGACCTTCCGGATTCCGGGCACACGAGGGTATGCATAAGAGTCGCATCGGTGGCGTCTTCATTGATCATCCGGCGCAATCGTTCGATGCCAGTCTGACGTTTTGGTCAGCCGCGACTGGACGCGACGTAGAGCCGAATGCGGCCGCCGACGACCCGTACCGGTCGCTGGGTCTGTTCGGAGACAAATCCCCACCACGTATCCATCTGGACATCGATACGGATGACGTGGATGCGGAAGTGCAACGATTAGAGAAGCTCGGCGCTACCCGACTGCAATGTTGCGATGAGGGCCGTTACTGGCAAATGGTCGACCCTGGCGGACTTGTGTTTTGCGTGATACCCCCACACACACCCGACTTCGACGAAAAGGCCACGACCTGGCCGTAGCCGGTTGCCGCCCGCACCAGCCCACCGAACTACGGGTGCGCACCAGCGCATGGACACGCGCGCAAGGAGGCGCTGCGAATTTGTTACGGACACTACCGAGCGGCGGAACCGCGTCGACACAAGACGTCGCGTAAGGCCACGCGACTATGCCGGGCTTCAGGCGAGCCGGCGAATCCAGCGTCAACGACGGTGCGCGTGTCGCCGTCCGTAGACAATGGCGACTACCCACGTGCTGAGCAAGAAACTAGCGACGGTTGCGATACCGGCGCCCACGCCACCCAACGCGAAAGCCAGGCCGATCCCCACAACGCAGGCAACACTCAAGCCCACCAGAACAATGGGCCCAGCCCGGCGCGAGCGAAATTCACCTCGGCGGATCGCGGCGACCAGCTCAGGATCCTCGCGTTCGAGCTGACGCTCCATCTCAGCGAGACACCTCAGCTGCGCCATGGTGAGCCGCCGAGGAGTCCGGGACGAGTCCGAGAACATGGCTGAGGAGTACCCAAAAAGCATCGAATCTAGCCACCTGATCTGCACAAACAGCCTCTGTTGCCGACCACGGCGGCGGCGATCATGCCTCGCCCGAGGTAGCCCAGAGATTGATGCCGGCCTCCACCGCGTGTTCGTCGATCCGGGACAGCTCCTCCGGGCTGAACGCGAGGTTATCCAGCGCCCCGAGACTGTCGTCGAGCTGCCCGACGCTGCTCGCTCCGATCAGCACCGAGGTCACTCTCGCGTCGCGCAGCGCCCAGGCCAGCGCCAGCTGCGCCAGCGACTGACCGCGCTCGGTGGCGACGGCGTTCAGCGCGCGGACGTGCTCCAGGTACTGATCGCTGAGCAGCTCCGGTGACAACGACGCGGCCCGGCTGGCCCGCGAACCCTCCGGAATGCCCTTGAGATACTTGCTGGTCAGCATGCCCTGCGCGAGCGGCGAGAAGGCGATGCAGCCGACGCCGAGATCGCCGAGCACGTTGAGCAGCTCCTTCTCGATCCAGCGGTTGAGCATCGAGTAGGACGGCTGGTGGATCAGCATCGGGGTACCGAGCTCGCCCAGGATCCGCGCCGCCTCCAGCGTGCGTTCGGGGCCGTACGAGGAGATCCCGACGTACAGCGCCTTGCCCGCCCGCACCGCGGCGTCCAGCGCGCCCATCGTCTCCTCGAGCGGAGTGTCCGGGTCGAAGCGGTGGCTGTAGAAGATGTCCACGTAGTCCAGGCCCATCCGGCTCAGCGACTGGTCCAGGCTGGCCAGCAGGTACTTCCGCGAGCCGCCGCCCTGGCCGTACGGACCGGCCCACATGTCGTAGCCCGCCTTGGTGGAAATGATCAGCTCATCGCGGTAAGGGCGGAAGTCCTGGGCGTACAACGTGCCGAAGTTACGCTCCGCGCCGCCGTACGGCGGGCCGTAGTTGTTGGCCAGGTCGAAATGGGTCACGCCACGGTCGAAGGCGCGCCGCAGGATCGCCCGCTGGGTCTCCAGCGGCTCCCGGTCACCGAAGTTGTGCCACAGACCCAGCGAGATCGCGGGCAGATCCAGGCCGCTGCGGCCACAGCGGCGGAAGGTGGCGGAGTCGTACCGGTCCGGTGCGGCGACGTAGGTCATGGTGACCATCTTGGTTCGACCGGGATCCTCTCAGCATCTCGGGGTGGCGAGCGGAGCGAGCGGACTACCGGCCAGCAGGCACCCTCAGGTTACCGGCAGCAGCAGAGGATCACGGCCGCTAGCCGCGATGCCCCCATCCGGCCCGTGCACGAGGCTCCAGAAGGAAGACGTCGCGCTATGGAGGTGGGGCAATGACCAGCACATCGGGTTTGATCCCGGGGGATGATCTCGGCCGGGGTGCGCCGGGGCGGGAGGCGCTGGGGCGCGGCCCGAACCGGGGCGGCGAGTTCTCCCAGGAGGACGACGAGGCGCCGGCGGCCGGTTGGGGCGCCGCCATCAGCGTCATGAAGGTGCTGGGCCGGACGCGGGAAGCGGTGCGCGGGCCGCACGCGATGCTGAAGATGAACCACGAGAACGGCGGGTTCGACTGTCCCGGCTGCGCCTGGCCGGACGATCGGAACAACCTGCATCTGGACATCTGCGAGAACGGCATCAAGCACGTCACCTGGGAGATGACCCGCAAGAAGGTGGGCAGGGAGTTCTTCGCCGCGCACACGGTCAACGAGCTGTCCGGCTGGACCGACTTCGCGCTCGAGGACCAGGGCCGGCTCACTGAGCCGATGGTGTACGACGCGGCGAGCGACAAGTACCGGCCGATCTCCTGGGAGGACGCCTTCGAGCTGGTCGGCGCCACGTTGCGCGGGTTGGACAGCCCGCACCAGGCAGCGTTCTACACCTCGGGCCGCCTCAGTAACGAGGCCACGTTCCTGTACCAGCTGTGGGCGCGGGAGTTCGGCACGAACAACGTGCCGGACTGCTCGAACATGTGCCACGAGGCGAGCGGGCGGGCGATGACCGCGGCGCTGGGCACCGGGAAGGGCACCTGCGACATCGACGACTGGGAAAAGGCGGACCTGCTGATCGTGATGGCGGTGAACGCCGCGTCGAACGCGCCCCGGATGCTCACCGCGCTGGCCGACGCCCACCGCCGCGGCGCGCAGATCGTGCACGTCAACCCGATGGTGGAGGCAGCGTCTCGGCGCACCATTGTGCCGCACGAGTTCCTCGCGATGGCCGCCTTCCACGCCACCGCGACCGGCACGATGGACGTTCAGCCACGCATCGGCGGGGACCTGGCACTGCTGCGGGGCGTGGCGAAAGCGGTGCTGGAACGCGCGGAGACCGACCCCGCGGTGATCGACGAGTTGTTCATCCAGCGCTACACCGCGAACTTCGAGGCGTACCGCAAGGCCGTCGAGAACGCCTCCTGGGAGGAGCTCGCCCACCAGTCCGGCGTATCCGAGAAGACCATCCGAGATCTGGCCGACCGCTACCTGGCCGCCGACCGGACGATCATCGCGTGGTGCCTGGGAGTGACCCAGCAGGAGCACGGCTGCGACACCGTCCGGGAGATCCTCAATCTGCTCATGCTGCGGGGCAACCTGGGTCGGGAGGGCGCCGGTCCGACGCCGATCCGGGGCCACAGCAACGTCCAAGGCAACCGCACCTGCGGGATCGACCACCGGCCCACGGAGGACTGGCTGGCCCGGTTGGACGCGGCGTGCGGGATCCGGTCGCCGCGCGAGCACGGCCTGGACACCGTGGCGAGCATCCGGGGCATGCTCGAGGGCAGCGTGCGTGTGTTCGTGAGCATGGGCGGCAACTTCGCGCTGGCCGCGCCGGACACCGAGGCGACGTTCGCCGCGCTGCGCAACACCGACCTCACCGTGCAGGTCAGCACCAAGCTCAACCGCAGCCACCTGGTCCACGGTCGCGCCGCGCTGATCCTGCCCTGCCTGGGGCGCACCGAGCGGGACGTGCAGCGCGGCGGCGAGCAGGGCGTCACGGTGGAGGACTCGATGAGCATGGTGCACATCTCCTACGGCATGCGGAAACCGCCCTCAGCCGCCCTGATGTCCGAGTGCGCGATCCTGGCCGGGATGGCGCGTGCCACGCTGCCGGACTCGGCGACGCCGTGGGAGTACTACGTCGAGGACTACGACCGGATCCGGGACACCATGGCCAATGCGCTGGTCGGGTTCGAGGACTTCAACCGCCGGGTGCGGCTGCCGCTCGGGTTCCGGATCCGCCAGCCCGCCCGGGAACGGGTGTTCCTCACCGCGAGCGGGCGCGCCGAGTTCCACCCCGCGCCGATTCCTGACGTTCTTCCTCAGCCGGGAAAGCTCATGTTGTCCACCATGCGTTCGCACGACCAGTGGAACACCACGATCTACTCCGACGACGACCGCTATCGAGGGGTGAAGAACCTGCGCACCCTGCTGTTCATGAATCGCGCCGACATGGCCGAGCGAGGCATCGACGAGTTCGATCTGATCGATATCACCAGCTTCGCCCGCGACGGCGGTACCCGCTCGGTCTACGGCTACCGCGCCGTGGCCTACAACATCCCGCCGGGCTGCGTCAGCGGTTACATGCCGGAGCTGAACGTGCTGTGCGCGCTGGGCGACTACAGCACCCAAAGCGACCAACCGCTGATGAAGCACCAGATCGTCGAGGTTGTGAAGCAATGACAATGGCGGCTCTACCCGTGGCCCCGGGCTCGGCGTTGGCGCCGCTCGAGCAGCCGTATCTGGTGGCGGCCAGGCAGATGCAGGCGCTGTCGTTCATGGTGCACATTCCGCTGGTGTGCTTCGGGATCGCGTTCCCGGCCATGGTGCTGTTCCTCGAATGGCGCTACCTGCGCACCGGTGACCAGCTGTTCCGGGTGCTGGCCCGGCGGTGGACGAAGGTGATGGTCACGCTGTTCGCGGCCGGCGTGGTGACCGGGACCATTCTGAGTTTCGAGATGGGCCTGCTGTGGCCGAACTTCACCGCGACCTTCGGCCCCGTGTTCGGCCTGGGATTCGCCATCGAGGGTTTCTCGTTCTTCCTGGAAGCGATCTTCATCGGGATCTACGTGTACGGCTGGGACCGGCTGCCGGCGCGGGCGCACTTCCTGACCGGGATTCCGATCGCGGTGGCCGGAGTGGTCGGCGCGCTGATGGTCATCGCGGTCAACGGGTGGATGAACCACCCCCAGGGGTTCCGGCTCGACGCCCAGGGGCGGGTGGTGGACATCGACCCGGTGCGGGCGCTGTTCGCCAACACCTACTTCTGGCATGAGCTGGTGCACATGTACCTGGCCGCGTTCATGGTGACCGGGTTCCTGGTCGCCGGTGCGTACGCCTTCGGCCGGTTGCGCGGGCGGTGGGGCCGCTATGAGCGCACCGCCCTGGCCGTGCCACTGGCCGCCGCCTCGGTCGCCGCGCCGCTGCAGGTGCTGGTGGGCGACTGGGCGGCCAGGGACGTGGCGACCGAGGAGCCGATCAAGCTCGCCGCGCTGGAGGGCCTGGCGCAGACCACCGCCGGCGCCCCGGAACACCTGCTGGGCTTCTACACCGACGGACAGGTCCGCTACGGCATCGAGATCCCCCGGCTGCTGTCGCTGCTGTCCTTCCACAACCCGAACGCCGTGGTGCAGGGCTTGAACACGGTCCCGGTCGCCGACCAACCACCGGTCAACGTGGTCCGCTTCGCGTTCCAGACCATGGTTGGCATCGGCACCCTGCTCGCGCTGCTTGCCGTGGTGTTCCTGGTGGTGCGCTGGCGGCGGGGCCGGTTGCCGAACAGCCGCCGGTTCTACCAGGCACTGGTGCTAGCCGGCCCGCTCGCCTACATCGCGCTGGTCGCCGGCTGGGTGACCACCGAGGTCGGGCGGCAGCCCTGGGTGGTGTACGGCGTGATGCGTACCCAGGACGCGGTGACCGGAGCGACCGGCATCCCGGTCAGCTACGGGATACTCGCCGCGACATACGCGCTGCTGGCCGTGGCGGTGTGCTGGACGCTGCGGCGGCTGGCGAAGGTGCCCATGCCGACCGACGCGGTCAACCCGCTGACCGGCCCGCCGACCACCGTGGCAGCGGGGTGACGCTGTGCTGCTCCAGACACTGCCACTGCTGATCTCATGGGTCGGCCTGGTTCTCTACACATTGCTGGCCGGGGCCGACTTCGGTGCCGGGTTCTGGCAGCTCACCGCCGGCGGCGGCGAGCACGGCCGCCGGCTCCGCGATCACGCCCACCACGCCATGGCCCCGGTCTGGGAGGCCAACCACGTCTGGCTGGTGCTGGTGCTGACGGTCATGTGGACCGCGTACCCGACCGTGTTCGGTTCGGTCTGCTCGACGTTGGCGATCCCGATCTTCCTCGCCGCGATCGGCATCGTGCTGCGCGGGATGTGCTACGCGGTGCAGAGTGCCACCGAAGAACCCGCCGAGCGGCGGTTCATCGACACCGCGTTCGCGCTGTCCTCCATCCTCACCCCGTTCATGCTGGGCACGGTGATCGGCGGCATCGCCTCCGGCCGGGTCCCGGTCGGCAACGCCAAGGGCGACATGGTAACCAGCTGGGTCAACCCGACCTCACTGGTCAGCGGGTGCCTCGCGGTGGCGGTCGGGGCGTATCTCGCGGCGGTATTCCTAGCCGCGGACGCCCGGCGCCACCCGGGCTCCGGGCCGCTGGAGCGCGCCTTCCGGACCCGTGCACTGATCGCCGGTACGGCGGCTGGAGTCCTGGCCCTGGTCGGGTTGGCGGTCCTCGCCGGTGACGCCCCCAGGATTCTCGCCGGTCTGTCGTCCGGGTGGGGGCTGGCCGCCGCCGCGGTCTCCGCGGTTGGCGGCGTCGCCTCGCTGGTGCTGGTGTGGTTGCGCCGGTTTGACTCGGCGAGGGTCGCGGTTGGGTTGGCGGTGGCCGCGCTGCTGGCGGGCTGGGCCGCCGCGCAACGGCCCTACCTGCTGCCCGGCCTCACCCTCGGCGACGCGGCGGCGGACAACGCCACCCTGTGGGCCGTGGTGATCTCGGTGCTGCTCGGTGTGGTTGTCCTGGCACCCAGCCTCGCGCTGTTGTTCCGGCTCAGCCTGGCCGGCCATCTGGACGCTGATCCCGGCGCCCCGGTTCGGCACGCCACCCACGGCCCGGATGCGGTTCGTCCGCGATGGGCAGGTCGAGTGGGCATAGCCTGCTTCCTCGTCGGTCTGGTGCTGCTCACCCTGGCCGATGCCGCAGTCGCCCATGTCTTCGGTGTGCTCGCCCTCGGTGGTGCCGGGCTGGCCATCTTCACCGCGGTCGGTCCCGACGAGGTGGCGGCCGAGCGGTCGAGGGTGTTCGTGCGGAGGCGGCGCTGACCTCCGTGCCCTATAACGTTCAGCGTGAAGGCTGACAACCAAGGAGTCCACCGTGATGGCCGAGCGGCCTGAGATCGCCGTCCGCAACAACCCTGACGCCAACCGGTACGAGGCGAGCGTCGACGGCGAGCTGGCCGGCTTCGCCTTCTACCGCCTGGCCCCCGGACAAGTGATCTTCGTGCATACCGAGGTCCAGGACGGCTACGACGGTCAGGGCGTCGGAGGTGCACTCGCCAAGGCGGCCCTGGACGACGTGCGGCGACAAGGCAAAATGGTGGCGCCGGTGTGCGAGTTCATCGCCGGCTACATCAGCCGCCATCCCGACTACGTCGAGCTCGTCGATGAGGAGTACCGCGACCAGGTCCTCCCCCAGCCCTGACCGAAACAGCCCATGAGAGGAGTCGCTCGTGCTGTTCCGTCAGCTGGAGTACTTCGTTGCGGTAGCACGAGAGAGACACTTCGCCCGCGCGGCGGAATCCTGCTACGTCTCGCAGCCCGCGCTCTCTGCCTCGATCGCCAAGCTCGAGCGAGAGCTGAACGTCACCCTGATCAACCGTGGGCACAACTATGAGGGCCTGACCCCGGAGGGCGAACGGCTCGTCGTGTGGGCCAAGCGGATCCTCGCCGAGCAAGAGGCGTTCAAGGCCGAGGTGGCCGCCGTTCAGTCCGGTATCACCGGGACGCTGCGGCTGGGCACCGAACCCACCGCGTCGACAACCCTGGCGCTTCCGGTGGCCGCGTTCTGCGCCGCCCACCCGCTGGCCAAGGTGCAGGTCCAATCCCGGTCGTCGACCACGGAGCTGCACCGCCAGCTGCGCGAGTTCGAGCTGGACGCCGCGATCGCGCACTTCGCCCCCGACGACCGGGAGTTCCTGCAGGTGGTGCCGCTGTACGAGGAGCGGTACATGGTGCTGGCCTCCGGCGACCAGCTGATGCCGCAGGCGCACACCATGACGTGGAAGGAGGCGGCCCAGCTGCCGCTGGCGTTGCTGACCCACGACATGAGGATTCGCCATGTCATCGACAAGGCGTTCGCGGCCAACGGGGTCGTGGTAACCCCGCAGATGGAGACCGACTCGGTCGCTTCGCTCTACGCGCTGGTGGGCCTCGGGGCGTGGGCGAGCATCGTGCCGCACACCTGGTTGCGCGCGATGCCGGTGGTCGGCCGGACCAGGGTCGCCCGCTTGGTCGAGCCGGATGCCAGGGCGCACGTCTCGGTGGCAACCCACGCGGCTACCCCTGGCTCGGTCGCCGCCCGGGCGTTCGTGACCGCGGCAAAGGGCCTGTCGCTGGACGACTTCTTCAATCAATCGCTGCCGCCCGAGCACCATTTCCAGTGAGACCGGCGTCAGCGTACGAACTGGGCCTCCACCGCCCGCCGGTCCAGCGCGCCCTTGGCGGTGTGCGGCAGGGCAGCCACGACTTCCAGCCGGTCGGGTACTTCGAAGGCGGACAGCTGGTTGCGGCAGTACTCCAGGATCTGCTCGGGCTCGAGGTTCTCGCCCTCGGGCAGCAGGACCACGGCGGCGCCGACTCGTTGCCCGTAGGTGGCGTCCGGGATGGCGAACACGGCCGCCTCCGCTACACCGGGGAACCCGGCGAGAATGTCCTCGACGTGCTCCGGCGAGATCTTCTCGCCACCGCGGTTGATCTGGCTCTTGATGCGCCCGGTGAGGAACAGGTACCCGTCCTCGTCCAGTGAGCCCAGGTCGCCGGTGCGGAACCACCCGTCGGCGAGGCTGTGCGCCGTCTCGGCCGGGTCGGCGAGGTAGCCCCGGGCGACGGTGGGACCTTGCACCCACACCTCGCCCACGCCGCCAACCGGGCACGGGTGCCCGTCCCGGTCGACGACGCGGAGGTGCACTCCGGTTGCTCGGCCGACCGATCCGTGCTTCAGCTGCCCGTGTTGCGGCAGCGGCTCGCTGGCCGCCTGGTGGCTGGTCTCGGTCATCCCGTAGGCGGAGAGCAGTGGCACACCCAGCGTGCGCTCCAGCGCCCGCGCCGTGGCCGAGTTGAGCGGAGCACTGCAACTGCGCACGAACCTCAAGGGGGCCACCCTCGGGCCCGGATACTCGAGTGCTGAGCGCTCCAGAAGGATCTCCAGGATGGTCGGGACGGCGGTGAACCAGGTGGCGCCGGCCGACCGCACGTCGTCCCAGAACGTGTGTGCGGAGAATCGTCCCCGCTCGGGCACCAGTACAGATCCCCCACTGGCCAGGGAGGCCAGCAGCCCGGCGATCAGCCCGTGACCGTGGAAGAGCGGCATCACCGCGACCGTCGCGTCATCGGGTCCCAGCTCATAGGTGGCGCAGATGCCCCGTACCGACGCGGCTACGTTGGCGTGCGTCAACGGGACCATCTTGGCCCGGTCGGTGGTTCCCGCGGTGAACAGCACAAGGGCGTCTCGGTCGGAGAGCTCGGCGGCCGCGCCCCGGAGGCGTCGCGCCACGGGCGCGCCGGTGTCCAGCGTGGCCGTCGCCGTCCCGCCATCGGCGAGCTCTACCCGCAAGGTCCAGGTCGGGATGTTCGGCGGCGCGACCGTCGCCGCCCCGACCGAGGGTAGGCCGACGAGGATCGCCTGTGCTCCCAACGCCTCGAGCCGGGCTGACATCTGTGACTCGGGCAGTGTCGGGTCTATCGGAGCGACCACCAGCCCGGCCCGCGCCGCCCCCAGGAGCGCCACGACGAACTCGGCATTGTTGGCACTGATCAAGCCAACCGGGTCGCCGCGGCGCAAGCCGGCGCTACCCAGTCGGGCGGCCACGTCATCGGCCAGGGCCGCGAGGGTGCGGTAGGACAGGTGCACCCGGCCCCCGGTCACGACGAGGGCCGGACCGCCGGGACGATCGCGTACCTGCTGGTCGAGGAGATCAACAAGGCCGGTGATCACCGGGGGCACGTACCGGTTCGCCTCGCGCACCGATGGTGCGGTCGGAACAGCAGCCATGACTAACACCTCTTCTCACACCAGGTCCCTGGTGAAGTCGTCATCTGCGAGCCTGCGCCGGGGTGCTGGGCGCGTCCAATACGCGCTGGCGAACGGCCGGTAGCGCCCGCCTATCAACCCAGCTGTGCGCGGGAGCTGGGTTGTCCGGTTTCCTGCTTCAGTGCGAGCGAGGCGACCGCGATCACCACCGCCAGCACCACCGCTGGCAGGATCGGGGCGTAGGCGTGCGCGTGGCCGATCAGCCAGGTTCCGAGGAATGCGCCGGCAACCATGCCCACCAGGGTCCCGGTCAGGCGGCGTGCCGCGGGTGCGGTGTGCGACCAGGTCGCGATGCCGCTCACCCAGCTGATGTACGTGGCCGTCGCGGCTGTCGTGGAGACGCCCGGCACGTGCAGCGACCGGATGGCGTTCATCTGGACACCCGCCCCGAACGCGCCCAGCGTGAGCAGGATGTGCGACACCATCTCGGCCGGCGTGGCCGCCAGCCACACGGTGAGGAAGGCGAGTTGCGTGATCAGCGTGACGCCGAGCGCGATCGACACCCGGCGTGGCCAGGCCTGGAAGACGTTCTCGTCGTCCACCTCCTCATCGCCGTCGAAAGCCTTGAGGATCCGCACCGCCAGCGCGGCACCCGCCGCGAAGGCGACCAGCGAGACGACCACGGACACCCGATCCGGGCCGGCGGGCGGGCGGGTGCCGTCGGCAATGACCCCGAGAAGCACGAGGTTCCCGGTCTGAAAGGCCGTGAACACCTTTCCGAAGGAGAGATAGCAGATCGCCTCGTAGATGCCTGAGGAGAACGCCAGCGCCACGAGCAGCCCATCGCGTATCGCTAGCAGCCGCGGTGTCACGTGCCTGGCAGCTAGGTCCACGCGCCCGGTAATAGCCGATCTGGCTGGATCGGCCGCTGCTGTTGACGTTGAACCATCAGGGGGGACGCAACGGTTCGCGTCCGGCACGGATCCCATCGTCGGAATGGCCATGACCAACACCTCTCCTCGCACCAGGTCACTGGTGAACTCCTGCCTCCGAGCCTGCGCCGGCCGGCGAGACACGTTCAATACGCGCTGGTGAGCGGTCGGTAGCGGTCGGTTATCAAGGCGGCGGGGAGGCCGCGCCGACGCCCCCCGGCAGAAGTTGATAGCCATTGCTTATTGGCCAGTCGCCACCAGGTCTTTGACGTGAGGACGCCAGCCGCGGACTGTTGTGGGTGAAGGCGCACAGCCATAACGCACGGGGAGGAACCTCCGACCATGACCACCGCTTCCACAGTGGAGAACACGGCGACCGGCACCGACGCTCCGGCCGAGCTCACCGACGGGTATCACCTGGTCGTTGACGCTCTCAAGCTCAACAACGTCGAGACCATCTACGGGTTGGTGGGCATCCCGATCACTGACCTGGCTCGTCTCGCGCAGGCTGAGGGCATCCGCTACATCGGCTTCCGACATGAGAGTGATGCTGGTCACGCGGCGGCGGCGGCGGGGTTCTTGACCAAGAAGCCGGGTGTGTGTCTGACGGTGTCCGCGCCGGGGTTCCTCAACGGACTGGTCGCGCTGGCGAACGCCACCACGAACTGCTTCCCCATGGTCCAGATCTCCGGCTCCAGCGAGCGGCACCTGGTCGACCTCAAGCGAGGCGACTACGAGGAAATGGACCAGCTGGCGGCTGCCCAACCGTTCACCAAGGCCGCCTTCCGGGTCAGCCGGGCCGAGGACATCGGGCTCGGTATCGCCCGGGCTCTGCGCACCGCCGCGTCCGGGCGTCCCGGGGGCGTCTACCTCGACATCCCGGCGGCCGTGCTCGGCGAGGTCCTGGATGCGGCCGCCGGCGCCGCGTCGCTGCGGCAGGTTGTCGACCTGGCGCCGCGCCAGCTGCCCGGCCCCGAGGCGGTGGACCGGGCGATCGGGCTGCTCGCCAACGCTGAACGGCCGCTGGTGGTGCTCGGCAAGGGCGCCGCGTACTCGCAGGCGGACGCCCAGATCCGCGAGTTCATCGAATCCACCGGCCTGCCGTTCCAGCCCATGTCGATGGCCAAGGGCCTACTGCCGGACGATCACCCGCAGTCGGTGGCCACCACCCGTTCGCTGGCACTGCGTAACGCGGATGTGGTGATGCTCGTCGGGGCGCGGCTGAACTGGCTGCTCGGCCACGGCGCGGCGCCACAGTGGAACCCGGACGCGAAGTTCATCCAGGTCGACATCGAGCCCACCGAGATGGACAGCAACCAGCCCATTGCCGCTCCGCTCATCGGAGACGTCGGCTCGGTGATCGAGGCGCTGCTCGAGCGGACCAAGCCCGGCCAGATCGCCGTCCCGGCATCCTGGCGGGAGCAGCTCGCGGCGCGCTCGGCGCAGAACATCGCCAAGATGGCCAAGCGCCTCGGTGTCGAGCACCACCCGATGCGGTTCGACGGAGCGCTCCGCGCGGTCCGCGACGTGCTGGCCGAGCGGCCTGACGTCTACGTCGTCAACGAAGGCGCGAACGCACTCGACACCGCCCGCAACGTGATCGGCATGTCCGTGCCGAGGCACCGGCTGGACAGCGGCACCTGGGGCGTCATGGGCATCGGCATGGGCTACGCGATCGCCGCCACCGTGGAAAGCGGTTCCCCGGTGGTGGCCATCGAAGGCGACAGCGCCTTCGGGTTCAGCGGCATGGAGCTGGAGACGATCTGCCGCTACCAGCTGCCCATCGTGGTCGTCATCCTGAACAACGGCGGCGTCTACCGGGGCGACGACGTCAACTCGTTCTCCTCGGACCCGTCGCCGACCACCTTGATGCTGAACGCCCGCCACGACCGCCTGATCGAGGCATTCGGCGGCAAGGGCTACCAGGCGACCACGCCCACGGAGCTCACCACCGCCCTCACCGAGGCGCTGGCCTCCGGCGGCCCGGCCCTCATCGACTGCGTGATCGACCCCACGGACGGAACCGAGAGCGGCCACATCACCCACCTCAACCCGGCGGGGATCACCGTCGGTGCCCAGTCAACGCCGACGAAGTAATGCGACAACCCGCACCGCCATCATCAAGTTCATTCACGAAAGGAACGGTCATGACTGACTCGCCGCTTGCCGGTATTAAAGTGATCGACTTTACCGGCGTCCAGGCCGGTCCCGCGTGTACCCAGATGCTCGCCTGGTTCGGCGCCGACGTCATCAAGGTCGAGCGCCCCAACGGTGGCGACGTGACGCGCAACCAGCTCCGCGACATCCCCGATCTCGACGCGCTCTACTTCACCATGCTCAACAGCAACAAGCGCTCCCTGGCCATCAACACCAAGACCGCCGAGGGCAAGGAGGTCATGGAGAAGCTCATCCGCGAGGCCGACATTCTCGTGGAGAACTTCGCGCCGGGCGCCATGGACCGCATGGGCCTCGGGTGGGACCACATCCACAAGCTCAACCCGCGCCTGATCTTCGGTTCGGTCAAGGGCTTCAACGACGACTCGTCGTGGTCCGACCTCAAGGTGTACGAGAACGTCGCGCAGGCCGCCGGTGGCGCCGCATCCACCACGGGCTTCTGGGACGGACCGCCGACCATCAGCGGCTCGGCCCTCGGCGACAGCAACACCGGCATGCACCTGCTGATCGGCCTCCTCACCGCGATCATCCAGCGCAACGCGACCGGATTGGGCCAGAAGGTGTCGGTGTCCATGCAGGACGCCGTGCTCAACCTGACCCGGGTCAAGCTGCGCGACCAGCAGCGCCTGGAGAAGATCGGTTACCTGGAGGAGTACCCGCAGTACCCGAACGGCGAGTTCGGCGACACGGTGCCGCGTGGCGGCAACGCCGGCGGCGGCGGCCAGCCGGGCTGGATCCTGAAGTGCAAGGGCTGGGAGACCGACCCCAACGCCTACATCTACTTCACGATCCAGGAGCAGAACTGGAAGCGCACCGCCGAGGTCATCGGCCGGCCGGAGTGGGTCGAGGACCCGGAGTACGCCACTCCCCGGGCGCGTCAGTCGCACATCTTCGAGATCTTCGAGGAGATCGAGAAGTGGCTGGCCGACAAGACCAAGTACGAGGCGGTCGACATCCTGCGCAAGTGGGACGTGCCCACCGCGCCCGTGCTCAGCATGAAGGAGCTCGCCGAGGACCCCGACATGCGCAAGAGCGGCACCATCGTCGAGGTCGAGCAGAAGGAGCGTGGCACGTTCCTGACCGTGGGTAGCCCGATCAAGTTCTCCTCCTTCAAGCCCGACATCATCGGTGCGCCGCTGCTCGGCGAGCACACCGACGAGGTCCTCGCCGACCTCGGCTACGACGCGGACGCCATCCGCAAGCTGCACGAAGGCCAGGTCGTCGCCTGACCTGATTGGTTCGACCCAAGGCGGATAGCAAAGGGCCCGCTGACCTGGATATTCTCCAGGTCAGCGGGCCCTTTGGCGATCGTGTGGCCGGCGCCGCGCGACCGACGCGCCGATCCCTACAGAATCGCCGTGAAGATCCCACCCGTCGAAAGGCCGTCGCGATGGAACGACTCCCCCGGCTCACCAAGGCGGAGCTGAGCGAAGAGCAGCTCAACCTGCACCGACTGATCACCGAGGGCCCGCGCGCCGCCGGGCCGCGGCTGGTCGAGCTACAGGATGCGCACGGCGCCCTGAACGGTCCCTTCGGCGTGATGCTGCACGCTCCTGCCATCGGTGGCCCGCTGCAAGAACTTGGCGCGGCCGTGCGCTACCGGACGCGGATGACCGATCGAACCCGGGAGATCGCGATCCTCGCCGTCGCCACCGCCACCGGCAGCAAGTTCGAACGCTACGCACACGAGAGGATCGGGCAGTCCGTCGGACTCACTGAGGCAGAGCTATCCGCGCTCCGCGACGGCACGTTCACCTCGGCCGACCCGACCGAGGCCTCGGCATATGCCGTGTGCCGTGGACTGCTGGATGCGGACCCTCGCCGACCCTGGAGCGACGAGGAGTACGCGGCCGCGGTGGAGGTTCTGAGCCGCGAAGGCGTGCTCGAGCTGACCGTCCTGGTGGGCTACTACCGCACCCTCGCGCAGCTGATGAACGTCTTCGCCATCGGCCCACCCACGTGATCTACTCCTCGTACTCATCGGCAAGGCGCATCGCCGGTCCGCCGACGTGGAGGCCGAGGGGGATAGCGCGGCCTTTGGGTTCTTCCCATTCCTCTTGGCGGCCGAACGCGGTGAGGTCGAGGTAGCCGTTCGCGTTGGCGGTCTGCTCGATGCCCCGGCCGAAGGTGGAGTAGGTGTGGTAGACGGCGTCATCGACGCGAAGAAAGGCACTGATGGCGGGCCATTCGCCACGCCAGCTTTCCGTCCAGGGAATTCCGGCCTCCGCGAGCTCGGCCTCGGTGCGGAAGTTGAGCAGCACCGGAGCGACTCGGTCGTCCACGTTGACGTGGAAGTCGTAGTTGAAGTCGCTGCCGTACGAGGAGTACCAGGGGAATGTCCAGCCCATCCGTTCACGGAACGCGACGATCTTGTCGTATGGCCCTCGGGACACCGCGACGAGCGTGGTGTTCCGCACGTGGAGTTGGGTGAGTTTGCCGATGCCGTCGGCGCTGGACGAGCAGCTCGGGCAGGCGGTGTCGCGGGGGTGCTCGGTACCGTCGG
>DASWST010000212.1:0-69223 GCA_036402515.1 Pseudonocardia sp.
GTGACGGCGATCAGCGACAGGACGGTGGGGGCGAGCAATGCGCCGAACGCGCCCTGCGCCGCGCGGGCAAGGCTCAGCGTGAGGATCCCGGTCGCCATCCCGCTCGCGGCGGACGCGGTGGCGAATCCGGCCAGGCCGATCAGGAACGCGCGGTCGCGCCCGATCCGGTCGGCGACCCGGCCGCCGAGCAGCAACAGCGCACCGAAAGCGAGGGTATAGCCGGTAATCACCCACTGGCGGTCGGCGTCGGCGAAGCCCAGGTTGGCCTGCACCGAGGGCAGTGCCACGCTCATGATCGTCACGTCGAGCGCGATCATCAGCTGGGCGAGCGCGAGGAACACCAGCGCCGCCCAGCGCGTAGCGGAGCCCGCCGGCCCGGCCTCGGTGCCAGCGGGACAGTGCATCACGGGCTCCTCGGATCAGGCCGGACAGATCGGCGGCGTGCGACAAAAGATAGAGATCAAATGATTCGACGTCAATGTATTTAGCGGCGTCCACCGCGCACAGAGCCCGGCGGTCATGTCGCAGAGCCCCGCGGCCACGGCATAGCCTGTCGCCCTCTCAACAAACGAGAACGAGCGTTGGCGTAAAGCTTGATTCGCTGGTACCGTCGGGGTCGTCGAGATGATCGTTTCCGCCCCGGTTTGAGAGGCTCGACTCGATCACCCGGCCGGCTTGTTCGCGCGAGAGGGTCAACTGGCGATTGGAGAAATCGTGATCCAGCACGTGGTGATGATGAAGTTCGCCGCCGGTGCCGATGCGGCGCAGCGAGCGGAATGTGTGCGCCGAATGGCGGCTCTCCCCGAACAGATCGATTTCCTCAAGGAGTACACGGTCGGTGTCGATGAGCTGAACATCGCCACCTCATGGGATGTGGGCATGCTCATCCGCTTCGACTCGATGGAACAGCTCACCGAGTTTCGGGACCACCCCGCACACCGGTCCGCCCAGCAGTACTCCATGCCGCACATCGCGAGCATGGCCAGCGTGGTCTTCGAACTCGCCAGCGCTCCCGCCCGCTGATACCGCACCCACCAGTTGCCACCCAAGGAGAACGGCATGCCAGCCCTGCCTGCCCGTACCGATGTGCTGATCGTGGGTGCCGGTCCCGTCGGGCTGGCGCTCGCCTGCGCCCTCACCCAACTCGGCGTCGACCATGTGTTGATCGATCGCAACGACGGGCCTCAGCCGGGCACGAGAGCCGCCGGGGTCCAGCCCGCGACCCTGGAGTACCTCGACCGTGTGGGACTTTCCCGGGAGCTGGTCGCGGCCGGCGAACGCGGCCAAGGATTCCAACTCCACGACGGCCGACGCACCCTGCTGCGGGTGCCCTATGACGAGCTGGACACACCGTTCCCGTACGTGCTGTTGCTGTCCCAGCAGGCCACCGAACAGCACCTGGCCCGTCACCTCCGCCAACAGGGCGGCAGGATCTACCGAGGACACAAGCTGCTGGACTTCGACAAAGACTTCCCGGGGTTGACCGCGACGGTCGCCGCCCCGGACGGCACCGTGCACGCGGTCAACGCCCGCTACCTGGTGGGCTGCGACGGGGTGCACAGCCGAGTCCGGGACATCACCGGCATCGGGTTCCCCGGCGATGCTCCCCAGCAGCTCTACGCCCTTGCTGACGTGCGGCTGTCCACTCCGTTCGGGGACGACAACGCGGACACCACATTCTTCCTGTCCTCGCGGGGCGTGCTGCTGACCTCTCCGCTGGCCGGCGGCCAGTTCCGCATCGTCGCCTCGGCCGCGCCGGGTTCGCGGCCGCCGACGTTGTCCGACGTCGAGTCGTTCCTGGCCGCCCGGGGCCCGGAGGGTTTCCCCCGGGTGGCCGAGGTCGTCGCCGCCTCGACCTACCACGTGCAGGAACGCGTGGCGCAGCGGCTGTCCGAGGGACCGGTATTCCTGGCCGGCGACGCCGCGCACACGCACAGCCCCGCCGGTGGCCAAGGCATGAACACCGGGATCCAGGACGCGGGCAACCTCGCCTGGAAGCTGCACGCCGTCCTCACCGGCCTGGCGCCTGGAGAACTTCTGGACACCTATCACCGCGAACGCCACCCGGTGGCCGAGCGGCTCGTCGCGTTCACCAGCCAGATCGCCAGCCTGGCCCTGGTACGTGGCGCCGAGGCCGGCCAGCTGCGCAATCGGGTGCTCGCCGCGGCGGCACAGGCTCCCGGCGCGACCGAGTGGCTGGCCAAGCGCCTCGCCCAGCTCGATATCGACTACGCGCCCCGGCTCGATTCCCCGACCAGCTCCGCGCACCACGTCGGCCAGCGCGTGGCGCCGACCTTGGTGGCCCCGCACGGGCTGGACTGGACGCTCGCGGTCCCCAAGTCGAGCGGCGGACCAGACGGTGACGGCCAGCGCGACCAGCTCGCCGTGCGGGTGCTCGACGGCCTGGACACCACCCTGCTGATCCGGCCGGACGGCTACCTCGCCGCCGTTGACGTACCGTCCGATCCGTCGGCCGTGCAGTCCGCCCTCGGTCGGTACGCGCTGGGCCAGACGTCATGAGCAACCCGGTGAGCGGCGGGCACCCCACCTTCGCGCTACCCGACCACGACATCCCTCCGCTGCGCCCCGTGCACTCGGTGGTAGTCGCCGAATGGCCCGAGGGCACCTTCCTGGAAAACCTCGCCCCGGCTCGCACTCACCCCGGCAGCTGGCTGGTCACCATCACCTCGCACGACCGGATCGACCGGGTAGATCCGGACGGGAGACACGAGACCGTCGTCGAGCTGCCAAACACGGTGACCGGAATCGCCACCACCGATCTCGGCACGTTTTTCCTCACCGGGGTGCTCGGGGCCCCGGGCTGGCAGCTGGCCCGCCTCGACGAGTCGGCCGCCGGCCAGAGCACGGTGTGCGATATCCCCGATCTCGTCCTCGGCAACGGACTGACCTGGGATGGGCACCGCCTGCTGGCCGTGGACTCGGGGCTCGGCCACGTGGTGGCCATTGACCCGGTGGCGCGCACCAGTTCGGTGTGGCTGGCCCACGAACTGCTCACCAAGCTCAACCCCGACACGCCCCTTCCCGGTGCCAACGGCATCGCGGTGCACCAGGGCTGGGTCTACGTGACCAACACCGAGCGCGCCCAGCTACTGTGCTGCCCGCTGGCCAGCCGCAACCCGGCGGACGAGCTGGAAGTCGTGGCCGAGCGGCTGGCCGGCGACGACCTCGACATCGACCCGCACGGGCGGATCTATCTGGCCACGCACCCCTACCACAGCGTCCTGCGGCTGGACCCGGGCGGACACCGCGAAGACATCGCCGGCATCGATCAGGGGGTGGCCGGTTCAACCTCCGTCGCACTCGACCCCCAGGACCCCACCGCCCTGTACGTCACGTCGACCGGCGGCCTGCTCAGCCCACCCGAGGGAGGAGTCCAGCCCGCCAGGCTCGTCCAGCTCACCCTCGACCAGTGACCGATACCCTTGAGACGCTGCGGCGCGCCCTGCCCGCCGCGGCCCGCGCTGGATGTGCAGGCAGCCATCCGCGCCGCCCTCGATCCGCAAGGTCTGTTCAATCCTGGCCGTGGGTATTAGCGCCTGCATGCAGGAGCGGGAATCAGCGCAGGCCAAGCTTTTTGCTGATCACTCCGAGACTGGCCAGGCTCGCCACCGCGGTGAACATCACCCAGAAGCTCGGCGCCAGGGGAGTGCCCGTGGCGGCGATCAGCCAGGTGGCGATGAGCGGGGTGAAGCCGCCGAAGATGGCCACGCCGATGTTGTAGCCGACGGCCATTCCGGTGGCCCGGGTCTCGGCGGGGAAGAGGTTCGCGATCAGGGCGGCCATCGGGCCGAAGTAGGCGGCCTTCAGCACACTGAGGATGCACAGCATGCCGAGCAAAACGCCGATCCCGGGGAACGTCACCAGGAGCAGGAAGAGCGGGTAGATCAGCAACAGGATGAGTACGGCGGCCGGCCCCATGAACCTGATCTGGCCGAACCTGTCCGACCAGTGGCCGGCGAACGGCGTGGCGATCAGTAGCGCGATCCCGCCGACCAGTGCGGCGGCGAACCCAGTCGAGGCGGGCAGGTGCAGCTGTTTGATCGCGTAGGTCGGCATGTAGCTGAGCAGGTAGTTGAGGCAGGTGGTCACGGCGAGCACGCCGATCGTGAGCAGTACCCGGGTCTTCTGCTCGCGCAGCACCTGGCGGCCCGGAGCCCGGTGGTCGCCTGATCCATGAGCACGGCCCGCGCTGGCCGTGACGAACTCCGGCGCCTCCGGCACGTGGCGCCTGATGTAGTAGCCGATCGGGCCCACTAGCAGCCCGACGACGAACGGGATGCGGAACCCCCACGATTGCAGTTGCTCGGCGGTCAGCGTGGAGGTCAGCACCGTGCCGAGCGTCGCGGCGAGCAGGGTGGCGGCCGCCTGGCTGGTGAACTGCCAGCTCGCCGCGTAGCCCCGGCGATGCGGCATGTGCTCGACCATCAGGCGGTGGCGCTGCCGAACTCACCGCCCGCGGAGAAGCCCTGGATCAGCCGGGCGACCAGGATCCCGAGCGGGGCGAGCATGCCGGCCGTGGCGTACGGCGGCATCACGCAGATCAGCAGGGTCCCGAGCACCATCAGCCAGATGGAGAGGGTCAGCGCGGGCTTGCGTCCGGCCCTGTCGGCGTACGAGCCGAGGACGATCGCGCCGATCGGACGGATCAGGAACGACGCACCGAACGTGCCCAGTGCGAGCAGCAGGGAACTGGTCGCGTCGCCGGCGGGGAAGAACGCGTGGGCGACGTACACCGCGAAGAAGCTGTAGATCGCGATGTCGTACCACTCGAGTGCGTTGCCCACGCACGCCGCGGCGATGATCTTGACTGCGCCCGGGGGCGTCGACACGCCGGCGTCCGATTCCGCTGTTCGAGGTGGGACAGCCATGGGGCACTCCGTTCCGGTCGCGAGGTTCCGGTCACATTCCAGGACGGCCCGGACCGAGTTCCCCCAGGTCCCAGAACAGGCCGGCCATGATCCGCGCGGCTTCGCGGGAGAGGGAGGCGAGCAGGTGTTCGTCGGGGCCGTGCTGCGCGCAGGCCGGATAGGAATGCGGCACCCAGACCGTCGGCATGCCGATGACGTCGGCGAACACGTCGTTGGGCAGCGAGCCGCCGAGGTTCGGCAGCACCGCCGCGGCGGTGCCGGTGGTCCGCTCGATCGAGGCCAGCGCCCACCGGACCCAGGGATCGTCCGGGCTCAACCGGGTGGCCGCCATGGTGCTGGTGACCCGCACGCCGACCATCGCGAATCCGTGCGCGTCGAGGTGCTTGCGGACGATCTGCTCGAGCTCCCGCCACGGCGTGCCGACCACAAAGCGAAGCTGACAGTGCGCCTGTGCCGTCGGCGGGATCGCGTTGACCGGTGCCCGCGGGGTCCCCGCGAACAGGGTCAACACCTCGAGGGTGTTGCTGCCCAGCACCCGCTCGGCGGGGGTCAGTCCCGGCTCCCCCCAACCGTGGTCGATGTCCGGGTCGTCCGGGCCGCCGCCCGGGGAGATGTCGGCCAGCGCCGACCGGACCGCGTCCGGGATGCTCGGGGCACGCAGTCCGGGCACCTGGATCACCCCGTGCCCGTCCACCAGCGAGGCGATTGCGTTGGCCAGCACCGTCGCCGGGTTGCGCAGCAGCCCGCCCCAGTTGCCGGAGTGGTGGCTGCCCTCGCGTAGGTCCAGATCCAGGGTGAACCCCACCTGCCCGCGCGAGCCGAGGAACACGGTGGGCCGCTCGGCCGCGAGCCGAGGGCCGTCGGAGGCGAGCAGCAGGTCGGCGGCGAGCTCGTCCGCCCGCTCCGCGCACATCTCGCGCAGGCCCGGGGAGCCCGCCTCCTCGCCGGTCTCGACCAGCACCTTCAGGTTGAAGCCCAGCCGGCCGCCTCGGCTCGCCAGCACCTGCTCGAGCGCGGCGAGGTTGAGCGTGTGCTGGCCCTTGTTGTCCGCGGTGCCGCGCCCGTACCAGCGGTCGCCGTCGACCACGATCTCCCACGGGGAGAGGCCGGCGCGCCAGCGTTCCGGCTGGCCAAGGACGACGTCGCCGTGGCCGTACACCAGGACAGTGGGTAGGGAATCGTCCTCGTGGCGGTGTCCGATCAGGAACGGACCGGCGCCGGGAACAGGGTTCTGCACGATCGCCGATCGCCCTCCCAGGCGGTCCATGGCGGGTGCGATCTCGTCGGCGAGGTAGCGGTGCAGGACCGGCAGGGAACTGGGATCCTGGCTTTCCGTTCGGAACGCCACCCGCCGCGCCAGATCGGCCCGGAAGGCGCCCGATTCGACGTACGCTCCTGCCTGCTCAACTGCTGTGCCGCGGGTCATTTTCCTCCGGAAGTCGACGAACAAATCCATCGTCGTCAGACGCGTCGCGAAAGCGTAAGAGGATGCCGCCCGCGAGGGCCATCACCGCTTGGGCAACGCTGCGTTGCCGTACCGGCAAGGCGCGTCCACAAAAGCGCACCGGAGGCCGGCGATTCAGGGCGCCCGGACCCGGTCGACGAGATGCGCGACAAAGTCCTGGACGGTATCCGGCAACGTGCGACCGGCCATCGACTGGATTTGCAGGTAGCGCCGGTGCATGCCTCGGTCGGTCACCGGGACCGCGACAAGCCCGTCGGCGGCCAGCCTGCGCCGTACCGGCAGGTGCCCGGTGAGGGTGACCGCGTCGGCGAGCTTGGCGAACGTGTACAGGGAACCGGAGTAGTCGGTCTCGAAGACCGGCTCGAAGCTGAGCTGTTCGGCGCTGCAGCAGACGTCGAACAACTGCCGCACGGTCGTCCCCTCGTCGACGATGGCGAGCGGGTAGGGCAGCAGTTCGGCGAGGGACACCGTGGGCTGCTGTGCGATCGGATGGGAGGCGTTGACCACGGCGTGCACGTACTCCCGCTGCGAGTACTCCACCCGGACGTCCCGGGCCGGGGTCAGGCTGAAGGTGACGGCCAGGTCCGCGCTGCCGTCCCGGACGCACTCGGTCGCCTCCGCCGAGGACGTGACGTGCAGGTTGAAGCCGACATCGGGCCGCTCGCGGTGGAATGAGGCGATCGCCTCGGGCAGCAGGTCCCAGGCGAATCCCTCCGAGCTGGCCAGGCGTATCCGGACGCGGTGGGCGCCGCGCAGCCGCCGGATTTCGCCGACCACCTGCTCGCCGTCCACCAGATTGCGCCGGACGAACGCGGCGAGCCGCACCCCCGCTTCGCTCAGGACCATGCCGCGCGGCCGCCGCTCGAACAACGGCACCCCGATCTCCTGCTCGAGCCTGGCGATCTGCCGGCTGATCGCTGAACCCGCCATGTGCAGTTGTTCGGAGGCCTCGGTGATGGAGCCAGCCTGCGACACCGCGAGGAAGTAGCGGAGTCCGGTGTCCAGGAACGGAGCGGAGGGCAGGCTCGGGAGGCCAGGGCGCGGGCGGCGGCGGCCCGTCGTGCCGGCTCCGTCTTCGCCAGCTGTCACAGCTCGCGAGCATGCCGGAGCATTGACAAAACCGCCGATCGGTCCGATTTCGGGCGCGGCACTGTGTCTTCTCAGGCCACCCTGGGTGTCAAGGGTGTGCTGCGCAAATTCTGTGGGCCTCACAGGGTTGCCAGGGCGCCCTGACTCGGAGAACATCCAGGTCAACGCCACCTCCCAGGCTCGGAGTCCGCCCCCGGTCACCGAGCGTGGGCGCTGCACGCGGACAGCCGGTGGTTGCGCAGAGTGCTCGCGCTAGCCTGAGCGCGTGACGAGGCGCGGACCAACGTTGAGGAGGTGTGCGTGAATATCAACATCCAGCTGCTGTTCACGATCAACGCGCTGGCTCGATCCACGCCGTGGCTGCAGCCGTTCATGGTGGTCTATGCCACGGTGGGAGGCTTGGTGGTGTTCGCCGAGCTGATGTTCATCGGTTGGTGGATCGCGCGAAAGCGGGAGCATCTGCCCACCGTGGCGGCGGCAATCTGGACCCCCCTGGGAATGCTGCTGGCGTTGGGGATCAACCAGCCGATAGCGGCGGCGTTCGCCGAGCGCCGTCCGTACTTGGTGTACACGAACATCTTGACCCTGACCGAGCACAGCTGGGCGTCAGGATTCCCCAGCGATCACGCGGTGCTGGCAGGCGCGGTCACCGCCACGCTGTTCCTGGTCAGCCGCCCGCTCGGCTGGTGCACCGCACTTGCCGCGGCGATCATGGCGTTCGCCCGGGTCTATGTCGCGGAGGCCTACCCCTTCGACGTGCTGGTCGGGCTGGGTCTTGGCGCGGCGGTCAGCCTGATCGGCTACCTGCTTGTGCGTCGTGTTCTGGTGCGCCTGCTGAGCATGGCCGACCCGACCATCTTCCGGCTGCTGATCACGGCCACCCCACGTAAGGCAACACTGCCCGACTCGGTCGCCAGAGTCGCCTGAGCAGGGCCGTGCCGCTGATCAGCCGCGGGTGGTGGGCGGTGACGGGCCTGGTCGAGTTGCCGGGCTACGGCTCCCGAGAGCGCGCCGAAATCCTCGACGGCGACTCGTCAGCCGCCGTACCAGCCCGCGCCAGGTACAACCTCCTAGGCATCGCGTAGCTGACTACTCGTGACGGATGAGTCGGAAGGGGCTTACGCTCGCCGCAGACTGCTGCGCACCCGGCGCGTAGCCGCGAAGCGGGTGATGGTCGTGGGCCTGACGAGCTCGTACTGGGCAGCGGATACTTCCGATCCGGTGCTGGAGACGACTGTCGGCGGTGTCCTGCGGGAGGCAGCGGCGTTGGCGGCGGACGAGCTGGCGATGGTGGGGGGTCTGCCGGATCCGGCGTCGCGGCGACGTTGGACTTTCGGTGAGCTGCTCGACGACGCTGAACGGGCGGCTCGGGCGCTTGCTGCTCGGTTCGCTCCGGGGGAGCGCGTGGCGGTGTGGGCGCCGAACCTGCCGGAGTGGGTTGTGTTGGAGTTCGGCGCGGCGCTGGCCGGGTTGACCTTGGTGACGGTCAATCCGGCATACCGTCCGCAGGAGCTGCGCTACGTGTTGGATCAGTCGCAGGCATCCGGGATATTTTTGGTGCCGGAGTTCCGCGGTCCCATGGCGGAGTATCTGGCCGAGGTCCAGCCCGAGCTGCCAGGCCTGCGTGAGGTGGTGCTGTTCACCGAGTGGGATGAGTTCCTTGCCTCTGCGTATCATGATCAACAGCTGCCGGAGGTCGAACCGGAAGATATAGCGCAGATCCAGTACACCTCGGGCACCACGGGCTTTCCCAAGGGTGCCCTGCTCACCCACCGGGGCCTGACCAACAACGCCCGATTCTTCGCCCGTCTCATGCGGCTTCAACCGAATGAGGTGTACGTCAACCCGATGCCGATGTTCCATACCGCGGGTTGCAGCCTGGCTGTACTGGGCAGCGTGCAGACCCGAGCGGTGCATGTCCCGGTGCTCGCTTTCGATCCGGGCCTGGTACTCGAGCTCCTCGAAGCCGAGCGGGCCAGTGCGATGCTGGGCGTGCCAACAATGCTGATCGCGCTGCTGGAGCACCCGGACTTCGCGGTTCGGGACCTGTCCTCGTTGCGGTGCGTGCTCAGCGGCGGAGCGCCGGTACCTCCCGAGCTGGTCCGCCGGGTCGAGGAGGATATGGGCGTCACTTTCAGCATCGTTTTCGGCACAACCGAGTGTTCTCCGCTGGTGACTCAAACCCGTTTGGACGACGTGCCGTCGGACCGGGCGAGCACCTTAGGCCAGCCGTTCCCACAAACCGAAATCATGGTGTGCGACCCGGCAAGCGGCGAGCCGGTGCCGGTAGAACAGGTTGGCGAGCTATGCGCACGCGGCTACATGGTGATGGCCGGCTACAACCAGCAGCCCGAGGCCACCGCCGCCGCGATTGACCTCGCCGGTTGGTATCACACCGGCGACCTGGCCTCGATGGACGAGCGCGGCTACCTGCGGATCGAGGGCCGACTCAAGGACATGATCATTCGTGGTGGGGAGAACATCTACCCGCGCGAGATCGAGGAGCTGCTCTTCGCCCACCCCGACGTCGCCGAAGTCGCTGTGTGCGGCGAGCCGGACGAGCGTTGGGGTGAGGTGGTAGCCGCGTTTGTGCGACCGGCTCCCGGTCGCGTAGCGAGCGAGGCCGAGCTGCGCGAGTTCTGCCGGGCCCACTTGGCGGCCTACAAGTGCCCACAGCGCTGGGTCTTCTTGGACGCCTTCCCCCTCACCGCGTCCGGGAAGATCCAGAAGTTCAAGCTGCGGCAAAGCCTTGTGCCCATCCCTCCGTCCTGATCTTCGCCAGCCGTTGGACACCGACCAACTTCCGCTTCGCGCCCGCGGCCCCGCGATGTCGCAATCACCAAGCTCGACTCCGCCGGGGGGCGGCGGCGCGGCCGTAGGTCTATTGGCTTGCTCGCCGGTGCGCCGCACCAAGGTCGTATGCAGGTCGCAAAGGATCAATGACTAGTGATCATTTGGCTCAACGGAAGCTTCGGGGCTGGTAAGACGACAGCGGCACGCGGGCTGACCCAGGCCCTTCCCGATGCCAGGTTGTTCGACGCTGAGCAGGTTGGGTACATGCTCGGGAGCATTGGCGATCTGCCCGCTCTCGGAGACTTCCAGCACTGGCCTCCCTGGCGTGCTCTGGTGGTGGAGACCGCCCGACAGGTCCTTGACTACGTCGGGGGCACTCTCGTCATCCCGCAGACCGTGCTCGTCCACCGGTACTGGCAGCAGATCCGCGCCGGACTAGCCGGCGCTCAGATACCGGTCCGCCACATCCTGCTGCACGCCGAACCGGACACGCTCACTCGCCGGATCGACCGCGACACAGCTGCCAACCGGCGTAGACACCACAAAGCGGACCCCGAGTGACACGAGCCAGGTCGCCGACGTCGACACCAGGGCTGTGAACTCCTTGATCAAACAGCCCTCCTGTCGATCTCGACGACCTCACTTCCCAGCCGACTGCGCCGAAGGTGCGCCTCGGGCGAACGTGTCCAGGAAGGTGTTGATCGCTGCTTCGGCGGCGCCCAGGAGCGGAGCTTTGTCGCCGAGCTCGGCGGGGACGAGGTCGACCGGGGAGTTGGACAGCGCGGGGCGGTGGTAGGTGATCGCGGCCCGGACCTCGGCGTCGGCGTGTTGCAGAACGTGGGCAATCAGGCCGCCGAGGATGATCCGCTCCGGGTTGAACAGGGAGAGCAGGGTGGCGATGCCGGCCGCGAGCGGGGGGACCAGGGCGGTGAGCGCGGCCACCGCGGCGGGATCGTCTCGATCGGCGCGGGCGAGTAACTCGGTGACGGCCGCGCGCCGGTCGTAATCGGTGGCGGCGGAGATCCCCGCGTGCCGGAGTAGCGCGGCGGCGGCGATCTGCGTCTCCCAGCAGCCGTGGCCGCCGCAGTCGCAAGGCCGGCCGCCCGGATCGGTCACCATGTGGCCGACCTCCCCGCCATAACCGGGTTTGCCGCCGACCAGCAGCTGGTTGTCGACGATGATGCCGCCGCCGACGCCGAGCTCGGCGAACAGGTAGACCAGGTGGCCGTGGCCGCGCCCGGCACCGCGCAGGTGTTCGGCGAGCGTGGAGAAGTTACTGTCGTTGCCGGTCACCAGGGGAGCGCCGAGATTTACCCGACGGCCCAGTTCCTCGCGCAGGGAAAGGTCTCGCCAGCGCAGCCGAGGGGCGAGCGCAACGGTGCCGTCCGTGGTGCGGACCAGGCCGGGAACCGCGACGCCGACCGCGAGCGGGGGCGAGTTGAGCGCCTTCAGTTGGTTCTCCAGCAACATGGCGAGCTGCTCGAGGGTCGGCCTCGGGTCACTGGGCACGTGCTCGTGGGGCACCTCGACGACCTCGCCCACGGTGCCGCCGAGACCGACCGAGGTGACCCGCAATGTGTCCACCCGGACGCTCACCGCGACAACCCGGGCGTTGTCATCGCGGGGGGCGACGACCAGGGAGGGGCGTCCCCGCGCGCCGCTGGCGACCTCCACCTCGGACTCGGTCACCAGCTCGCGCGCGGTCAGCTCGGCTACCAAGTCGCCCACCGCGCTGCGGGTCAAACCGGTGACCTTCCCGAGCTCGACCCGGTTGGTGGCACCGTGCAGGTGGAGGTGGCGCAACACGGTCCGCAGGTTGTGCTGGCGGATGCTGGCCGTGTCGCGTCCCGTGCCAGGGGCCATCTCTCACCTCCTCGGAATGTGCACCGATGTGGGCCTGTTCGAGCACCTATCGCCCGGCCGTCGTTCTCGTTCTTGATCCTCGCATTCCGGGTTGACAACCCATCCGCCAAGCGTATGTTAAGTGCGGAAACAAAACCTTTCATTCGCTGATCAACAGGCGCATTGCCCAGGTCGGTAGCCGGCCCATGGCCGCACCTACCCAGCTTCTCTCATCCCGTACCCCTCGCCGCCGATGCTGGAGCTTGCATGGAGTGATCCATTACCAGCAGCGGGTCCGATGCTGTATTCGTTCGTTATCCAGCACCGGTACGAGGCAAGGAGGCCGGCAGGTGCGCGCGCTGAGCGTTTATCGGGACACCACGGGCAGCAAGCTGGTACTTGATGACGTCCCGGAGCCGGACCTGGCGGACGGGGACCTGCTCGTCGAGGCGCTCGCGCTCGGGGTGTGCGGTACGGACCGGGAGATCGTCGCTCGAGGGCCAATCTGGGGCACCGAGCGGCCGGACCGGTTGATCCTCGGTCATGAGTCGTTGGGCCGGGTCCTGGAGGCGCCCAATGGGGCGGAGATCAGCCCCGGGGATCTCGTTGTCGGCATCGTGCGCCGGCCGGATCCGGTGCCCTGTGGCTACTGCGCGGTGGGCCAGTTCGACCTCTGCGAGAACGGTCAGTACACCGAGCGCGGCATTCTCGGGCGGGACGGCTTCGGCTCGGAACGGTTCCGACTGGAACAGGACTACGCGGTTCGGGTCGACCCGGCCCTCGGCTTGGCCGGCGTGCTGCTCGAGCCCGCCAGCGTGGTGGCCAAGGCGTGGGAGCAGCTGGACCACGTGGTGCGTCGCACCCGCCGACGCGCTCTGGTGCTGGGTGC
This sequence comes from Pseudonocardia sp., assembly GCA_036402515.1. Lineage (GTDB taxonomy): Bacteria > Actinomycetota > Actinomycetes > Mycobacteriales > Pseudonocardiaceae > Pseudonocardia. The sequence goes on from DASWST010000212.1 coordinate 12,968, forward strand.
CGGGCCGATCGGGCTGCTGGCCGCTCTGCTCGGGGTGCAGCGCGGCCTGGAGGTGCACGTGGTGGACCAGGTGGAGCACGGGGCCAAGCCCAGACAGACCCGCGACCTTGGCGCGGTCTATCACAGCTTCATGGAAGACCTCAGCGGCACGTTTGACGCGGTCGTCGAGTGCTCCGGCGTCCTGGTGGGGGAGGCCATCGCGCGCACGGCGCCGGGCGGTGCCGCCTGCCTGGTCGGCATCGGTGCTCCGCACGGGGCGGGCACGGTAAACCTGGGTGAGCTCAACCTCGACCTGGTAACCCAGAACAAGCTGGTGATGGGCACCATCAACTCGAACCGTTCCCATTTCGAGGCCGCGCACCAGGCGCTCCGCCAGATCGACCGGCGCTGGCTCGAGGGGCTGCTGACCGACCGGTTGCCGCTGAGCGCCTGGCGCTCGGCGTTCGACACCAGCCCGGAACGGATCAAGGCAGTCATCGAGTTCGACGCCTGACAACGATTGTGGACGCGAGGAGATTTTTGTGAGGCCGGCCGCGTACCGCGTGCCCGCTCGGATTGGGAAAGGGTGCGTGTTGTAGCGCCAAGAGAAGGGGTCAATGGTGATCACCGGACGTTCTGGTCAGACATCAAAGCGTGGGCAGGCGTGGGTTTACTTCTTCGCCGCATTGGGGGGATTGCTCTTTGGCTACGACACGGGCGTCATCGGTGGGGCAATCCTCTACATTCGGAATGAATTCCATCTGAGTCCAGCCTCCCAGGGGCTCGTGGTGAGCCTGCTGCTGCTCGGCGCAATCGTGGGCTCCGCCGTGGCCGGGCCGCTCAACGACCGCTACGGTCGCCGGCGGCTGCTGCTCTGGGCGGGCATCACCTTCACCGTCGGAGCGCTCGGCGCCGCGCTTGCTCCGGGCGTCGGAGCGCTCTACTTCTTCCGCTTCGTGCTGGGGTTGGCCGTCGGCGCGGCGGCGGTGTCCGTGCCGCTCTACCTGTCGGAGTCCGCGCCCACCCGGATTCCGCGCCGTGACCACGCTGAATCAGGTCTTCATCGGCCTCGGCTTCTTCCTCGCCTACCTTGCTGACCTCTTGCTGTCCAGCTCAGGCGCCTGGCGGTGGATGATCGGACTGGCGGTCATTCCCGGCGTCCTGCTCGCCGTCGGCATTGCTTTCCAGGCGGAGTCGCCGCGTTGGCTGGTCCGACACAACCGCCTCGACAAGGCCCGTGAGGTGCTCGCCCGGTCCCGAGGGCCCGAGGATGTGGACGCCGAGCTGGCCGAGATTCAAGCCGTTGAGCGAGCATCCCGGAACGAGGCGACCTTCCGGGAGCTGCTGCGGGCCCGCTGGGTCCGACCGGCGCTCGTGGCCGCGTGCGGGCTGACCATCCTCCAACAGTTCATCGACATCAATACGATCGCCTACTACGCGCCGACATTCCTGAGCAAGGCCGGCCTTGGTGACTCCGCGGCCATTTTGAACAGCGTCGGCCTCAGCATGATCGGGCTCATTACCACGCTTGTCTCCCTCGTTCTCGTCGACCGGGTGGGCCGGAAGCCGCTGTTGGTGATCGGGCTGGTGGGGATGGGCGTGGCGATGGGCGTCATGGGCGCCAACATCCTGATTAACGGATTCACCAGCGGTATTCCGGTGGTCATCGACATCGCCTGCCTGTGGTTGTACACCATCGCTTTCGCGCTGAGCTGGGGACCCATTGTCTGGGTCATGGTTCCGGAGGTCTTCCCGCTGCGTTTCCGGGGCGCGGCCGCCGGGATCGCGACGCTCGCCAACTGGGCGGCCAACTTTGTGGTGTCCGCCGCCTTCCCGGTGCTGTTGGGCGTCGTGGGCGAGGTGTACCTGGTATTCGCGGTGGTTTGCTTCCTCTCCATCGCGTTCACCATCTTCCTGGTGCCCGAGACCCGGGGCCGCAGCCTCGAGCAGATCGAGGAGGACCTGCGGGCCAGGACACCGCGGATACTGCGGGAGGCCACCGGGGCCAGCTGACCGAGGGCGGTGAGCCCGCGGCCTAGTGGGTTCAGCGGATGAGTCGGTTGGCGAGCTCTCGTGCGACATCGATCGGGCTGGGCTGGTCACCGTCGTGGAGGACGCCGAGGACGACCTGGTCTGCACCTGCCTGCAGGTGCTCGCCCACCCGCGCGGTGATTGCGTCGGCGTCGCCCCAAGTCACCAGCTCGTCCACGAGCCGGTCGCTCAACTCGGAGATGTCGTCGGCGCTGAAGCCCATCCGTCGGATGTTCTCTGTGTACCCGCCGATGCCGTTCCCGACGAGAAACCGCAGCGGCGCCCGGGCCGTTTCCCGTGCCGTCGTGGGATCGGTGTCGAGGACGACCAGCTGGTCAACGACGAGTGTGGAGTCCTGACCCAGGATGCGCCGCGCGTCGGCGGTGTAGGCGGGCGTGACGAGCAGGGGTACGGCGCCGGCGCATCGGTCGCGGGCGAGCGCGAGCTTGCGGGGGCCGAGCGCCGCCAATATCCGCCGGTCCGCTGGAACCGGAGGTTCACCGGCGTCGAGTCGGTCGAGGAACTCGTTCAGCGCCCGCACCGGTCGCGGCGTCTGCGGGCCACCCAGCCCGACGACGAACCGACCCGGATGGGTGGCCTCGAGGTCGGCGTACGCCGCGGTCACCGCTTCCGAGCTGTAGATGTCCAGCGAGAGAATGCCGGGTGCGACTGGGATCGCCGTGGTGGCGCGGATGATCTTCGCGATCGGCTCCAGGCTGGCCAGTTGCCCGCCCGCAAGCCAAACCGTGGAGTACCCCAGCTTCTCCACCTCGATCGCGGCGTCGAGGTAGGAGTCGTCTGCAGACACGTCCAGCGCGACGCCGATCGGTCCCAGGTCGAGCTTGGTCATTGCCGCCCCTGTCGCTCATCGCTGGCCCGCGCTTCCAGCACGAGGCTAGGACCTGAACCAGACTTCAGGTCAAGGCCGAGTCGCCGTTGCCAGCCGGGCGCCATCGTTCCGCGAACTTGCCCCCCTGAAAGGCCGGGGGTTTGCCCCGGGAGGCTCGGGTGTTGGCTCCATGGAGAGTTTCGACGCGAACATTCATCCTGTGGCGGGAGGGGTGAAATCACAGCGACGTGACGGAGGTCAATCCGATGTTCACCAACCTAGGTAAGCTGTTTTGGAAGCAAGCCGCCGAACGTGCGGTGAAGACTGCGATTCAAGTATTTGTGGCGCTGCTCAGCGTCGGAAATGTCGGCATTCTCGACGCCCCCTGGACGGCCGCTCTCTCAACGGCGGCGATGGCCGCCTTCCTATCAATACTGACGTCGGTGATATCGGAGCCCGTCGGGCAGCGGCAGACTCCCTCGGTTATCACGAGCCCACCGCTCGAGGGCGACAATCATGGCCTCAATCATGCCGACCGCACCGTGGTTTCGGCCTGACTCTGACTGATGTCGACACAGCCCACGATCACCGCCGCTTAACCGACTCCGAGCCCGGGAGCGGGTTCGCGGCGATTCCCTCGGTGCTCAGCACGAGCACCACCGCGTCGGGGTGCACCCCGGTCTCAGCGCGCCGCACTGGGTCCGTGACGACGGCGCGTACGCCGGCCAGGGCGGCGGCGCCGCACGGGCCCGCGTCGACACCGAGGCCGGCCAGATCATGGACGGCCTGGGTGGCCTGCTCATCGGAGACGGTGGTCGCCGCGTCAAGGCCGGCCTCCAGGTACGGCCAGGCGCCCGCGGACGGTGTGCCGCAGTTCAGACCGGCCATGATCGTGTAGGTCGTGTCGACCGTGACCGGCTTCCGGGCATGCAATGAGGCAATGATCGCCGGGGCGTTCTCCGCCTCCACGCTCAACACCACCGGTCCAGCGCCGACGCCGCCGCGATAATGCCGGACGGTGGCCTGGGCGAGCGAACCGACGCCCACCGGTACCGCAACCAGATCAACCCCGGCGAGCCCCTGCTCGGCGACCTGCTCCTCGGCTTCAGCGAACATCGTCGAATAGCCGTCCACGATCCACTGCGGCATCCGTTCGTATCCGGACCAACCCGTGTCCTGAACCAGCACGGCGGCCCGGCCCGCGTCCCGCGCCCACCGGGCCGCCGCCGAGACCACGTCGTCGTAGGGAATGGCCAGCTCGGTCACCCGTGCGCCTTCGGCGGCAAGCGCGTCGATGGCAGCCCTGGAGACCGCGGTGGGCACGAAGATTTGCGCGGGCAGCCCCAGCAAGCGGGCCACGTGGGCCACCGCGCGGCCGTGGTTGCCGTCAGTCGCCGCGACGAGGGTCGGCCTGTCCGTGTCGGCGAGCCGCTCCGTCAACTCCCCGAACCCGAGTGCGGCGTCACCGCGGCCCAGCCGCTCCGACAGAGCCCGCGAGATGGCGTACGACGCGCCGAGGATCTTGAACGCCGGCAATCCCCACCGAGACGACTCATCCTTCACGACTACCCGTCCCACCCCGAGCTCTTCAGCGAGCGCCGGAAGCTCGATCAGCCTGGTCCGCCGGTAACCAGGTAGCCCTTGGTGGAACTCCCGGACGTCATCGCTGATCGGGTCGGCGCGCCAGGACCGGGCGTTCGGGTTCAAGTACCAGGAGAGCGCAGCGGCATGCATACCCGGACTCCGCTAAGCCGGGCGGCGACGCGCCGCCATGGCGTTGCCGAGGGCGAGCAGGACGCCGCCCGCGAAGATGATCGTGCCCATCACGTTCACCTGCGGCGGGAGGCCGTTCTTCTGCGCGCTCCAGATCCACAGCGGGAACGTCTCGACGTTGCCGGCGGTGAAGTTGGTGACCACGAAGTCGTCGATGGAGATGGCGAAGGCGAGCAGCGCACCGGCGGTGACGCCCGGCAGGATCATCGGCAGGGTGACCAGCCAGAAGGTGCCCACGGCGCTGGCCCCGAGGTCCTTGGCCGCCTCCTCGACCGACCGGTCCAGGGTGAGCACCCGGGACCGTACGGTCACCGCCACGAAGGACAGCGAGAACATCACGTGCGCGATGGTGATCGTGAGGTAGCCCAGCGGGACGTCCAGCTGCACGAAGAAGGCCACCAGGGACATGCCCATGACGATCTCGGGCGTGGAGATCGCGGCGAACTGCACCAGGTTGCTGGTGCCGGCACCGCGGAACCGGTAGCGGCCCAGCGCCACGCCGAGCAGCGTGCCCAGTGCCGTCGCGATCAGCGTGGTCAGTACGGCGATGATCACCGAGGCCTTCAGCGCGTTGGTCAGGCCGGACAGGTCGAACACGTGCAGGTACCACTCGAGGGTGAAGCCGTGCCACCTGTTGTTGTACCGGCCCTGGACTTGGTTGAAGCCGAAAAGGATCATCACGCCGATGGGCAGGCAGAGCCAGAGGATGACGGCCCAGGTGTACCAGTGGAGCAGCCGATCGCCCAGCTTGCTCCGCGACCTGGGCGGCTTGGGCGGCTGCACCGGGGGAGGGGTGAGGATCGTGGTCATCGGGCCGCCGCCTGCAGAACCGTATCGGTGCCCAGCGCCCGTGCGTAGGCGAAGATGCCGACCAGCAGGGCGAGCATCAGGGTGGCCGACAGGGCGGTGGCCGTGGGGTAGTCCCGGACGGTGAGCGCCTGGTCCTGGATGATGTTGCCGATCATCGTGTTGTCCGGCCCACCGAGGACCTCCGCGTTGACGTAGTCGGACGCCGCCGGCACGAAGTTCATCAGCACGCCGGCGAACACACCGGGCAGCGACAGCGGGAGGATCACCTTGAGGAAGGACTGGGTGCGGCTGCTGTACAAGTCGTAGGACGCCTCCACCACCCCCGGGTCGACCCGCTCCAGCGCCACGTAGATCGGCAACACCATGAACGGCAGGTAGTTGTAGGTGAGCCCGCCGATCACCGCCACCGCGGTCTGCAGCACGTGGAAGTCCGCCGGTAGCAGCCCCCAGTCCTTCAGCGGCCCGAGCACCATGCCGTTGTCGGACAGCAGGAACTGCCACGAGATCGTCCGCAGCACGAACGAGACGAAGAACGGCAAGAGGATCAGAAACAGGTACGTCGACTTGCGCGCGCCGCCCTTGAAAGCGATCCAGTAGGCGATCGGGTACGACATTGCGATACCGAGCACCGTCGCGATGCCCCCGTACTCCAGGGACCGGATGAACTGCGGATAGTAGGTCGCCAGGGCATCGGTGTAGTTCTGGCAGTGGAAGGTGAATGCGTACCCGTCCGCCTCATTGCCGGTCATCAGTGAGAACTGCAGCAGGATCAGTGTCGGGATGACGAAGAAGATCGCCAGCCAGAGTCCGCCGGGCAGCATCAGGGCGTAGGGCGTGAGCCGCGCGCGAAGGCTCCCCATGGTTCAGCCCGACGAGATCGGCAGGAAGGTGTTCTGGTACGTCTTCTGCTCGTCGGCGCTCTTCAGGGTCGGGTAGCGCTTGAGCTTGGCCAGGTCCGCCGCGGTCGGGTAGACGAGCGGGCTGGTCAGGATCGCTTCGAGGGTCTTCTTGTCGTCGCCGGTGGACGCCGCCGCATGTTTGGCGATGCGGTCCTTGGTGGACGGCACCGGGGTGACGTAGTTGATGAACTCGGTCAGCTCCGCCGCGACCTGGGGCCGGTAGAAGTAGTCCATCATCATCAGGGCGTCCACCGGGTTGGCGGCCGTCTTCGGGATCATCATGTTGTCGGTCCAGATCGTGCCGCCCTCCTCGGGCACCACGAACTGCAGGTTCGACCCGTTGGACGCGTTCTCCTGAAAGATGTCACCGGACCACGCCTGGCAGATCCACAGGTCGCCGTTGGCCAGCGACTTGGTGTAGTCCTGTGTGACGTAGGCCCGGACCAGCGGCTTCTGTTCCTGGAGCTTGGCCGCCGCCTTCTCCCAGTCCTGCGGGGTGGACGTCTCCGGGTTGATGCCCAGCAGGAGCATGCCGAAGTTGCCCAGCTCCTGCGGGGCCTTCATCATGCCGAGCTTGCCCGCGTACTTCGGGTCCCACAGCTGGGCGATCTTGGTGATCGGCTCCTTGACGTAGGTCGGGTTGTAGGCGATCCCGGTGTAACCCGAGGTGTACGGAATCGAGTAGACGTTACCCTTGTCGTACGCCTCGTCCCGGTAGATCGGGTCGGCGTTCTGGGCGTAGTTGGGCAGCTTCGAGTGGTCCAGCGGGGCCAGATAGCCGAAGTCGATCAGCTTGTCCAGCTCGATCCCGTTGGTGACGACCATGAGGTCGTAGCCGGTCGGCTTGTCGGCGGCCAGCTGCGGCTGGATCTTGCCGTACCACTCCGGGTCGTCCTGGATGACCTCCTGGTAGTTGACCGTGATGCCGGTTTCCTTGGTGAAGGCCTTCAGGGGGGCGTGGTCCGTGGGCATGTACAGCGCCCAGGTGGCGAAGTCGAGGTGACCGTTCTGCTTCTTGCCGGACCAGTACTTGGCGACGGCGTCCTGGTCGGCCGGGGCCTGCTTCGCGCCCTTGACACCGCAGGCGGCCAGCGCCATGCCGGCGGCGCCGACGCCGAACAGCTTCATCACGTCACGGCGGTCGTAGCGGCGCTGGCTGACGCCGCGGAGCAGGGCAGGGTCGATCTTCTGGTTCATCTTCATGCTCCGATCGCGTAGGAGTGACGCGGCTCCCACGAGAGCCAGACGTTGTCCCCCCGGACGGCGACGTCGTCTGCTGACGTGCCGTTCTGGCTGAACACCGTGACATCGGCCCCGGCCGAGGTCCGGACGTTGTAGTTGGTGGACGTGCCGAGATAGACGACCTCGATGACCACACCCCGGACCGCGCAGTCGGTACCCCGGGGCGGGGCGGTGGAGATGCGCATCTTCTCCGGCCGGACGGTGAGCTCGAGTTCCCCGCCCGGCGCGCAGCGGCCGTCCCGCACGGGGACGAGGATCCGCTCGTCCGGGCCCGCGGTGATCACGGCGGTGCCTTCGGAGACCTCCCGGACCGTTCCGGCGAACAGGTTGGAGGTCCCGATGAAGCCGGCGACGAACTTGGTGGCCGGGTGCTCGTAGATCTCCCGGGCGGTGCCGAGCTGCTCGACGAGCCCGTTGCTCATGACCGCGATCCGGTCCGACATGGTGAGCGCCTCGCCCTGGTCGTGGGTGACGAAGACGAAGGTGATGCCGACCTCGCGCTGGATGCGCTTCAGCTCGACCTGCATGGCCTGGCGCAGCTTCAGGTCCAGGGCGGCGAGCGGCTCGTCCAGCAGCAGGGCGCGCGGCTTGTTCACCAGCGCGCGGGCGAGTGCGACCCGCTGCTGCTGGCCGCCGGACAGCTGCTTGGGGCGGCGTTTCTCCCGGCCAGCGAGGTCGACGATCTCCAGCATCTCGCCGACCCGGCGGGTCACCTCGTCCTTGGCGATGCCCTTGCGCCTCAGGCCGAAGGCGACGTTGTCGGCCACGCTCATGTGCGGGAACAGGGCATAGGTCTGGAACACCATGTTCACGTCGCGCTTGTTCGGCGGGACCCCGGTGACGTCACTGCCGTGCAGGTAAACGCTGCCCTCGGTCGCCTCGTCGAACCCGGCGATGATCCGCAACGTCGTCGTCTTGCCGCAGCCTGACGGACCCAGCATGGAGAAGAACTCGCCCTCGACGATCCTCATGTCGACGTTGTTGACCGCCCGCACCACCTCGCCGCGCGCGGTGAACGACTTGGTCAACCCGACAAGTTCGATGGCGGGGAGCACACCCGCCCGCAACGCCGTTGCGGCGTCCTGAGTCTCCGTCATTACCACGTTCCTTTTGCGGGACGAGGGGGAGTTGGGTCCTGCTCTCGGTGGTCACCCTCGGCCTCCCGGGCGGATGTGCGCTGCGCACACTGACTTTCGCAGATAGCAACTCCGGTTTCAAGGGATTCCGTTGTTAGCATATGGTTTCACGACGAAATCAATTGTTAACACTTGTTGCGGATCGACTGACGTCGCCCTCAGGGTATCGCTGACGTCCGATTAGGACAGGCCGGCCTGGAAGGTCTTGTGCATGCCCGCGGCGGTGCGCAGACCGCTTTCGATGGCGCCGTCGATGAACCCGGCCCAACCATTGGCATAGTCCGAGCCGGCCAACCGGACCAGGCCGTGGCCGGCCTGCAGGGCGGCCAGCGAGCGGGTCAGCTGGCCAGGCTGCAGCATCGGCCAGGTCTCCCGGGAGAACTCGTCGGCGACCCAGTCGTGGCCGGTGACCTCCAGCACCTCCAGGTCGTCCCGCCAGCTGTACACCGCCTTGGTTACGCCGGCCAAGTCGTTGGGGTCGAGTGCGGCGGAATCCGGTCCGAAGGCGACGAAGATGGTGTCGCCGCCGGCGCCCTCGGTCGCCGGGAACTCCGGCCGCATCCAGGTCAGGCCGTTGCCCGGCGGCGCGTACGCGGTGAACGGCTCGACCTCGCCTCGGACCTTGATCCACGTCTTCAGGCCTCGGCTGGCCATCTGCTCGGTGACCGCGGCGCCGATCAGCGGCGGCAGCTCGGGGGTGAACTCGATCCCGGCCAGCGCGTTCAGCGGCAGGGTGACGATCACGCCTCGGGCCGCGTACTCGGTGCCGTCCTCGGTCCGCACCAGCGCTGTGCCGCCGGATTGCTCGATCCGCCGGACCACCTGGCCGAGTCGAAGGTCAGCTGACGAGTCGGCCGCGATGCCCTCGGCCAATGACCGGGTGCCGGTGGCGATCCGGTAGGTCGCCGTGGCCTCGTCCATCAGGTGTCGATTGCCAGACGCCGCCGCGCACCACCGCAAGGCCTGGGTCAGCGCGCACAGCTCGGGCGGTGCGTTGAAGTGTTCGGCCCACATGCCGACCTGCAGCTCGCGGTCCTCGGCGGAGAGGTCGAGCTGGTCGAACCGGTCCACGATGGACATGCCGTCGATCTCGGCCAGGTGGGGGTTGGACAGCGGCTCGTAGGGGCGCGGGAACCATTTCAGAGTGTCCCCGAGCAGCCCGTCGTGCCCGGGCGCGATCCGGGCGTGGAACTCCTCCGGCGACTCCGCGCGGACCTGGCCGTCGGCGATCCAGAGCACCTCGCTCGCGGTCGGGCTGGCGACTATCTCCAGGTCGTAGCGGGTGATTTCGCTCCAGGTGTGCGGCTGCAGCCAGTGCACCCACGTGCCGCCCATTTCCAGTTCGCGGCCGAATCGCTCGTCCGTCCAGGTGCGTCCGCCGATCCGGTCGCGCGCTTCCAGTTCCAGCACCGAGTAACCGCGCCGGCTCAGCTCCCGGGCCGCGGTCAGGCCGGCGAACCCCGCGCCCACGATCACCACGTCGTACGACTCGGCCACGATTCCGGTCACCTCCGCATCGACGGACAGGCGTGCGGGCACCACCCTACGGAGCAGCGCCCGAACTGACAGCTCGTTGCAAGAGGACCACAACGTGCCTCGGTCACACTGGTCCGGGTTTGTGAGCGGGAGGGATGACCGAGTCATGAGTGCAGAGGCGGGCCCGGGCGGGTTCGACACGATTGTGAGCCGACCGGACTACTACATCGAGTTTCTTGATGCTCGGACCGCGATCGACGACGAAACCCGCGTCAAGCAGGTCATCACCGGGCTGCTTCAGGCGCGGGACGGTGTCGAGGTGCTGGACGTCGGCACTGGCACCGGTGCCAATCGGCTCGGGGCCATGGTGGACGCGGGCGAGACGACCGCCGAAGAGGCGAATAACTTCTGGGCCGAGCTCGAGCAGGGCGAGCGCGAAGGCTGGCTGTGCTCGGGAATCGTCTGCTTCAACGTGGTGGGCCGCAAGGCCGCCTGACCTGGGACATCACCCTCCGGCGCCACTCATGTTGGCCCTGGGGATGACGTCAGGCGAGCCGTGCGGACACCCGGGCCAGCAGGGCTTTGAGCAGATTGATCTCCTCGCTGCCGACCACGGTCACCAGGTCGTCGTGCTCGCGCCTCACCAGCACGGTCCATTCCCGCACTGCCTGGCGTCCCCGATCGGAGGCATGCACCAGCACACGCCGTCGGTCCGCATCGTCCACCCGGCGAAGGACAAGGTTCGCCGACACCATTCGGTCAATGAGCTTGGTGAGCGTAGGGGCCTGCACCATGGCGAACTCGGCGATCTCGGTCATCGTGTGTCCGACGTCGCCGAGGAACGACAGCACTCGCCATTCCTCGATCGTCGCGCCATTCGTCTTCAGTACCCCAGCGAGCCTCTGTGCCACGGTCCGCTCGACGAGCGTGAGCAATCGAGCGAAGTCAAGATCGTGCTCTTGGGTCACCGGAAGTGTCGTCATTGCCCTGCCGTGAGACGTGTCGTGAGGGTGTGAGCGGAGCGTACTGGAGCAAGCACGGCGGAGGCCATGCCAGATACCCCATCCAATGAAATATTCCTGTAGCAAGTTTTCGCTACGATCGCGCGCATGCTGGTGCAGGCACGCTCGCCTGGCTCCCTGGTGCGGCCGGGGGAGGCGCGCTGATCACCGGCGGTGCGGTCGACGCGGTGGCCGGATGGCACATCTCGGCGGTCCGGGAGGTGGTCGCCCCACGGGTCAACGGTCGGGTGCCGTACGTCTATACCGCGCTCTACGAGGGCGGCGAGCGGGCCCCGGGCGTTTTCCTCACCGGAGAGACCCCGAATCGTCAGCTCGGACCGACGCTGCGGTGGTTTGCCAGCGAGCTGGGCCTGCGGCGGTGGACGATCGTGGGTGACGACTGCATCTGGCCGAGGGCATCGGCCAGCTCGGCCCGTCGCTACCTTGCTGAGCTGGATGGCAAGGTGTGCGACGAGATCTACGTGCCACTTGGCACGGAAGAGTACGAAGCGGTGCTGGACCGGGTGGTGGCCAGCGGCTGCGATGGTGTCCTGATGCTGCTGATCGGCAACGACGCGGTGGCCTTCAACCGGGCGTTCAGCCGCGCCGGGCTGGATCGGGACCTCATCCGGTTCAGTTCGCTGATCGAGGAGAACGTGCTGCTCGCGACGGGCGCGGAGAACACCCGAGGGCTGATGACCTCGGCCGGCTACTTCGAAGACCTGCCGACCGCTTCGGGGCTCGACTTCGCGGCCAGCAATTTCCGCCGCTTCGGGCCGAGGGCGCCGGTGCTCAACAGCCTGGGCGAGTCCTGCTACGAGGGCGTTCGGCTGCTCACCGAGCTGTTGCGGCACGCCGGCGAGGTGGACGTGGCGCGTATCCAGGCGATGGCCGAGGGCCTGGAGTACGAGAGCCCTCGGGGAACCGTCCAGATACGGGACCGCCACCTCATGCAGCGGGTGTTCCTCGCGGCGGCGGACGGCCTGCAGTGGGACGTGCTCCAGCAGCTGTAGCCACCCTCCGGGGCTGTTAACGCACACGTTACCCATGCCGTCTTGCCTATTAGTTCATGAGGAAATAGTTTCCGCATGAAGTTTTGAGATGTGGCGGGCTGCTCACGTCAACGGCGCGACGTGCAGCTCACCTGTCTGGTGCCCGACGGCCGCACGACGGCTGGCGGGGCCACCAGGCGGTGGCCCCTCAGAGCTACGCGGACCCCCATCGGAGGCATTGATGAGTTCAGACGTGCAGTTGCCGGCTGTGCCGGCGGCGCCGACCGCGGGCAGAAGCACACGCAGCTACAACGCGGCGGTAGCCAATGAAACGCTGGAGGACTACTCGCTGCGCTATGCGCCACGATCGTTCCGGCGCTGGTCAGAGTTCACCGTGGCGAATACCGCCATTGGCGGGATCGCCTATCTCGCCGACTTCGCGATCGGCGCGTCCATCGCCATCACGCACGGAGCCATGAACGCGATCGCGGCGGTTCTGGTCGCGGCGTTGGTGATCTTCCTGACCGGCATTCCGATCGCGTACTACTCGGCGAAGTATTCGATCGACATGGACCTGCTCACCCGTGCCGCCGGTTTCGGCTACCTGGGCTCGACGATCACATCGATCGTCTACGCGAGCTTCACCTTCATCTTCTTCGCTCTCGAGGGCTCAATCATGGCCCAGGCCTTCAACGTGGGCTTCGGGCTTCCGCTTGCCATCGGGTACATCGTGGCCTCACTCGTGATCATCCCACTGGTCGTGTTCGGGATGACGCTGTTGTCCAAGCTGCAGGTGTGGACTCAGCCGGTGTGGCTGGCGCTCATGTTCGCCCCGTTCGTCTACGTGGCGTTCAAGGACCCGAGCAAATACGCCGCATTCACGCATTGGGGGCCCCAGGGCGGAGATGGGGCCAGCTTCAGCTGGCTTGGATTCGGGCTCGGCATGGGTGTCGCACTCTCCCTGATCGCCCAGATCGGCGAACAGGTGGATTACTTGAGGTTCATGCCGATCAAGACGGCGCACAACGCCAAGCGCTGGTGGACCTCGGTCATCCTGGCCGGGCCCGGCTGGGTCATCCTCGGGGCCGGCAAGCAGCTCGGCGGGGCCTTCTTGGCTTTCCTGGTTTCCGGCGGCGTCGGTCTCACCGGGGCGGGTGAACCGATTCAGGAGTACATCGGTGGCTTCGGCGCCTTCATGACCGCGGGCGCGCTCGGCCTGGCCGTGTTCTTCGTGGTGCTCTCCCAGGTGAAGATCAACGTGGTGAACGCCTACTCCGGTTCACTGTCATGGTCGAACTTCTTCTCCCGCCTGCTGCACTACCACCCGGGCCGTATCGTGTGGATCTTCTTCAACGTCGGCATCGCCCTCACGCTGATGGAGCTGGGTGTGTTCAGCTTCCTGAACACCGTCCTGGGTTTCTACTCCAACGTGGCGATTGCCTGGATGGGCGCGCTGGTGGCTGACCTCGTGGTGAACAAGCCGCTCGGCATGAGCCCGCCGATGGTCGAGTTCAAGCGGGCGCATCTGTTCAACTTCAACCCGGTTGGCTTCGGCTCGATGGTGATCGCTTCAATCGTCTCGATCCTGGCTTTCTTCAACGCCTTCGGTGCGTATGCCCAGGCTTTCTCTCCCTTCCTTGCGCTGGCGATCGCATTCGTGCTCTCCCCGGTCATCGCCTGGGCGACCAAGGGGCGCTACTACATCGCCAGGGCGGACACGTTGCCAGAGCCGCTGGTGGTCGACGGTCAGCTCTCCACCGTGATGCTGGAATGCGCCGTCTGCGCGACCGCATTCGAGCGGCCGGACATGGCGAGCTGTCCGTTCCACCACGGCGCGGTCTGCTCGCTGTGCTGCAGCCTCGACAAGCAGTGTCACGACATGTGCAAGACCACCACACGCGGCGGCAACGGCACTCGCAAGGTGGACGTGTCCATCACGCCGATGCCTGGCTGACACCTCCGCCCGCACCTCGGTTCGGGTGACTCTGGGCCGTCGCGTAGTGTCCCGGCGGGATGAGACAAAGGGCATCCGCACTGTCCGCCGATGCCACCAACTCGGCTGTGGTCGCCGGGTGGACGCTGGTGAGCAGGGCGAGCGGTCTCGCCAGGGTGGTGCTGGTCGGCGCCGTGCTCGGGCCCACGTTCCTGACGAACATTTTCCTCTCCACGAGCGTGGTGCCCAACCTCGTCTACACCACAATCGCGGGCCCGGTGCTCGGCATGGTGGTGGTGCCAGCGGTGGTCCGGGCGCTAGCTGCGGACGGCCCGGAGCAGGCGCTGAAGTTGCTCAGCCAGATCACTGGCTACCTGCTACGCATCGCCGGCGTGGTGATGGGCATGCTGCTGATTGCCTCTCCGGGTATTGCCTGGTTGCTGACCGCGGGCATGCCCGATCCGGCCGCTCGCGGGCGGGGTCTGCTGCTTACCGTGCTGCTGCTGGCGTTGGTTGCGCCACAGGTGGTGCTCTACATGTTGGCCGGCGTCGCGACCGCCGCCCAACAGGTTCAGGGCAGGTTTGCGCTGGCCGCGGGGGCACCGGCGCTGGAGAACGTCGGGCTGATCGCAACCCTGGCCTTCGTTGTGCTCACCCAGTCGACCGACGTGGACACCGCTAACGCGCCGCTCGGCTTGGTGATCATCTTGGGCGCCGGCAACACGCTGTCCGTCGGACTGCATGCCGCCGCCCAGCTGTGGGGCGCGGCACGGGCCGGGATGCCGGTGCGTCCACGCCTGGGCGGTCGGAGTGATCCGATCGCCGCCGAGACCGCCAAGCGGATACGGGCGTCGTTGCCGGTCGCCGCAAACCCGGCCCTCGCCTACTTCGGGCGGCTGGCCGTCGCGGCGACCGTGCCGGGCGGCGTGTTCGTCCTGCAGGCGTCGTACTCCATCTACAACGTGCCGACGGCACTGGGCGCCAAGGCCGTGTCGAGCGCGGCACTGCCCGGGCTGTCCCGAGCGGCGGCGGCGCACGACGCACCTGGCTACGCCAGTTCCTGGCGGCAGGCCGCGATGTACGTCGGCATCGTCGGGCTCCCGGCGATGGCACTGCTGCTCGCTTACGCGCACCCAATTGCTGAGATTCTCTCAGCCGGCAAGCTGCAGTCCGCGGAGATCATCGAATCCTTCGCCGGCTCGGTCGCGGTGCTCGGGGTGGCTC
Organism: Pseudonocardia sp.; assembly: GCA_036402515.1. Lineage (GTDB taxonomy): Bacteria > Actinomycetota > Actinomycetes > Mycobacteriales > Pseudonocardiaceae > Pseudonocardia. Next base: position 28,293 of record DASWST010000212.1, read on the forward strand.
AGCTGGTGGCCGGCGTTCACGAGATCACTCGGCAGGCCCTGTTCGCCCGGATCGAGGTCGACGCCCCCCGCCGGGCCAGCATGACCTACCTCGCGGTCAGCGCTGTGTCGGCGGGAGCGGCCCTGCTGGTCCCCGCCGGGCTGCCTCGACTGATCGCGCTCAGCGTGACCGTCCTGCTGTCCGATTTCGCGGCCGCCGCGGTGGTCATCGCCCGGCTGAGGAAGGTCATCGCACCTGAGCGGTTCCTTGACGTGCGGAGGCAGGTCGTCGTGCTGGTCGCGACGGTGGCCATGGCTCCCGCGCTACTGGTGAGCTGGGCATTCTCCCGGGACCCGGCGCACGGGGTGTTCTCTGAGATTGCCCTTGTCGCGGCCGGCAGCGTGGTCGCCCTGGCCTGCTACGTGCTCGCCCTGCGGGTAGGTTTCGGACGACCGCGTGGCACCTCCGGAGAGCTCGAAACGGCGGGAGGGGCCGGCTCCGACGCATCGTCCGATCAGGCGACACGCCGGGAGACATAGCTATGCTTGCTCAGCCGTCGGGCCGGCCATCCTAGTGTCCTTATTAGATCGACATCACCGGCGTTATCACGGTTGGATGACCTACCTGGTCGAGCCCGGCACGTAAGTTGCTGGGCGCGAAGGCCAAGACGGGCGGGGGACGGTGTGGATTCAACGGTGAGGATGAAACTCCCTACCGGCCAGTCGGGTGAGGCGGGCTCCGAGGCTCGCACCCCTACTGGGTTCCGCTCGTTTTGCTGAGAGATCGTCGAGGATCGCTGTGCGGGGTGTCGATGCCGACCTAGGCGCTCTACGTCGGCGATGCGGTCGCGGCTCTCACTGAGCTGATCGAACCAGAAGGGATCTCCCGCGGTGCCTCTCAGAGTGGTCATCCTCAATGAGAATGAGTCCGTCCCGTTCGACACGCGGGTGTGGCAGGAATGCCAGGCGCTGCGATCGGACGGCTGGGAGGTGCACGTCATCTGCCCGACCGGGCACTACGAGGACCCCGAGCTGGAGACAGAGGTCGAGGGCGTACACCTGCACCGGTTCCCGCTGCGCGCGGCCACCGGGGGTCCGGTCGGATACCTGCGCGAGTACGCGTTGGCGCTGTTCCACATGCTGCGGATCGCCCGGAGCCTTGGCCCGGTCGACGTCGTGCACGCCAGCAATCCGCCCGACCTGATGTTCCTGGTCGCCAAGGCGCTCAAGCGGCGAGGTGCCTGGTTCGTCTTCGACCACCATGATCTGGTGCCCGAGCTGTACCTCTCCCGCTTCGATCGTGGGCAGGACGCGCTCTACCGGGCCACCCGCTGGCTGGAACAGAAGACCTTCGAAGCCGCCGACGTGGCGATCGCAACGAACGAGAGCTATCGGGAGATCGCCGTGGATCGCGGCGGCATGGATCCCGACCGGGTGTTCGTGGTGCGTAACGCGCCGGCCGACCAGCGGGTGCGGACGGTGACTCCGGACCCCGCGCTCGCCCAGGGCAAGCAGCATCTGTTGTGCTACCTGGGCACCATGGGCCCGCAGGATGGGGTCGACTACGCGGTACGCGCGCTGCGGACGCTGCGCGATGTACACGGCCGAGAGGACTGGCACGCCGCGTTCATCGGTGCCGGTGACTGCCTGGATGAGCTCAAGCAGCTGGCCGTGGACCTGGAACTGGAGTCGATGGTCACCTTCACCGGCCGCGTCTCCAACGACGACCTCTGCCGGTACCTGTCCACCGCGGATATCTGCTTGGCACCCGACCCGCGCAACGCGCTGAACGACGTGTCCTCGATGACGAAGATCGTCGAGTACATGACCGTGGGTAAGCCGATCGTGTCGTTTGATCTCCGGGAGACCAGGTTCACCGCTCAAGAGGCCGCGGTCTACGCCGAGCCGAACTCGGAGCGCGACTTCGCCAATCTGATCGTCAAGTTACTGGACGACCCGTCCGAGCGGTCGCGCATGGGGAAGGTCGGGCAGGCCAGGGCGCTTGGCGAGCTGTCCTGGGAAAAGTCCAGGGAAGCGCTGCTCTCCGCGTACAAGATTCTGCGCGAGCCGCGCCCGGTTGCTGATTCCCGGCGGCGCGGCAAGGGCCGGCACGCCCCAACAGTCTGATCTTGCCGATGGCCGAGGTAGCGGATGGGACCGGGCGGCGACCGCACGTTGTGATCGTGGGTGATGGGTTCGGTGGCGTGTACGCCGCGCGCAGACTCGCTCGGGCGGACGTCGAGGTAACACCTGCACGTGGGCGGGGTGATCAAGCGCAGGGTGGCGAATCCGGTTTGCCACCCTGGCCAGCTGGTTGCTCACCCTCGGGCTCAATCGGCGCGCCGAGCGCGCTATTACCTACGGCGACCCGGCCGCCGCCGATCAGCCCTATAGCTGAGACAGCAGTCGGCGCACCACCGCGAGAGGGTTCGAGGTGGGTGCGATCACCACGCCCTTGGCAAGCGCGCGCACCTCGGCCATCAGCTCGGCGGCCAATTCCAGCCCGGCGGTGGCCGCGCCGGTGCGGGCCCGGCGCAGTGTGTCCAGGGTGTTCGCCGGGATCGTCACATCGGGCACCTCGTAGGCCAGGTACTCGGCCTCCTGGAAGCTGGTCAGCGGGGAGATGGTGACGAACACCGGCGCTGAGTCGCCGATCGTGTCCAGTATGTGGCGCACCCCGGCCAGCTCGTAGACCGGCCGGGTGATCAGGAAGTGGGCTCCCGCGGTGATCTTCTCCCGGGCTCGCGCGGCGGCCCGGCCTGGCTCGCGGCTGCCCGGGTTGATCCTGGCGCCGATCTCGAAGGTGGTCTTGGTGGACAGCGGCAGGCGGTAGTAGTCGATGCCCTCGTTGAGTGAGGCGAGCAGCTCGATGAGGCCGATGGAGTCGACGTCCCAGATGCCGTCGGCGTGCGGGTAGTCGCCGACCAGCGGTGGGGTCCCGGTCTCACAGACGATCCGACGCATGCCCAGCGCGTGCGCGCCCAACAGGTCGGCCTGCAGCGCCATGATGGTCCGGTCCCAGGTGGTGACCGAGGCAATCATGTCCAGTCCAACCCGGTGGTGCAGGTGCACGGCCAGGTCGACCGCGTTCAGTTGCGTCCTGGCGTGCGGGGACCGGGCCACGGAGACCAGCCCGATACCGGCCGCGCGCAGCTGCTCGGCGACGTCCACCAGGTCCTCGACGTCCCCCAAGGGGTCTGGAGTCAGCTCCACCATGACCTGGTGCTCGCCCCCGGCCAGCCGGACGCCGGCCGGCTCAGCCGCTGGCTTGACCGCCCGTTCCCGTGCCACCGGGCCGCCGGCCTGTTCCCGGTGCTCCCGTACCGTGCTGGCCACGGCGGCGATCTGCGCAGGCGTGGTGCCGCAGCACCCGCCGACGACGGTGGCACCCACCGCCAGCGCGTGCCGCACGTAGCGGGCGAAGTACGTCTCGTCCAGGTCGTACTCGAAGCGCGCCGGGGCCACCCGGCGGGGCAGCCCGGCGTTGGGCTGCATGGTCAGTGGCAGCTCACAGTGCGAGCGCAGCTCGCGCAGTACCACCAGGGAGTGCTGCGGGCCGATGGTGCAATTGGTGCCCAACGCGGCGACCGGGGCGTCGCGCAGCGCGGCGGCCACCTCCCGGGGTGGGTGTCCGCTGCCCAACGCGCGGAAGTCGGCCCCGAAGGTGACCTGGGCGATGAGTGGGACATCGGCGATTTCGGTAGCCGCCTCGATCGCCGCGACCAGGGCGTCGACGTCGCCGAACGTCTCCAATAGGATCAGGTCCACCCCGGCGCCGACCAGGATGTCGATCTGCTCGGCGACCGCCTCGATGGCGGTACGGGGGTCGACGTGGCGGTGCCGCTGGATGCTGACGGCGGGGGATACCGAGCCGGCCACCAGCACGGGGCGCCGCACTTCCTCGCGCCGCGCGGCGGCCAGCGCGATCCGCACGCCTGCCTCGTTGATCTCCTCGGTGCGGTGGCCGAGGTCGTGGTCGGCCAGCCGCACCCGGCTGGCGCCGAAGGTGTTGGTCTGGATGATGTCCGCGCCCACGCTGACGTACCGATCGTGGATCTCCCGCACCAGTGCCGGGTCGCTCAGGTTCAGCGCGGGCAGTGCCTCGCCCAGCGATCGGCCGGCGGCGTGCAGCATGGTGCCCATCGCACCGTCGCAGACCAGCACCCGGTTGCCCAGGGTTCGGTCCCGCAAGGCGCCCGCCAGGTCCGCGACCGGGCTCACCGGCTGGCTCACCTCGGAACTCACCGTCGGCTCCGCAGTCCGGCCAGGATCTCCACCGCGACCTCCGCCATGAGCCGGTCCCGGTGCACCGTGAAGGACAGGCCGGTGATTTCTTCGATGCGCCGGATCCGGTAGCTAACCGTGTTCGGGTGTACGTGCAATCGCTGCGCGGTGCGCCGGGGACTGCTGTTCTCCGCGAAGTAGCAGGACAGCGTGGCGAGGTACTCCGCGTTGTTGGGATTGTCCTGCTCGAGCAGCTCGCCCAGCACCTCACCGGCGAACGTGCGCAGCTCGGTAATGTCCGGGATGCGCACCAGCAGCCGGTGGATGCCCAGGTCGGCGAACGCCGTGACGCCACCGAACTCACCCATCCGCTCGCTCACGGTAAGCGCCCGGCGCGCCTCGGTGTAGGCGCGGGAGATGCCGGAGGCCGCCGGGCTGGGGCCGCCTATGCCGATCGCCGCGATGCAAGGTGGTGTTCGGTCACCGTCGCGGCAAAGGTTCGGGCCAGTGTGCGGGCCTGCTCCGGGTGCGTTGCGGGCGACTTGGCGGCCGGCAGGATGGCCACCACCTCGTCGGTCCGGCTGGTCACCACGGCGTCCGGGGCCAGCCGGGCGAGCAGCGACTTGGTGGCCTCCAGGCCCCCGCCGCGCGGCCGGGCCAGGCTGACGCTGAGCACGTAGTGTTCCCGGGCGGGGTCCAGGCCCAGGTGCTGCGCCCAGCGATCCACCTCGCCGTCTTCCCGACCACCGGCCAGTAGCAGGCCGTCCACCAGCTCCTGGCGCGCCCGGCCGCCGGCCGCCGCGATGACCAGGCCCCTGGCCAGCAGCATCCCGCACACCATCGCCGCGTGCTCGGTGCCCAGCAGCCGCATGTCCTCGCTGAGCTCGGCGTCGCGGCTGCTGCGGGTGACCAGGTAGCCGGCGATCTCCTGGCCGACCGACACCGGCGCGACGGCCACCGACCCCTCGGAGCCGCGCGGCCCGGGCACGGTGAGCGCTCGCCGGTGGTGAGACACCGCGAGTAGCACCCGGTCCACGGCGGCGCCGCCGGCATGCTCGCGCAACTGACCGATCACCCCACCCGGCTCAGGGATGCCGGCGGAGGCGAGTGGCTGCAGCTCGCTGTCCAGGATGGCAACCGCCGCGCCGATCCCGTTCGACAGCACCCGGGCCACGGCGGCGAGGTCGGCGTCCTGCCCGGCCAGCGCGGACAGGTGACTGCACAGCGCGACCAGTTTGCGCAGCCGGATCGCCTCGTCCCGCGCGGCCGGAATTGTCCCGTCGGGCTGCCCGGGGAATTGCGTGGTGGCGGCCGAGCGTATGGGGGACCCGGCGCCGGCCATGTTCAGACCATACGGTCGCGAGTGGTGATCGGCAACGATGCTTACCGATTTCCCGAGGTCCCTGTGCTCCAGCACAAGCAGATCGGCGCTCACTTGTGCTCGGACCCGAACCGGCGGCCAGCCAGGAAGATCGACTGCACTGTGACCAGGGCCGATGGCCCCAGCACCGGTCGAGCGGCCGGTACACGCCAGGTACCAGACGACTGTGGCACATCACAATGGAGTGCACTCGGTTTTGGGGGTTGAGCCGATGACACCTCGCCCCGCCGGCTGCCACAGTAGGCATCGACGGGCATTGCGGTGATTACCGAATTTCGCCGGGACCACGGTTCATATGCGCTGAATATATCGGGCGATAGGGCCCGGCGACCCGATGAGGAGGCTTCGGTGGGAACCGACTCCGGGTGGCCGAGGCCGACCCGCCCCCGGCTGGGTGCGCGGACGACCTACACCTTGCACGGGCTGCTCGCGGCCAACCGCTTCTACCGGCGGCTGGCCCGGGCGATCGAACGGCGCCACGGCCTGTACCGCTGGTTCACCGCCGCGGAGCGGGCCACCAAGGAGGAGTTGTTCGGCTGCCGGATGTGCGGGCAGTGCGCGCTGCCGGCGACCGGCTACACATGCCCGATGACCTGCCCGAAGCAACTACGCAACGGGCCGTGCGGCGGGGTCTCCACGAGCGGGCAGTGCGAGGTGATCCCCGAGCTGCGCTGCGTCTGGGTGACCGCGTACGAGCGCGCCGAGGGATCCGGCCACGGCAGCGACCTGGACCTGCTGCAGCGGCCGGTCGATCATCGGGAGTGGGGGCGCAGCTCGTGGGTGAACTACTGGCAGGGCCGGGACGAGGGCCTGTGGGTCGATCCGGCGGACGGTCCGCCGTTGCTCCGCCGCGAGCTGGGGCTCAGTCCGAGATGACCAACGAACCCGGACTGCCAAAGGGGACAGCGCCGTCACGCTTGTTTCGATCCCCAACCGTGGGTGGCGCGACGTTGGTTCCTCGCACATATCCCGCGCCGATTCCCCGTAGTTACGGTGGAGAAGTCGTTGCCGCCAGGTGGGGAGAGCAATGAGCGCTATTCGGGATGAGACGCCGCTGGCTCCGGTGTTGCGTGAGCTGACCCGCATTTCTCAGTCTCTCCAGGTTGAGCAGCCTTGCGATTGCCAGGAGACAATCGACGAGCTTCGGCGGGAGGTGGCTGAATTGCGTGCGGCCGTGGCGCACTTACGGGCCTCTCGAGTCGGCGTGCCGAGGGATCTGCGACCCGTGGTGGCGCGGGCGCTGCTGGACAACGAGCCGCCGAAGGGCCGCGAGATATAGCCGCCCCGCATAGGGATTTGTTCTCCATTCCTCGGTGCCCATTCGATGGGCATTGCTTTGATGCTCGTTTGGGAGAGAGTCGAGCGATATGAAACTTGATTTTCCGCGATGCCCGCGGTGAGTGGGCTGCGAGCGGCGCTGCGCTCCGGGCGATTCGTGGTGACCGCGGAGATCGGACCGCCGCGGGGCGCCGACCCGGATGCGATCGAGCGTAAGGCGGAGCTGCTCCTCGGCTGGGTGGACGCGGCGAACGTGACCGATAACCAAGGCGCGCATGTGCGGCTGTCCAGCCTGGGTGGCAGCCTGCTGGCGATGCGGGCCGGCCTCGAACCGGTGATGCAGCTGACCTGCCGGGACCGCAACCGGATCGGCCTGCAGTCGGACCTGCTGTCCGCCGGTGCACTGGGCATCCCCAATGTGCTGCTGCTGACCGGCGACCACCCCCGATTCGGCGACCACCCGGACGCGAAGCCGGTGTTCGACCTGGACGGCGTGCAGCTGACCTGGTTGGCCCGCACGCTGCGCGACAACGGCGTGCTGATGTCCGGGCAGCCGTTGTCGGTACGGCCCAACTGGCTGATCGGCACCGTGGAGAACCCGTTCGCCCCGCCCACCGAGTTCCGGGCCCGGCGGCTGGCCAAGAAGGTGGCGGCCGGAGCCGAGTTCGTACAGACCCAGTACGTGTTCGACGTCGAGGCGTTCGAGCGGTGGATGGCGCGGCTGGGTGAGCTGGGGGTGACCGGGCGGTGCGCGGTGCTCGCCGGCGTCGGCCCGATTCGCTCGCTGCGGGTGCTGGAGTACCTGCGGACCGGCGTGCCTGGCATCCACATCCCGGAGCACGTGGCGGGCAGGCTGCGCGGGGTGCCCGGCGACCGGGTCGCCGACGAGGGAATCGCGCTGTGCGTCGAGACGATCCAGCGGCTGCGGGACATCCCTGGGGTGGCCGGGGTGCACCTGATGGCCTTCGGCTACGAGCGCGGGGTGCCAGACATCGTGCGTCGGGCGGGAGTGGGCCCGGCCGCCCAGCCCGACCTCCGCGAGTCACTCGCGTCCACTGCCGCATCGACAACCGCTGTATCGACCAGGGAAGGCATCGGTCATGTTGGTTGACTTCCGACCGCACGCCAGGCTCCGGGGTAGCAAGCCGCCGGACATCGCCGCCTCATTGGGGCCGCTCGTCGAGGCGTTGAGCGAGGATTCAGCGGATCTCGACAAGGTCAGGGTGGTGTGCGACTGGGTGCAGTACAAGCAGAACTTCCGGGAACTGGTCGACCTGCGGCCGATCCTCGGGCTGGCACAGCGCCACGCCGGCACCGACCCGGCCGTGCTGCCGGTCGGGGGTGGCGAGGAGGAGATGGAGATCGCCATCGACGTCAGGCGCGGCGCCGACCCTTCACTCAAGCAGCGTGCCGCCGCATTGCTGCGCGAGCGCGCCGTCGGTGGCAGCGGCGACCGGGTGGCGCTGGAGGGGTTCGGGCCGGGCAGCGCGTCCCTGATCTGGGACTACAACGCGCTCTACTGGCGTGACCTGGATCTGTGGGAGAAGTCGACCGGGCGTGGCTACGAGCAGGCACTGCCGGGAGGAGAGAGCGACGCGCGCAACCAGGATGCCGCTCGCGGGCTGACCGGCGAGTTGTTCGCGGTGTGGGACCGGCTGGCCGCACACGGCGCGCTGCCCGAGGAGCTCTACGTCGTGGAGCTGGGAGTGGGCAACGGCGGCCAGGCGAAGGTGTTCCTGGACGAGCTGCGCGCGATGGACGCCCAGCACGGCCGGGGCTACTACCGGCGGCTGCACTACCTGATGTGCGACTACTCCCCGCACGTACTGGACCTGGCCAGGGAGGCCGTCGCGGAGCACCTCGGGCACATCAGCTCGTTCACGATGGACGCCACCCGGCCCAGCCGGTCACTGGGCTTCCTGCGGCAGAAGGTGTTCCTGGTCTACATCTCCAACGTCTACGACAACCTGCCGAGCGACGAGGTGACCCAGCTGGGCGGGCGCACCTACCAGGTGCAGACCCGCGCCTTCCTGCCAGCGGCCGAGGCGGCCCGGCTGGTCGAATCGTTGTCGGTGTCAGCACCCGAGCCGGTGTCGGTCCACGAGCTGGCCGCGCTAGTCCGCAAGCTGCCCAGGCTGGGCCCGGCGCTGCTGGCCGATGCCGCGCCGGCGCTGTTCGCCGACGTGGATGCGGCGGTGACGTTCTGGCGTGAGGTGTGGGGCGCGCTGCGCCTGGCCGAGCGCTATGTGCCGCTCACCGGCCTCGACCTGTACGAGCTGGCCCCTTCGGTGAATGGGGAGATGCTGCGGCCGCTGCTGGAGTCAGGGGCGGATGTGCGGATGCACGTCAACAACGGTGCACTGGCCAGCTTCACCGACAGCCTGATGCTGCTGCACCCGTTCGGCAAACTGGTCTGTCACGACCTGTTCGTCACCGATGTGCAGGCCTACCGCACTAATTTCCGTGGCCCCGGCAAGTACGACGGGTCGGTGGTGAACTGGGTCAACGGGCCGCTGTTGGCGCACGTCGGGCGGCGCAAGGGCTTCGAGGTGCACTACGCACCGTTCGCCCACCGCGGCGGCGGCAACATCATCACGATGACCGCGCAGGTGATGGACTGATGAGCCGGCTGCCCGCGCTGACGACTCTGCCTACGACGGTGGTCGGCTCCTATCCCGTACCGGAGTGGATGGAGCGGCTCAAGACCGATTACTACCGGGGTCGGATGAGTCAGGCGCAGCTGGACGACCTGCACGAGATGGCGATCAAGGCGGCGCTGCGCGATCAGGAGCTGGCCGGGATCGACATCGTCTCGGACGGCGAGCTGCGTCGGGACAACGACATCGACTACTTCCTGGCCAGGATGCCAGGAATCGAGATCGCCGAGACGGCCAAGGACTACTACTTCGACTACTACCGGGCCCGGCTGCCCGCCCCGCTGGCGCCGTCCCGGGACGCGCCGCTCGGGCTCGCCGACGACTTCGCGTTTACCGCCTCCCAGTGCGCCGGTCCGATCAAGTTCTCCTTTACCGGACCGTTCTCGCTGGCCCAGCGGGTGCGCAACGAGGCGTACCCGGAGCAGCGCGAGCTGGTGCTGGCGATGGCCCGGGTGCTCAACGCCGAGGCGCGGGCACTGGCCGACCGTGGCGCCGAGCTGTTGCAGATCGACGAGCCGTTCCTGGCTGGTTATCCGGACCAGGTGACCACCGCGGTGGAAGCGATCAATGTGGTGACCGAGGGCGTGGACGTGGGCTGGGCGCTGCACGTCTGTTACGGCAACCGGTACGCCCGCCCACTGTGGGAGGGGCACTACGACTTCCTGTTCCCCGCCGTGCTGGACGCGCACGTGGACCAGCTGGTGCTGGAGTTCGCCCGCAAGGGCTACCAGGACCTGCCGGTGGTGGCCAAGTTCGGCTGGGACCGGGGGATCGGGCTCGGGGTGATCGATGTGAAGAGCGCCGAGGTCGAGACGCCCGAGCTGGTCGCCGCTCGGATCCGCAGTGCGCTCGAGCTGGTCCCAGCCGACCGCCTGATGATCAACCCGGACTGCGGGCTGCGCAACGTGTCCGGGGCGGTGGCCAGGGCGAAGCTGGCCGCCATGGTGCTCGGCACCCGGACCGTGCGGGCCGAGTTGGCAGCCCGGGAGCCGGTCGCCGCGCCACCCCAGCCCGTCCCGAAAGCTCCGAATCGCCCGAACCCAGCCGACACCGCCGCCGAGCCAGCCACTACATCCGCCGCCCGCAACACCGTCTCCCAAGGAGTCTGACCATGACGCAGCCGGAGCCGAGGGGGTACCTGTTCACCTCCGAGTCGGTGACCGAGGGCCACCCGGACAAGATGGCCGACGCGATCTCCGACGCGGTGCTGGACGCCGCCCTGACCAGCGACCCGTACTCCAGGGTGGCCTGCGAAACACTGATCACTACCGGGATGGTGGTGCTGGCCGGGGAGATCACCACCCCGGGGCAGCTGGACTACACCCAGATCGTGCGGGACACCGTCAACCGGATCGGCTACGACAACGGCGCGTTCGGCTTCGACGGGCACAGCTGCGCGGTGCTGGTGGCGCTGGACAAGCAGTCCCCAGACATCGCGCAGGGCGTCGAATCAGCTTTTGAAAGCCGCGCGCACGAGCACCGGGGCAGGCTGTCGGACGACGAGCTGGACCGGGCAGGCGCGGGTGATCAGGGCATGATGTTCGGCTACGCCACCGACGAGACGCCCGAACTGATGCCGATGCCGATCGCGCTTGCGCACCGGCTGTCCCGCCGCCTCGCCGCGGTCCGCAAGGACGGCACCCTCGGCTACCTGCGACCGGACGGCAAGACCCAGGTCAGCGTGCGTTACCGGGGCAACGTGCCGGTCGGCGTGGAACGGGTGTTGATCTCGACTCAGCACGCGGAGGAGGTCAGTACCGAGCAGATCCGCGAGGACCTGTGGCGGCACGTCATCACCCACCAGCTGCCGGTCGACTTCTACGACGCCGATGCGCTGCGGGCGGACCTGCTGGTCAACCCGACCGGGCGGTTCGTGATCGGCGGTCCGGTCGGGGACGCGGGGCTGACCGGCCGCAAGATCATCGTGGACACCTACGGCGGCTACGCCCGGCACGGCGGCGGTGCCTTCTCCGGCAAGGACCCGTCGAAGGTGGACCGTTCCGCCGCCTACGCCGCCCGGTACGTGGCGAAGAACGTGGTGGCCGCCGGGCTGGCCGCGCGGGCGGAGGTGCAGGTCGCCTACGCGATCGGGGTGGCCCGGCCGGTCTCGCTGTTGATCGACACCTTCGGCACCGAACGGGTCAGCCGGAGCCTCATCGAGAACCTGGTGACCGAGCACTTCGACCTGCGCCCGGCGGCGTTCCGCGGCTATCTGGGCCTGCACCGGCCGATCTACTCACCGACCTCGGCGTATGGCCACTTCGGCCGCACCGACGTGGACCTGCCCTGGGAACACACCGACCGCGCCGACGCGCTGCGTCGGGCCGGCGGGCTGTCCGTTTCCGACGCTCCGCCCTCGGCCGTCATGGCCCCGGTCTCGGCCTGAGAGGAACACCGTGACAACAACAGCGACCACCACAGATGCACCCGGGCATGCCCTGCACCAGCGCCGCAACGGGCTGGAATTCGCGGTGGCCGACCTGGGGCTGGCCGAGTTCGGCCGCAAGGAGATCCGGCTGGCCGAGCATGAGATGCCCGGTTTGATGGCGCTGCGCCGGGAGTACGCGCAGGCCCGCCCACTGCACGGCGCCCGGATCGCCGGCTCGCTACACATGACGGTGCAGACCGCGGTGCTGATCGAGACGCTGGTGTCGCTGGGTGCGCAGGTCCGGTGGGTGTCCTGCAACATCTTCTCCACCCAGGACCACGCCGCCGCCGCGACCGTGGTCGGCCCGCACGGCACGCCGGAGGCACCCCGGGGCGTGCCGGTTTTCGCGTGGAAGGGCGAGTCGCTGGGGGAGTACTGGTGGTGCACCGAGCAGCTGTTCCTGTTCACCGACGCCGAGGGCGCGGTGGTCGGCCCGAACATGATCCTGGACGACGGCGGCGACGCCACCCTGCTGGTGCACAAGGGCGTGGAGTTCGAGGCGACCGGGGTGGTGCCGACGATCGCGGACGACGACCTGACCGCGTCGGAGGAGTTCCGGGTCATCATGGACACGCTGCGGAGGAGCCTGGCCGCCGACCCACAGCGCTGGACCCGGGTCTCCGCCGACATCCGCGGTGTCACCGAGGAGACCACCACCGGCGTGCACCGGCTGTATCAGCTCGCTGAGCAGGGGCAGCTGCTGTTCCCGGCGATCAACGTCAATGACTCGGTGACCAAGTCCAAGTTCGACAACAAGTACGGTATCCGGCACTCGCTGATCGACGGCATCAACCGGGGTACCGACGTGCTGATCGGCGGGAAGGTCGCGGTGGTGGCCGGCTTCGGGGACGTGGGCAAGGGCTCCGCGGAAGCGCTATCCGGGCAGGGCGCCCGGGTGATCGTGGCCGAGGTGGACCCGATCTGCGCGCTGCAGGCACTGCTGGAGGGTTTCCAGGTCGCGCTGCTGGACGATGTGATCGGCCGAGCGGACCTGGTCATCACCACCACCGGCAACAAGGACATCGTCACCGTCGAGCACATGGCGAAGATGAAGCACCAGGCGATCCTGGGCAACGTCGGGCACTTCGACAACGAGATCGACATGGCCGGCCTGGCCCGCTATCCCGGGATCACTCGGATCAACATCAAACCGCAGGTGGACGAGTGGGTGTTCCCCGACGGGCACTCCATCCTCGTGCTGTCCGAGGGCCGGCTGATGAACCTGGGCAACGCGACCGGGCACCCCAGCTTCGTGATGTCCAACAGCTTCGCCAACCAGGTGATCGCGCAGGTCGAGCTGTTCACCAAGCACACCGAGTACAACCGCGACGTCTATCGGCTGCCCAAGATCCTCGACGAGAAGGTCGCCCGGATCCACGTGCAAGCCCTCGGCGGCGAGCTGACCAAGCTCACCAAGGACCAGGCCGAGTACATCGGCGTCGACCCCGAGGGACCGTTCAAGCCCGAGCACTACCGGTACTGAGTCCGCCGCGTCCACCCGGGGAGTAGCCATGCCAGTCGGAACCACCGCCATCACCGGTTCGATCGCCACCGACCACCTGATGCACTTCCCCGGCCGCTTCGCCGAGCAACTGGTCGCCGAGCAGCTCGACCGGGTCTCCCTCAGCTTCCTGGTGGACGACCTGGTGGTTCGCCGCGGCGGAGTCGGCGCCAACATCGCCTTCGGCATGGGTGTGCTCGGCCAGCGCCCGGTCCTGGTCGGCGCGGTTGGGTCGGACTTCGCCGAGTACCGGGACTGGCTGGAGCGACACGGGGTGGACTGCGCCGGCGTGCACACCGTGGGCGGGGCGCACACCCCCCGGTTTACCTGCACCACCGACAACGACCAGTGCCAGATCGCCTCGTTCTACCCCGGCGCGATGAGCCATGCCCGGGAGATCTCGCTGGAACCGCTGGTGGCGAGCCACCGGATCGCTCTGGTGCTGGTCGGGGCGAACGACCCGGAGGCGATGCTGGCGCACACCGAACAGGCCCGTGCGCTAGGTATCGCCTTCGCCGCCGACCCGTCCCAGCAGCTGCCCCGGCTGGACGCAGAGCAGTGCCGCGCGCTGGTGGACGGCGCGAAGTACCTGTTCACCAACGAGTACGAGTGGGAGCTGCTGATCCGCCGGACCGGTTGGAGCGAGGCCGAGCTCACCGACCGGGTCGGCCTGCGGATCACCACACTGTCCGACAAGGGCTCGCTACTGGTCGGCGGGGACGGTACCGACCTGCACATCAACGTGGTGCCGAGCCGCGAGATCGCGGACCCGACGGGTGGCGGTGACGCGTTCCGGGCGGGATTCCTGGCCGGTATCGACGGTGGCCTCGGGGCGGAGCGCGCGGCACAGCTCGGCTCCCTGATCGCCACCCTGGTGCTGGAGACCACCGGCACCCAGGAATGGGTCATCGATGCCGACCAGGACACCGCGCGGGTGCGCGCGGCGTACGGGCCGGACGCCGCGGCTGAGATCGGTCCGGTGCTGCGCGCCGCCCTGGCCCCGGCGATCGGCTGAGGCGAGGACCGCGGCTAGAGCCCCTCAGCTCCACGCTGACTCCGGTCGAACGGCCGTCGACCCGGCGACAACGCGCTGGCGGAGATCGGTCTGCCCCGGAAAGTTTCCCCGCCCGATTGCCCGGCTCTTATCGCGACCGTGTCTTGAATGCGCGCTGTGCCTCGTCTGGAGCGGCGACAGTGGGCGGGGTGAGGTCCTCCTGGGCTAGCGCCGGCTCGGGCAGCTGGGTCGGTTCTGAGCGGCTGGTTCGGAGGCCGTCCAGGAGCAGGCCGATCAGCCTGCGGTGGAGCCTGGGGTGAGATGCGCCGCCGAAGTCCGCGGCGGCTTGAATTGCCGCGGAGGTGAGCAGGACATCTGTGACCTGGAAGTCTTGTCGTAGGTGTCCCTCTTGTTTGGCGCGGTCGACCAGGCCGGTCAGGTGCTCTAGGACGCGGGTATCGGTCTGTTCGAGCAGTTCGAACAGTTTGCGTGTTGGTGCGGTGCGCGACCATCCGAGGGTGTCGGTGTGTCGGCCCAGGACGAACTGACGGAACCCGATGTCGCGGGCGAGGTTGTCAGCTGACGATTCAAGGAATCGAACCAGCCCGGTCCAGGCGTCGTCGGATTCCGCGGCTTGGCGAGCGTTCAGCTCGGCCTCTCGTAGTCGTGGTTCGTAGACGACATAGATCAGCTCGTCTTTGTTCTCGAAGCCGCGGTAGAGCGTGCCCACACCCACGCCCGCGGCTGCCGCGACGTCGGCCAGGGTGGCGGACAGGCCGTCGGTGGCGAATACCTCGCTGGCAACCTCGAGCACTCGCTTTCGGTTTGCTAAGGCATCGCTACGTCGCCGCCGCCGACGGACCGGCGGAGCCTTGTCAACGTCATCCACTTGGCGAGACTAACAGGAACAGGACTTCCGGAGACCGGACCTAGGTTCTTCGCCTTGGGTTAGCCCCACACGGTGTTTGCCACGCTGGCCACCACAGCAGCTTGGCCTGCTGGTCCGCTGTGGTGCACACGCCGTTGGCGAAGCCGCAGCTGCTGCTGAGAGCGAGTTGTTCGAGCGGGAAGTAGTGGGCGGCTTCCTTGATTCGCCGCTCGAGCAACTCGGGCGGTTCGAGTTCACGGGACTTCGAGGCGACCAGGCCGAGCACGATCCGCTTGTCGTCTGGCACCTTGGCCAACGGTTCGAACGAGCCGACTCCCGGGCTGGTGTATTCGAGCAGGAAGCTGTCGATGTTGCGGGCGTGTCCGAACACCTGCTCGGCGATCTGCTCGTACCCGCCGTTGGCCATCCAGGCGTCAGCCATGTTGCCCCGGCAGATGTGAATGCTGAACTCCACGCCAGGAACGTTCGCCAGCTCGTTGATCAGCTCGATGCCTTCCGCGGCGAGCCGCTGGAGCGGTATCCGGTCCTGGGCAAATGTGTCGCGGCGCGCCGGGTCGGCCAGGAAGCTCAGGTCGGGGGCGTCGAGCTGGATGTGCCGGCAGCCCAATCCCACCAGTTCCTCGATGTCGGCGCGGATCACCGTCGCCATGTCTAGCACCAGGTCGAAGAAGTCGGGATAGGCGGATGAGCTGTGGCGGGGTGACCAGAGTGCGGTAACGATGGTCGGGCTAGGAATTGTCACCTTGATGTCGGCGCGCGCCCGCGAGCGCATGTAGGTGAATTCCTCGACTGTCTTGGAGCGCACCCGCCGGATTTTGTCCACGACCGCGTAGGGCATCGGGTACTCCACGATTGACCCGTCGATACCATTCCATTTCACCGTGTGGCCCTCGGCCGGACCCACACCCTCGATGGAGGAGGTCAGCGCCTCGAACCTCTGGACCCGTCGAAGCTCGCCGTCGTTGATAAGCCCGAGGCCGAGCGCCTCCTGGAGTGCGATCGCCTCATCGACCACGCGGTCTTCGATCCGCTTGTAGTCCGCCGGCGCCAGCTGGCCCGCGACCAGTGCTCTTCGCGCGTCGGCCAGGAAAGGCGGCACAGCAAGCGAACCGGTCACATGGGCATGATTGTGATCCTGGCTCTTGTCGCGCATCCGCGCATCCTCCTTGATTCCCAGATATCCGACCTCAACGACGTCAGCAATCTCTTTCGACGCTGTTAGACCACGAATTGGTGACGGCTCTACTCGTGCGGGAGACGAATCACCGCAAACAGCTGCTCGCTAATGAGCGCCGAGCAAACCTCCGGGCGGCCAACTCGGAGTTATCAGACTTTTGAGGTTCGAACGTGACGAGCCTAGCACATGTCCGGAAGATGTGTTCCTGTTAACTTCGCTCGGTTGGCCGAGATGGAAGCCGGGTCAGCGCGGTGCGACCGCGGGCATGCCACCATGCACCTGGAGTACCGCACCGGTTGGCGGCGAAGGTGCTGACGTTCACTATCGAGCCGTGGCCGCGACCGGCCATGCCCGGGGCCAACTGCTGCACCAGGATGAACGGGGCTCGCAGGTTGGTGTCGATGTGCTCGGTGAACGACAGATCGTCGATCTCCACCGTCGAGCCGAAACGGTAGACCCCGGCATTGTTGACCAGGATGTCCACGTCTCCCGCTCCCGATGCCAATGTCCCCACCTGCTCGGCGTCGCTCAGATCGGCGGCCACGAATCGTGCCTTGCCGCCATCCGACTCGATCTCGTGGACCGTCTCGGCGCCACGCCCAGCGTCGCGGCCATGCACCACCACGTCCGCGCCCAACTTCGCAAGGCCGAGTGCCACGGCGCGGCCAATTCCAGCCGTGGCTCCGGTGACGAGCGCTGTACTGCCAACAAGGTCCACAGACACGATGAATGAGTGTGTCGGAATGCATGCACATGCCGTAAGACGGCACATTCGTGTCCCTAGGGAACATCGATGTGTGGAGTCGGAAGCTGTTCCCTCCTCACCGTAGCGATCAACTGACGCGCCAGTCGGGTAAGATCGCAATGATGGTTGTGAGCAGCGAAGACTTGGGATCTTGCGAATCAACCATTGCGAGTATCGCAACGCCGGCGTACCGTCCCGTGCCATGGCCGATACCGACGAGCTGCGGAAGCGGGTGCGCAGCCTGATCCGCGTCGCACCCGGTGCGCAGCGGGTGTTCGCCGAGGAGATCGGCCTCGACGAGACCAAGCTGTCCAAGTCGCTCGGCGGTACCCGGCGGTTCACCGCGCAGGAGTTGGTGCGCATCGCCGAGCAATCCGGGGTGACGGTGAACTGGCTGCTCAACGGCAGCGACGACGCGGTCACCGTCACCGCGGTCCCGGCGGTCAGTACCCGTTCCAGCAGTGCGCCGGACGCCGAGGCCCAGCCGGAGATGCGCCGCCGCATCCTGGAGACGGCCTGGGAGCTGATCGCCACCCGCGGCTACCACAACGTGCGCATCGCCGACATCGCCCAGGCCTGCGGCACCAGCACCGGCACCATCCACTACTACTTCGACACCAAGCACGACGTCCTCAACGAGTCGCTGCGCCGCAACGTGAAGCTGGCCTTCGACCGGCAGGTCGCCGAACTGCACACCATCGACGACGCGCGCGAGCGGCTGCTGCGGCTGGTTGAGCTGCAGTTGCCCACCGACGGGCTGCTGCGCGACGAGTGGTCGGTGTGGCTGCAGGTCTGGAACGAGGTCGCGCTCACTCCCGGGCTGCGCTCGCTCTACTGGGACTCCTACGACCGCTGGTACCGCACGGTCGCGATGACCATCCGGCTCGGCCAGGAGCAGGGCGTGTTCCGCGAGCAGGACCCGGACGACGCCGCGGCGCAGCTGACCGCGCTGATCGACGGCCTCGGCATCCGGGTGCTCTGCGGCACCCCAGGCACCTCCGTGTCGGTGATGCGCCGGCACCTGCGGGACTTCATCGCTCATACCATCATCAAGGGGTCCGGATGAACCGTGAAGTGATCATTACCTGTGCGCTCACCGGCGCCGCGGATACCGTGGCCCGCAGCGAGTTCGTACCGGTCACGCCGGAGCAGATCGCCGCCTCCGCGATCGAGGCGGCCAATGCCGGCGCGGCGGTGGTGCACATCCACGTCCGCGACATCGAGTCCGGCCAGGGCTCCCGGGACGTGGCGCTCTACCGCGAGGTCGTGCGCCGGGTACGGAGCAGCGGCGTCGATGTGGTGATCAACCTGACCGCCGGGATGGGTGGCGACCTGGTAATCGACCAGGAGGACCCGCTCAAGCCCGTGGACGGAACCGACCTGGTCAACGGGCTGGACCGGCTGCCGCACGTCGAGGAACTGCTGCCGGACATCTGCACCTTGGACTGCGGCTCGCTCAACTTCGGCGAGGGCAGCCAGCTCTACATCTCCACCCCGGACATGCTGCGCGTCGGCGCGAAGCGGATCCAGGAGCTCGGGGTGAAGCCGGAGCTGGAGATCTTCGACACCGGCCACCTGTGGTTCGCCAAGAAGATGATCGCGGAAGGCCTGATCGACTCGCCGCCGCTGTTCCAGCTGTGCATGGGGATCCCGTACGGCGCCCCGCCCGAGCCCGAACTGCTGCAGGCGATGGTGCATCTGCTGCCCGAGGACGCGCAGTGGGCCTCGTTCGCCATCGGCCGCGACCAGCTGCCCTGGGTGGCCCAGTCGGTGCTGCTCGGCGGGCATGTCCGGGTCGGGCTGGAGGACAACCTGTACCTCGAGCGCGGGGTGAAGGCGACCAACGGCCAGCTGGTCGAGCGCGCGGTGAACATCGTGGAGAACCTCGGCGCGAAGGTGGCCACGCCGGACGCGGCCCGCCGGATGCTGGGCCTGAAGGCGACCGCCGGTGTCTGAGCCGGCCGAGGGGCCTGAAGCGGTGGACACCGTCGCCTGCATCGGCGCCGGGGTGATCGGCGGCGGCTGGGTGGCGCACTTCCTGGCGCAGGGCTACCGGGTGCGCGCCTGGGATCCGGCGCCGGACGCCGCCGCGAAGCTGGACCGGCTGGTGGCGGCCGCGTGGCCGGCGCTCATAGAGCTGGGACTGGCCGACGGGGCGGACCGGAAGAACCTGACCGTCACCGATCGGCTGGCCGACGCGGTGGCCGGCGCAGGCTTCGTCCAGGAGAGCGCGCCGGAGCAGCTGGAGCTCAAGCGGCGGCTGCTCGCCGACATCGACGCGGTCACCCCGGCCGACGTGGTGATCGCCTCTTCCACCTCCGGCTACAGCATGACCGAGATGGCCGTCGAGGCGGTCGACACCGGCCGGCTGGTGGTGGGCCACCCGTTCAACCCGCCGTACCTGATCCCGCTGGTCGAGGTGGTCGGCGGGGAACTCACCGAGCCATGGGCGGTGGAGTGGGCGTCGGCCTTCTACTCCCGGGTCGGCAAGTCCGTGATCACCATGGATCAGGAGCTGCCCGGCTTCATCGCCAACCGGCTGCAGGAAGCCCTGTGGCGGGAGGCGCTGCACATGGTGGCCAACGGCGAGGCCACTGTGGAGCAGATCGATACCGCGATCACCGACGGGCCGGGGCTGCGCTGGCCGGCGCAGGGCCCCATGCTCACCTTCCACCTGGCCGGCGGCGAAGGCGGCATGGCGCACATGCTCGACCACTTCGGCCCATCGCTGCAATCACCGTGGACCCGGCTGGAGGCGCCGGCGCTCACCCGGGAGCTGCGCGATGCGGTGGTCGACGGGTGTGACAAGGCGGCTGGCGGGAAGAGCATCGCCGAGCTGGTGGCCGAGCGCGACCGGGCGGTGATCGCGGTACAGCGCGCGGTCCGGGCGAGCCGGGGGAGCGCGCGATGACCGGCAAGCCGGCCGCCGGGGTCACCACCCGGCCGGCCGCCGGGCTGGCCGCCGCACCTGGCTTGCCCGACTACACCGACGTGGCCCGTCCCGAGTGGACCGACTACAACGGCCACCTCAGCGAGGCGTACTACGTGCTGGTGTTCGGCTTCGCCACCGACCGGATGATGGAGCTGGTGGGCCTGGACGAGCGCTACCGCGCCGAGACCGGCGGCTCGCTCTACACCGTCGAGGCGCACGTCCGCTACCTGCGTGAAGTGCGTGGCCAGGCCGCCCTGCGGGTGAGCACCACGGTGGTCTCGGTCGGTGCGAAGAAGGTCCGGTTCTGCCACCAGATGTACGTCGGCGATGACACCTGCGTCGCCACCGAGGAGTTGCAGGCGGTACACGTCCGGGACGGCCACGCCGCCGACTTCCCGGACCGCGCCGCACACCGACTCAGACAGCTGGTCCGGCCCGCGCCGGACTTCGCGGGGCGCGCGATCAGCTGAGTTTCCCCGCGCTCCATTCCGCAATTATTTCGTGCGCGACAGCGCGGCATTATTTTGCATTCGCTATTTCACCCCTGGTACCCAGCCGCAGTCCGGCTCCTGAACCGAGCGGGAACTCCCACCATGCATACCAGGCTCTTCCCTACCCTTTCCCGACGCGGTTTCCTGGCCGCCGCCGGAGGCACCGTGCTCGGCGCGCTCGCCGGCTGCGGATCCGCCACCTCGCCCGCCGCGGCGCCCACCGGTCCACCTCGGCGAGGCGGCACACTGCGCGTCGGGGTGACCGGCGGCGGGGCGGCCGACACCCTCGACCCACACACCCCGACCACCAACCCGGACATCGCCCGCACGGTCAACCTGTACGAGCCGCTGCTCCACCGTGACCACAACTACCAGCTGGAAATGCTGGTGGCGCAGTCGCTGACCGCCTCGCCAGACGCCCGTACCTGGACCGCCGTGCTGCGCGACGGCGTGCGCTTCCACGACGGCCGCCCGGTCACCCCGGCGGACGTGGTGGCCACCTTCGCGCGGATCACCAACCCCAAGGACCCGAAGTCCGGGGCGGCCAGCCTGACCATGCTGGCCGACGTGGTCGCCGCCGGTGACCGAGCGGTGGAGTTCCGCCTGAAGGAATCGGTCGCCGGTTTCGACGATTACTTGGCCAACTATTCGCTCGGTATTGTCCCGGCTGATTTCACCGTCGAGGCGCCGATCGGCACCGGGCCGTTCCGGGCACACCAATTCACCGCCGGCCTGCAGAGCACATTCCTGCGCAACGAGTACTACTGGCGCCCGGGCCAGCCCTACCTGGACCGGGTCGACCTGATCAACTTCGTGGAGGACGATGCCCGGATCAACGCGCTGCTGTCCTCGCAGGTCGACGCGATCGACCAGGTTCCGGTGGCGCTGATCGACGTGCTGCGCAGCGACGGGCGGATCCGGGTGCTGACCTCCGAGACCGGCAGCTGGCTGCCGTTCACCATGCGGGTGGACCGGCCGCCGTTCGACGACGTTCGGGTGCGCCAGGCGATGCGGCTGCTGGTCGACCGGCAAGAGATGATCAACCAGGTGTTCAGCGGCCAGGGTCGGCTGGGCAATGACCTGTACGCCCCGTTCGACCCGGCCTACGCCTCGGACCTGCCACAACGTGCCCGGAACATCGTGGAGGCGAAACGGCTGCTGGCCGAGGCCGGGCAGCCCAACCTGACCGTCGAGCTGGTCACCGCGCCCATCCAGGCCGGCGCGGTGGAGGCGGCACAGGTGCTGCAGCGCCAAGCCAGGGACGCCGGGGTCACCATCAATCTCAAGCGGGTGGACACCACCACGTTCTACGGAGACAACTACCTGTCCTGGGACTTCGCGCAGGATTTCTGGTACACCCGCGGCTACCTCCCGCAGGTGGCCGTCGGTTCGCTGCCCGACTCGCCCTACAACGAGACCCACTGGCACGACCCGGAGTTCCTCGACCTGGTCGCCCGCGCCAGGGCCACCGTCGACCCGTCGGCCCGGGCGGACCTGCTGAAACGGGCCCAGCACATCGAGTACGACCGGGGCGGCTATCTGCTCTGGGGGTTCATGAACCAGGTCGACGCCCACCAGTTCTACGTGGCGGGCCTGCTGCCGGACCGCACCGGCATCCCGCTGTCCGGTTACCAGTTCCGCGAGGCGTGGCTCGGCACCAACCCAGTGTGACCGGGCTCGACCTGAGCAGAGGAGCACCACCGATGTCTCGAATGATCGTCCGCCGGCTGCTGATCAGCCTGGCGATCCTGTGGCTGGTCAGCCTGCTCGTCTTCGTCGCCACCCTGCTGCTGCCCGGCGACCCGGCCCGCGCCATCCTCGGCCAGCAGGCCACGCCGGGGCGGATCGCCGCGCTGAGCCAGCAGCTGCACCTCGACCTGCCGGTGTGGCAGCGCTACCTGAGCTGGCTGGGCGGCCTGTTCACCGGCGACCTGGGTTACTCCACGTCAACCCAGGGCTCGGTGAACGCCCTGCTCAGCGACCGGATCTCGGCGTCGCTGGCGTTGCTGGTCGCCGCGGCGGTGATCAGTACCCCGGCCGGGCTGGTGCTCGGCGTATGGAGCGCGGTGCGGCGCGGGCGCGGGTTGGACCTGGCGGTGTCCGGGGTGAGCCTGGTGTTCGCCGCGCTGCCCGAGTTCGTGATCGGCATGGCGCTGATCGTGTTGCTGGCCACCACGGTGCTGCGGCTGTTCCCCTCGGTCACCATGGCCCCGCCGGGTCAGCCGGTGTGGTGGGAACCGGCGCAGCTGGTGCTGCCGGTGCTCACCCTGGTGCTGGTGGTCACGCCGTACATCGCCCGGATGATGCGGGAAACCATGAGCGAGGTGCTGGACTCCGGCTTCGTCGAGATGGCCCGGCTGAAGGGACTGCCGGAGCGGGTGGTGATCGTCCGGCACGCCTTCCCGCACGCGATCGGCCCGGTGGCCCAGGTGATCGCGCTGCAGCTGGCCTGGCTGGCCGGGGGAGTAGTGGTGGTGGAGTTCCTGTTCCGCTACCCGGGCATCGGGCAGGCCCTGATCGACGCGGTGAACAAGCGGGACATCGAGGTGGTGCAGGCGATCACCCTGTTCATTGCCGCCGTCTTCATCGTGGTCAACCTGCTCGCCGACGTGGTCGGCATCCTGGCCAACCCCCGGCTCCGCACCCAAGGTGGGACGCAATGAGCGAAACCATTTCACTGGCCGTGCCCGCTCAACTGGACCGGCCGGCCGGGCTCATCCGCCGGGCCTGGGCGTTCCCGCAGGCCAAGATCGGCACCGTGCTCACCCTGGTCGTGGTGCTGCTCGCGGTGCTGGGGCCGCTGGTCGCCGAAGTGCTGACCGGCTATGCGCCGGACGACTTCGCCGGTAAGCCGTTCAAGCTGGTCGGCATCGCGGGCACCGACAACATCGGCCGCGATGTGCTCAGCCGGTTCCTGGCCGGCGGCCTCACCCTGCTGTTCTACGCGGTGCTGGCCACCGCGCTGGGCGTGCTGCTGGGCGCCGCGCTGGGCATGCTCGCCGCGTACACCGGTGGCCGGTTGGACGCGGTGATCATGCGCGGCGGTGACGTGCTGCTGTCGTTCCCGTGTTTGGTGCTCGCCCTGCTGGCCATCGCGGTGATCGGGCCGAAAGGCTGGCTGCTTGTGCTGGTCATCGGGATCAGCCACGCGCCCCGGATTGCCAGGGTGACTCGGCAGGCCACGCTCGCGGTGGCCGGGCAGGACTACATCAGGGCCGCCGAGATGTACGCGGTGCCCCGGTGGCGGATCCTGCTCGACGAGACACTGCCCAACATCACCGGCCCGCTGCTGGTCGAGGTGGGGCTGCGGCTGACCTACTCGATCGGCTACGTGGCGTCGCTGTCGTTCCTCGGCCTCGGCATCCAGCCGCCCGCCGCCGACTGGGGCCTCATGATCAACGAGAACCGGATCGCGCTGGTTGTGCAGCCGTGGGGGGTGCTGCTGCCGGTGTTGGCCATCGCCGTGCTCACCGTCGGCACGAACATGATCACCGACTCGCTGGCCTCCGCCGCCTCCGGCGCTCGTCAGGGGAGCGAGTCGTGACCGCCGACGCCGCCACCGGGACCCAGGTGGCGCTCGCCGCGGGCAACGCGATCGCCGTGTCCGACCTGCGGGTTGCCAGCACTAGCGGCATCGAGGTGCTGCGCGGGGTCGACTACGCGATCTCACCCGGTGAGGTGCTCGCCCTGGTCGGCGAGTCCGGCTCGGGCAAGACGACCGCCGGGCTGGCCGCCCTTGGGCACCTGCGCCGGGGACTGCGCGCCACCGGCGGCAGCGTGCTGGTCGCGCCGAAGGTCGGCGAGCAGGTCGACATGCTGGCGCTGACCTCGAAGGAGCGCCGGCAGGTGCGCGGCGCGGTGGTCGCCTACGTGCCGCAGGACCCCGCGTTGTCGCTGAACCCCAGCCTGCGGATCGGTCGGCAGGTGGCCGAGGTGCTGGAAACACACGGCTTCGCCGGCTCGGCGGAGGCGCGGGCGGACCGGGTGCGTGAGGTGCTCACCGAGGTCGGTCTCCCCGGCGACCCGGCCTACCAGCGCCGATACCCGCACCAGCTCTCTGGCGGTCAGCAGCAGCGGGTCGGCATCGCGATGGCCTTTGCCTGCCGGCCCAGCGTCGTGGTGCTCGACGAGCCGACCACCGGGCTGGACGTCACCACCCAGGCGCTGGTGCTGCGCACGATCGGCCGGCTCACCGCCGAGCACCGGGTGGCCGCGCTGTACATCACCCACGACCTGGCGGTGGTCGCCCAGATCGCCGACCGGGTCGCGGTGATGTACGCCGGGGAGATCGTCGAGGTCGGCGAGTGCGCCCAGGTACTGCACCGCCCGGCGCACGACTACACCCGGCGGCTGGTCGCGGCGGTGCCCCAACTGGACGGACCGGCGACGGCGGAGCTCACCGCCGAGCCGGAGCCGGCGCCCGGCGAGCCGGCGCCGCTGCTGCGGGCCAGCGGGCTCTCCGTGCGGTACGGGTCGCACCAGGTGCTGCGCGGCGTCGACCTGGCCGTGCATGCCGGGGAGAGCGTCATGCTGCTCGGCGAGTCCGGGTCGGGCAAGACCACGTTGTCCCGCTGCGTGGCCGGCCTGGCCGACGAGTTCGCCGGGACCGTGGAGCTGGACGGTGTCCCGCTGGCCCGCTCCACCAGGCAGCGCTCGACCGCCCAGCGCCGGGAACTGCAGTACGTGTTCCAGAGCCCGTTCTCCTCGCTCAACCCACGCAAGACCATCGGCCAGTCGATCGAGGTGCCGCTGGTCTGGCTGACCACCATGGACCGGGCCGCCCGCCAGGACCGGGTCCGGCAGATACTCGAGCAGGTGCGGCTCGACCCGGCGATGGTGCACCGGCTGCCGGACGAGCTCAGCGGCGGTCAGCGGCAGCGGGCCGCGATCGCGCGGACGCTGGTGACCGCGCCCCGGCTGTTGGTCTGCGACGAGGTGACCTCCGCGCTGGACGTGTCGGTCCAGGCGACGATCATCGACCTGCTCGGCGAGCTGCGCACAGAGTTGGGCATGGCGATGCTGTTCGTCACCCACAACATCGCGCTGGCCAGGCATGTCGCCGACCGGATCGTGGTGCTCAACGGCGGCGAGATCGTGGAGTCCGGGCCGGTGGACGAGGTGCTGGACAACCCCAGCCACCCTTACACCCGCACCCTGCTCGAGAACACCCCGCAGATGTGAGCGCGGTGCGGGGGAGCGTGGCGGCCGGGTTCGAGCCGGTGCGCGAAGCGTTCCAGCGGGTGATCGACGACGCGGTCGGGGGAGCGGCGTTCAGCGTGTACCGCCGGGGGGTGCCGCTGGTCTGGTTGTGTGGCGGCCGCGCGGACCCGGGGGCCGGTGCGCCGTGGCGCCCGGACACGTTGGTCGTGCTGTTCTCCGGGACGAAGGGCATCGCGGCGACGGTGGCCGCGATGTTGATGGCCCACGGGCTGCTCGATCCGGACAGGCCGGTGTGCGAGTACTGGCCGGAGTTCGGCGCGGCCGGCAAGCGCGGCGTGCGGGTGCACCACGTGCTGGCGCACAGCGCCGGGCTGCCCTACGTCGATCCGGAGCCCCCCGACCGGTTGGACAACGCCGCGAACGCCGCCGCGCTGGCCGCCCAGGCCCCCCTATGGCCGCCCGGCGAGCGGGTCGCCTACCACGCGCTGACCTACGGGTACCTGGTCGCGGAGCTGGCCCGCCGGGTCACCGGGCATTCCATTGGCACCCTGGTGCGCGACTTGCTCGCCGAGCCGCACGGCCTGGACCTGCACCTCGGCGCCGCGCCGGAGCTGGACGGTCGGCTGGCCAGGGTGGCGGCCGCGCCCGACTACCGGATCAGCACGTTCCTGACCGACCCGAGCCGCCGGGCCACCGTGGAGCGCATCTACGGCCCGGTGCCCTTCGATGAGCTGGCGAATTCGGTCGACTTCCGCCGCGCACAGCTCGCCGGGGCGAGCGCGGTGGGCACCGCGGACTCGATGGCCCGGCTGTACGACCTGATCGCCGCCGGGGCGGTGCTCGACCCGGAGCGGCTGCGTACCGCGACCCGTACCTGGTCGGAGGGCCTCGACGCGATCAACGACCGGCCGGTGCGGTTCGGCCTCGGCTACGAGCTGGACGACCCGATCGGCACCTACGGCCCTCCGGCGGCGACCCGGCACTCCGGCGCGTTCGGCCACTCCGGCGCTGGCGGCGGGCGGCACGGCGCGTGGCCCGAGCACGGGCTGGGATTCTCCTTCACCACCAACGATCTGCGCTCGGAGGACACCGACACCAGGGCGAGCTCACTGCTGGACGCCCTCTGGCACGCGCTGGACGGCCACTGCTGATGCCGCCGACGTTCATGCCCGCGTCCGCCGCACACCCTGTTCGTGCGCCGCACACCCGCTGCAGCGGGTGTGCGGCGCCCAGAGAGGGTGTGCGGGGCTACGCCGGGCGGTGGGCTAGTGCGGTGGCGGCGCGGATTGCTGTGCTGAACCGATCGGGGTGGAAGTGTTCGGGGTCGGTCAGCACCAGGCGTGCGGCCATTTCGAACAGGGCGATCACGGTGTGCGCGGCGATCTCGGGGTCGAGCTCGGCGGGGGCGCCCAGGGAGCCGAGCACCCAGCGGGCGATGTGCACGGCGCGGTCGGTGACCACAGCCCGCCCGCGTTCCCGAGCGGTGTGGAACTCGGCGGGCATGTCGGGCATCGGCATCACGATGCAGCGCCAGCGATCGGGTGCCTCCCGCACGACCCGCAGGAAGTCGTCCAGGACACCCGCGAGCGCCGCGCCAGGGTCGGCCGGGGGCTGGCGGTCCAGGTCGTCGGGCAGGACCGCGAGCAGCTGGCGCAGGGCCTGTTCCTGCTCGCGGCGCAGCAACGCGGCCAGCAGGTCCACCCGGTTGGCGAACACGCCGTAGACCACCGGCTTGGTGACGCCCGCCTGCTCCGCGACGGCGTCCATGGTGGTGGCGTTGTGGCCCTTGGCGACCACCAGATGGAGCGCGGCGTCGAGCAGTTGGGTGCGCCGCTCGTCGGGCGGCACGCGGCTGGCGTAGGCGCGGCGTTTCCGGCCCGACCTGGCTGCCGTGGTCACATCGCCTCCCGGGCCCCGCTGCTGGTCAGAGTTACTCTACTGGACAAACTACTCAACCGTAGTATATTGCGGGAAGATATTCCTACACAGTCGTAGTAATTGTGGGAGGTTGTCGGTGATTCGCAAACCCTGCACCGACGACGCCGCGTTCGACCGCGTCTGGCAACAGGTGGCCGCGCTCAGCGGCGCCTACGAGATGAACCCCTGACCGTCCTGATCGCGCGAAGGAGCACGTGATGGCAGCCAACACCCACGCCGGGCCCAGCACGCCGCTGCGCCACTACGACTACGGGTTCTTCGGGCCCGGCTCACCTACCTGGAAGGTGTGGGCCGCGCCGACCGCGTTGATCGGTTTCCAGCGCTCAGTGGTACTGGAGCACTTCGACCCATTCCTGGCCGCCGCTGTCGCGGACATGCAGGGCATCTACCGCGACCCGCACGGGCGGCTGGACCGCACCCTGGCCTACTTCCTGACCGTGGCCGTCGCCGACGGGCGCACCGCGATCGAAGCCTCCGAATTCCTGATGAAGGTGCACGCCAAGGCGACCGGCATCGAACCCATCAGCGGAAAGCGCTACAGCGCCAATAATCCCGACTCGCAGCTGTGGATCCATGTCACCGGCTGGCACTCCGTGCTCAAGTGCTACGAGGTCTTCGGTCCAGGGCCGCTCACGCCGGACGAAGAGGGGCGGTACTGGGCCGACTGTGTCATCGCCGCCGAGCTGCAGACCTGCAAGCCCGCCGACGTCCCCAGCTCCCGGGACGAGGTGCGCGAGTACTTCGCCGCGGTCCGCCCTCGGCTGTGCACCTCGGAACGAGCTAACCAGGGCATGCACTTCCTGCTGCGTACGCCACACAACAAGGGCGGCCTGAAACTCTGGGCATTCAGCCGGCTCATCGCCCCCGCCACGATCGCAACCCTGCCGAAATGGATGCGCGAAACCGGCGGGTTCGACCAGCCCTCGGCGGTCGACCGGGCGGTCGTTCCGCTGGTCCGGGCCGGTGTCCGGACATTCCGGTCGGCCCCGGCCAGGGTTGCGGCGCTGGACAACATCGCCCCGGCAACCGGTCGTGTGCTGCGCGAGCACCTGCACTCGGCCCCGCCGCTGAGCGCCGAAACCATCACGCCGGCTCAGGCCCGCGAACTCTATGGCCGAGCCGGCCGCGCTGATCACCAGCGAGCTAGGCCGTGATCCGCCGGACACGGCCTAGTCCCCGCCTTCCCACGGCTGGGTGAGCCGAGGGCCTCGGGGGCGCCAGATGGTGTCGGGCAACTCTTCGTCGATGACCCGGGGTTCGTTGCGCAGCACCCATACCAGCGGATCCCCGACGAAGCTCGTGTAGGAGGAGCCGTGCGACAGCCGGACCTCCCCGGCGCGAGCGCGGACCTGAATGACGATCTGAGAGGGTTTGCCTTGATCGCCGATCAGCCGGTCACCCAGCCTGACCTGTGAGGCGTGTACTCGCACCTTGATCAACAGAACCTGATCTTTCGCTCTGTCCCGGTCGTGCCGAGACTCGTCGTTCGACGGCCGGTTCGCGGCCCTCTATGGAATGTTGTATCAGCCCAGTTGCGCACGCCTCTCAGGGACAGGCCTAAGGAATTTTTTGGGGAGGGGCCCGCGCCTCTTGGGTGGCCCGGTGGCGCTGTGCCGGCTCGAGTCAGCAGACTACTTCGATCAGGCATGGCCCTTGGATGGCAAGACCCGCTTCGACGTGCCGGGCTAGCTCGTCAGTGGTATGGGCGCGGAAAGCTTCGACTCCGAAGGTTCGCGCCAGCGCGAGCCAGTCGATGCTCGGTTTGTCGATGTTGAGAAGTCCGTCCGCGTTCGATCCGGTCTGAGTGGCACCGACGTTCTTCATTTCATTCCGGAGTATCTGGTATTTGCGGTTGGCGAATACGAGCGTGAGGATGTTCAGGCTTTCACGGGCGTGGGTCCACAGCGCCTGCGGCATGTACATACCGCTTCCGTCGCTTTCCAGCACGATGACCTTCCGGTCTGGGCAGGCGATAGCGGCCCCGGTGGCGCACGGGAGGGCGTAACCGATAGCTCCACCGGTTCCGAGGATCCAGTCGTGCGGATGCGCGGTTCGGGTGTCGTCGAGGAATGTGCGGCCGGTGGTGATCGACTCGTCGATGACGATCGCCTGCGCGGGCAGCATGACGCCGAGCAGCGCGCCGATCTTCTCCGGGGTGAGCTCGCCGTTCGGCCGCGCGCCGATCTGCAGGTCGGCCACCGGCGCGGTCGCCGCGGTCGCATCCACGGCCTCGGTCAGCGCCCGCAGTGCATAGACGACGTCCTCGTCGGAGCGAGCGAGTTCGTGCACGTGTGTGCCAGGCTGGATGAGCTGGCTGGGCTTGTCGGGATAGGCAAAGAACGCCGCCGGGGTCTTCGCGCCGACCAGGATGAGGTTCTCGATATCCCGCAGGGTGTCCAGAGCCTGATCAACAGGATAGGGCAGGCGTTGCACTGGGACTCGGCCCGCGCCGCGGCTGATCCGTGCGGTGTGGGTTGGTGCGTAGAGCAGCGCTCCGGTGGCGCCAGCGATCTTTCCGGCTAGCTCCAGCGGCTGCTCGCGGGTAGCGCTCGGTCCGAGCAGGAGGCCGACGTTCTTACCGGACCGCAGGATCGCGGCCGCGGCGTCGATCGCCGCATCGGCCGGCTTTCTGGTCGGCGGGACGGCGGCCTTTTCGGCGGGGCCGGTCGCGGACTGTTCGGAAATGGGAGTCCAGGCGACGTCGGCGGGCAGGATGAGTGACGCGATTCGACCCGGAGCCGTTTTGGCCGCGGCCACCGCGGCGGCGGTGTCGGCCGCGATTGTGTCCGCCGTGGGTGATGTCCGCACCCAATGGCTGAAGGGGCGGGCGGTGCCTTCGATATCGGAGGTCAGCGGTGGGTCGTAGTGGCGGTGATAGTTGGGGTGGTCGCCGATGACATTCACGATGGGCGACTGGGCGCGCATCGCGTTGTGCAGGTTCGACAGCCCGTTCGCCAGGCCCGGACCCAGGTGGAGCAGCGTCGACGCGGGTCGGTCGGCCATCCGCGCGTACCCATCCGCGGCGCCGGTGACCACACCCTCGAAAAGACCCAGCACGCAGCGCATGCCGTCGATCTGGTCGAGGGCGGCCACGAAGTGCATCTCCGACGTGCCGGGATTCGCGAAACAGACGTTTACCCCGTTGGTCATCAGCGTGTTCAACAGGCTATGCGCACCGTTGACCTGCAAGCCCCCTCCAAGTGTTCCTCGGCAGCTCCAACCTAGCCGAGCCTCTCACGCGAGGTCGTTCTCGCCGGCCGTGGCATCCAGGACCGGCGACGTGGTGTGGCCCTGGCGGAGTGCCCCGTTCGTCGCGAGACTGATCGGACCACAGTCAGGACGACACGCCTTGTCGGCCGCGCAGGGCCGGGTGGCGGGCGAGCCAACCGGTGACGGCGTCGAGCACCGGCTCCGGCATTTCCAGCTGTGGCATGTGGCCGACGTCGGGTAGGAAGCGGGTCTCCCAGCCCGGGTTGGCCGCGGCCGCCGCCTGGGAGGACAGCACGGACACCAGCCGGTCCGCCTCGCCATGGATCAGCAACACCGGCACGTGGATGGCGCCCAAAGCCGCGCGGTTGCGCCGGTCGACGACCGCGGGAACGGTGCTGCGGGCAGCGGCCACGAAGGGCGTCGCGGTGCCGGGTATGCGGCGGCGCTCCTCGGTCAACGCCACTAGGGCACTCACCAGCTCACGCGGCGCCCGGAAGGGATTGGCGAAGCAGTAACCCAGTGAGCCTCGCACCCGGTCCTCAGCCGGGACCAGGCGTTGTTCCGCGCGCACGCAGATCTCGCCCAATCCGGGCAGGGTATACGCCAGGAACAGGGCGACCACCCGGAGCTCGGGGCGCGGACCCGGCTGGGGTAGCGCGGGGTTCACCAGCACCAGCCCGGCAACCGTCTCGGGGTGCGCGTGGCTCTGCAGGATGGATATCAGGCCGCCCATCGAGTTCCCGACGAGCACTGCTGGCCTGCCGACCACCTCGCGGAGGAACCGGTCCAGCAGCGCCACGTTGGCCGCCACCGTGGACTTTCGCGGCCTGCCGGGGGTCAGTCCGAAACCGCGCAGGTCCAGCGCCACCGCGCGGCGGTCGACGGCGAGCCCCGATCCGACCCGCACCCAGTCCAGGTGTGAGCCGCCCAGGCCGTGCACGAAGACGATCGGCGGCGCGTCGGCTGGGCGGCTGGTCGACATGATGTCGGTAGTGGCGCCCGCGGGCGCGGTGTTGGCCGCCGCCTCGGGCACGGGTGGGGTGTCCGCCAGGTCGGCGGGGCCGAACTCGATCCAGTGCACCGGGCCGGCCAGGTCGGTCACCCAGCCGCGGCCACCCCACGGCGCGGCGAACGACCAGGGTGCTTCCCGGGTGTCCGGGCCGGCGGCGCGCGGACCGGCCGCTGGATCATCGGGAATAGCGCGAATCGCCGATTTGTGCTGGGTGATAAAAGCTGAGAGTCCTTTGTGCGGAATTCGCATCAGTTGCCCCCCAGCGACTGATCATTGACCACGCACTGAAGTGGCCGAGGTGCCAATTCAACAGCAAGACGCCGCAGTCCGTGGGCTGCTAGTCCACTTGTTGGCTGACGCTAGCACGATTGGCGTAGGCTCCGGGGTGACCTGGGCCACTCCCGCTTGAGCAGCGGTAGGCCTGCTTGGCCGCATCGCGCATGTTGTTCGCCAGGCAGCCGAGTTGCGAGCGGCCGGGGTGCCAGACCAGGCGGGACTCGTTGCTCACCGAGTGGTCCTGCGACGTCCGCGAGATCGGGCCATCGCGTTTCCAATTATCTATACCAGGAGCGCTGGTCGAGCCGCCCGTCCGAGTTTCTATTTGGAGCGGCCAATCAGTTTTGCCATGTGTCGCGCATATCCGATTTATCTCGGTGATCTCGGAAGAGACCGCGACCCGAGGTCATCCTGAAGATCTTCCTGAAGGTCTTCCTGAAGGTCAACGTATCGAGCGAGTAACCAAGCCTGTAGTTGGAGGCCCGGGCACGGCTACGGTGGTGGCATGTCGTCCACGGATGCCCGCTTGCCCGCTCCCGGCGGGGAATTTTCCGTGACTCGCCGGGGATATTCCCCGGGCCAGGTCGATGAGTATCTGAGCTATCTGGATACCCAGATGCTCATGCTCTCCGCCGACCGGGACGCGCTGGTCGAGCACCGTGACCAGCTGGTGCGCCGGGTCGATCGAGAACGTGCGGAGAAGGAGCGCCTGCGGGAGCAGCTGCGGGGGCTGGGCGCCTCGCCCCGATCGGCCGAGGGGGTGAGTAGGCGGCTGCGGGTGATGCTGGAGCTGGCCGCGGAGGAGGTTGCCGGGCTGCGCGAGCAGGCCCAGGAGGAAGCCGACGCCATCGTGGCGCAAGCGCAGATCGGGTGGCTGCGCAATGAGCAGATACGCCGCCGGCTGGAACAGGAGCGCAACCGGCTTGCCGGCGAACGCGCACGGATGCGCGACATGCTGACCCAGGCGCGCCAGGAGGCCGACCGGATCGTCGCGGATGCCGCGACGCGGGCCGAAGACATGGTCTCGGCGGCCAGCGGCCAGGCCGAACGCATCCGCGCCGCGGCGGCCGCCGAGGTGATTCGGATGCGGGAGCAGGGCGAGCGAGAGCGCCGTGAGCTGGAGACTCAGGCGGCTGAGGAGCGTGCGCGGACCGAGCAGGACTTCACCGACGCCATGGCCGCTCGCCAGGCCGAGGCCGCGGCGGCCATCGAGCAGGACGTGGCAGCTGGTCATACCGAGGTTGCTCGGCTCCTGGCCGACGCGCGCGCCCTGGGAGACCGGCAGCTGGCCGACGCACGCACCCGAGCGGATCGCCTTGTCGCGCAGGCCCGGCACATCGCGGACTCGTTGGCCAGCGCAGCTGCTGACCGTGGCGGCGAAGCTGATCGGGTACTCGCCGACGCCCGCAGGCAAGCGGAACGGATCATCACGGAGCGCGCGGCCGAAGCCGATCGGCTGCTGGCGGATGCCCGGGGACGGGCGAAGCGGATCGTCGCGCGGCGTAGGGGCGAAGCCGACCGGCTGCTCGCCGACGCCACGGCCCGGGCGGACCGCACCAGGGCACAGGCCCACCGCGACGCGGAGGAGCTGGCGGAGGCGGTGCGCGAACGCGCCAATCTGGTGCGGGAGTCGGAGGCGCGGCTGCGCTCGCGGCTCGCCGAGCTGCGTGGCGAGCTCGACCGCGAGATCGACCGACTGGGCGGCGCAAAACTCGCGTTGGCGCCGGACCCGCCGAGCCAGCAGCCCGCCGCGGAGGTGGCCTTCATGCCGCTCCCTCGACAACCGGAATCACCGACGCCCAGCCCCTCGGTCAGGTCAGCCTCATCGCCCTGAGCGCCCATCAAAGGCGGTGTTCGAGAAGGTGGTCGGCCGGCTGGCTGAGTACCGGTGAAAGTGCCCGCGCTCCCGCTAGGAAGGGCGCGGCTTATCGGCTGACTCGCCTGGTGGCGTGTGCCAGCTCGCGAAGCGGGGCGTCCAGCACCCGGCTGAAGGTCGGGAAGGGGCGAACCACGTCGGCGAGCAGCCGGATCGGGATTTCCGCGCGGATCGCCAGGGCCAGCTCGCCGATCCACTCCTCGCCCC
The DNA here is from genome assembly GCA_036402515.1 of Pseudonocardia sp. GTDB lineage: Bacteria > Actinomycetota > Actinomycetes > Mycobacteriales > Pseudonocardiaceae > Pseudonocardia. The sequence continues at coordinate 62,647 of DASWST010000212.1, forward strand.
GGCCGCCCACCGCGGTGGCCCCGATGAGGATCTCCCTGGCCGGGTCGGCCACCAGGCGCACCCAACCCTCGTGCATACCTTCGGTCACCGCTCGCGCGGTCTGGCCGATGTCGGCCTGGGTGACCAGCGGGGCGATCCCGGCGTCGCGGGCGCTCGCCTCGGTGTGCCCGACCGCGACCACGCTCGGGTCGGTATAAACCGCGCGGGGGATGGCCTGGTAATCGGCCCGGGCATCCTCGCCTCGCAGGTTCGCCGCGACCAGCTGGCCCTGGTACTCGGCGGTGTGGGTGTACGGCGCGATGCCGGTGACGTCGCCGACCGCCCACACGTGCTCGGCGCCGACCACCCGGCACCGCTCGTCGACCGGCACCGGCGAGCCAGGGCGCACGTCGACCCTGAGGTTCTCCAGGCCCAGGTCATCGGCCCTCGGCTGGCGGCCCACCGCGAGCAGCAGCCGCTCGGCCTCGATCGGACGGCCGATATCGACGGTCGCACGGACGCCGGCGCCGCACGGAGCGACTTCGGTGACCGTGGTGCCGGGCAGGGTACGGACGTCCAGGGTGTGCAGCTTTTCGGTGAGCGTCGCCGCGGCGGCGGGTTCCTCGCGCGGGAGCAACCGGTCCGCGCGCTGCACCATGGTGACCACGGTGCCGAACATGGCGAACAGCAATCCGAGCTCGCAGCCCACCGGGCCGCCGCCGACCACCACGAGCGACTCCGGCAGCTCGGCGGTGCTCAGCGCCTGCTCGCTGGTCCACGGGGTGATCGACTGCAGCCCGACGATCGGCGGCAGGATCGGCACCGACCCGGTGGCCAGCACAAGATCCCGGTACCGGATTCGGGTGCCGCCGACGTCCAGCACCCCCGGCCGAACGACCCGGCCGTGGCCGCGGAACAACCGGGCACCGCTCCGGCGCAGCCGCTCGGCGGCCTCGAAGTCGTCACGGTTGTGCACCGCCCGGTCGCGCCGGAGCACCGCCTGCCGGTACGCGAGCGCGGGGTCGACGGGCCCGAGGAAGAACGGCGCGAACTCCGGGTCGGCGGCCGTCGCCCACACTGCGGCGCTGCGCAGCATCGATTTGCTGGGCACGCAGGCCAGGAACGGGCAGGCCCCGCCGACCAGTGCGCGTTCCACCACGGCCACCGAGCGGCCGTCGGCGGACGACCAGACCGGTTCCGAGCCAGGGCCCGAACCAAGGACCACCACGTCGAAGAGCTCCATGGGCGACGGCCTCCTGCCGAGGGTTGAAGGCCGATCACACCGGTCCGGTCGGCGCCTCGCCTCGTCCCGGGCGCGCAAAGTTTCCCCGCCGGGCTGGACCCCGAAGGCGCAGCGGCGCGCAGGCAGCTCACCGGTCGGGTCGCTGGCGGCACAATCGGGGCGATGAGGGCGCACCCGTATCAAGTGACTCGGCTAGCCGGGCCCTCGCTCGTCCTCGCCGCGCACCACCAACACCGGGCACGGCGCGTGCTTGACCACGGCGCGGGACGTGCTGCCCAGCAGCAGCTCGCTGAGCGCACCATGACCGTGCGCGCCGACGACCAGGACCTGGGCCGCGAGCTCCTGGGCAACCTGGACGAGGGTGTCGGCCACGTCGCCCTCGTCAGCGACCGTCCGCGCCTCGGCCGCGAGCCCGGCCTCGCGGGCCAGCGCGGCGCCCTGCTGGGCGAGGCGGCGCGCGGCGTCGTAGAGCTGTTGGTCGAGCTTGGCCGCGGTGCGCAGGTCGAGCGGGGCCAGCCCGGTGTCCAGGCCCAGGCTCGGCAGGTTGGCGAGTTCGAAGCCCCGGCCGGCTTCCCACACCACAACGACCACCGCCGGCCGTGGCGCGAAGAGCTCCGCGGCGGCTCGAAGGGCCTTTCGCGAGGCGGGTGTGCCGTCGAAGGCGATGAGGACGGGGCCCTGGGGCATACCGCCGCACGCTACGCCCAGTGAGACCAGTGAGCCCAGTGAGAGGAGCGGGACGTGGACAAACGGGAGTTCTTCGGGTCCGTGGCCGAGCAAACCGGCCTGTCCCGCGAGGAGGCCGCCGATTTGACCCGGGCGACACTCCAGACGCTCGCCCAGCGGTTGAGCGAGGGAACGGTCCGCGATCTGGTGATGGGTCTGCCGGACGGCCTGGAAGGCGAGGTGCGGGGGGTGAAGGCCCGGCTGTCGCGGCGGGTAGGGCTGGAGGAGGCTGAGACGCAGGTCAGTGAACGCACCGGGTTACGGCGAGATGAGGTGCACGCGGGCCTGCGCGCGGTGCTCGTCACCCTGCGTGCGTCGGTGCCCGAGGACGTCTACGCCAAGGTGGTTGGCCAACTTCCCGGCCAGTTCCGTGAGCTGGTGACGGAGGACTGACCGCGGCTCCCCTGACGTTGAATTGATCACTACAAGCAGGGTGTCCGTTCGAGCACGCGTGTCTACTGGGGGGACTGCGTGGTTCTGGTGAACTGCGTGAGGAATTCGGCGTTGGTGTGGGTCTTGCGGAGGCCGCCGAGGAGCATGTCGAGGGCCTGCTGGTTGTCTCGGCTGTCGAGGGCGCGGCGCAAGGTGTGGGTGGCGGCCATTTCCTCGGCGGTGAGCAGCAGTTCTTCCTTGCGTGTGCTGGACTGGCGCAAGTCGATGGCGGGGTAGACGCGCCTGTTCGCTATCTTGCGGTCCAGTTTCAATTCGGCGTTGCTGGTTCCTTTGTATTCTTCGAAGATCAGTGTGTCGCCGGCCGAGCCGGTTTCCACCAGTGCGGTGGCGAATATGGTCAGTGAGCCGCCGTTCTCGATGTTGCGGGCGGCGCCGAGGAACCGTTTCGGTGGTGTGAGCGCGGTGGAGTCCACGCCGCCGGACAGGATCCGTCCGGATGCCGGCGCGGCGAGGTTGTAGGCCCGGCCCAGCCTGGTGAGCGAGTCGAGCATGACCACGACGTCGCGGCCCATTTCGACCAGGCGTTTGGCGCGTTCGATGGCCAGCTCGGCCAGCGCGGTGTGCTCGTGGGGTGGGCGGTCGAACGTGGCGGCGATGACCTCGCCGGGCACGGCGCGTGCCAGGTCGGTGACTTCCTCCGGGCGTTCGCCGACAAGGACGAGCATGAGGTGGCATTCTGGGTGGTTCTTGGCGATGCCGTGGGCGATTGCCTGCAGCACGGAGGTCTTGCCGGCCTTCGGCGGTGCGACGATCAAGGCCCGTTGTCCCTTGCCGACCGGCATGAACAGGTCGATCGCCCGTGTGGTGAGGGCGTGCGGTTCGGTCTCCAGGAACAGGCGTTCGTTCGGGTAGAGCGGGACCAGTTCGGAGAACGCCGGTCGGGACAGGGTGTGGCCTGGGTGCTGGCCGTTGATGGCCTCGACATGGACCAGGGATGCGAGTTTGTCGCCCTTGCCAGGGGGGCCGGTTGTGCCGGTGACTGTGTCACCTCGGCGCAATCGGTGTGTGCGGACCAGCCCGGGTGGCACCTGGGCGTCGCCCGGTCCGGGTAGGTAGCCGTCGGTGCGCACGAAGGCTCGGTTGTCCACGATGTCGAGGATCCCGGTGACGGGTCCCTTCGAACTGACCTCGTGCGGCGGCTGGTGGGCCCCGCCGATGTCGGGGGGTTGGTTGGAAGATTCGTTGTCATTCATGGTGTTTCTTTCTTGGATGGATTGATCATGGAGGGTGCGGTGATCGGGCCGGGACAAGCCGGCACGTGCCGCTGAGGGTCCCCGTCCGCACCGGGAACGGCTTCACTCGGAAGCCACATCCAGGCGGGATCTCAGGGGATCTGACGACTCTTGCGGGGGAACGTCCTCTACCCGCAACCACAAGAGGAGACGCCACCAACGTTAGCTGGTCGATGATCGGCGCGCAACGATGATTCCGGTCGGCCTGGATGACTCCAGGGCGCTCCTAGGTCAGTGGGCGCTTCCCGCCAGCGTCGCGTCGACGAAGGCCCGGGCCGCGGCGGTGATCACGTCGGTGCGGTGCACCAGCCACTGGGGGAGCCGCTCCGGCGGGTCGAAATGGTGGACCCCGGCTCCCGCGCGGCGGGCCAGATCGGCCCAGCCGTCCGGCATCAGACCCGCGCCGATGCCGCGCAGCACCATCGGCAACACCATGCTGCGATCGCCGACCTCCGCCGCGACGGTCATCCCGCCGACGCTGCCGGACAGCAGGTCGAACAGCGTGCGGACCGCCGTCGCCGGTGCCGGGAGGACGAACCGCATGCCGTGCAGCACCTCGCGGCGCACCGAAGGCCCGGCGTCGGAGAGCGTGCCGGGCGGAACCACCAGCAGGAACTCCTCGTCCCGCAGGTGGTGCGCCACGATGCCGCGCCCAGCGGGCCGTTCCGCGCTGCCGCACACCCCTGCCTCGCACCGGCCCTGCAGCACCATCGCCACCACCTCGACCGCGGAGAGCGCGGACGTCGTGCTCACCGTGATGCCGGGGTGGCGCTCACGCAGCTCGGCAATCACGCCGGTCACCGGCTCGAGCCCGGACGAGGAAGTGGCCGCGATCTCGACCCTCCCCGCGACGCCCTCACCCAGCGAACGGGCCGCCGCGCGCAGGGCGTCGAGGTCCCGCAGCACCAGTCGAGCCCGATCCGCGAGAGCCTCTCCGGCGGCGCTGAGCACGGCGGTGCGCCCCACCCGGTGGAACAGCGTCACCTCCAGCTCGTGCTCCAGCTTGCCGATCGAGCGAGACAGGGAGGGTTGCGCGACGTGCAGCGCTCGGGCGGCGGCGCTGAATCCGCCGTGCTCCACGATCCCGACGAAGTACTCCAGCTGGCGCCGTTCCATCCGTCCTTTCTAGCGACCGGTGATAGCTCTGCGCTATGGGTGCGGTGTCATACATGTCTTGGACGCAGCGGTGGCTCTGGGTGTCCACTTGTCGGACATCCACCGTGTGAGCGGAGGCGTCGCTCGTGTTCACCACCCGCCCGACCCTGCAGGGCACGTTCGGCATGGCCTCTTCGACGCACTGGCTGGCTTCGGCGACCGCGATGGCGGTCTTGGAGGACGGCGGCAACGCCTTTGATGCGGCGGTCGCCGCCGGGTTCGTGCTGAACGTGGTGGAACCCCACCTCAACGGTCCCGGTGGCGAGGTGCCGATCATCCTGGCTCCGGTCGGCGGGCCCGTGCGGGTGCTGTGCGGACAGGGGCCGGCCCCGGCCGGCGCAAGCGTCGAGCACTACACCGATCTTGGCCTGGACCTGGTCCCCGGCACCGGGCCGCTCGCCGCGGCGGTGCCCGGTGCGTTCGACGCCTGGATGCTCCTGCTCCGTGACCACGGCACAAAGTCCCTGGCTGACGTGCTGCGCTACGCGATCGGCTACGCCGAGGCGGGCCATCCCGCCGTCGAGCGGATCGGCGAAGTGGTCGGCACCGTCCAGCAGTTGTTCGAGACCGAGTGGACCACCTCCGCCGCGGTCTACCTCGCCGACGGGCGGCCGCCCCGTCCGGGCGCCCTGCTGCGGAACACGGCGCTGGCGGGCACCTGGCGCCGGCTGATCGCGGAAGCGACCGGGCCCAGCCGCGAGGCACAGATCGACTCGGCGCGCCGTGTCTGGCGCGAGGGGTTCGTGGCCGAGCACCTGGCCGCGTTCGCCGCACGGCCCACCATGGACACCTCGGGTGAGCGGCACGCGGGCACACTCGGCCCGGCTGATCTGGCCGGGTTTGGGGCCAGCTACGAGGCGCCGGCCACGTTCACCTGGAACGGCTGGACGATCGCCAAGGCCGGACTGTGGAGCCAGGGCCCGGCGTTCCTGCAGCAGCTCGCCCTGCTGCCGGACGGGCTGGAGTACGGCACTCCGGACTACGTGCACACCCTGGTGGAGGGCACCAAGCTGGCGATGGCGGACCGGGAGGCCTGGTACGGCGACGCCCCGGCCGCGGATGTCACCCTCGACGCGCTGCTCGCGCCCGGTTACTCCGCCGCCCGCCGCGCGCTGATCGGTGAGCAGGCGTCCTTCGAGTTGCGTCCCGGCAGCCCGGGCGGCCGTGAGCCCCGGCTCCCCGAGGCGGCGCTGAGGGCGGCGAACGGCCCGCGACTGCTGCCCGCGGGGGTCGGGGCGGGGGAGCCGACGGTCGGGCGGGACGGCGCTACATTCGGCGACACCTGTCACGTGGACGTCGTCGACCGCTGGGGCAACATGGTCGCGGCCACGCCGAGCGGTGGCTGGCTGCAGTCCAACCCGGTGGTGCCCGAGCTCGGGTTCCCGCTCGGCACCCGGCTGCAGATGGCCTGGCTGGAACCCGATCTGCCCAACTCGCTCACCCCGGGCCGGCGCCCGCGCACCACCTTGAGCCCGTCCCTGGCGTTGCGCGACGACGAGCCCGTCATGGCGTTCGGCACGCCCGGCGGAGATCAACAGGACCAGTGGACGGTGCATTTCCTTCTCGCCGTCGCATTACGTGAGAAAGTGCGCAACGGGCTCGATCTGCAGGGCGCCATTGACGCCCCGAACTGGCACAGCGAGAGTTTCCCAAGTTCGTTCTATCCGCGTGAGATGCACCCCGGCAGTGTGGTCGTCGAATCGCGTATCGGGGAGCCCACGATTACCGAACTGCGGCTTCGCGGCCACCAGGTCACCGTCGGAGAGTCCTGGTCAGAGGGCCGGATCTG